>NZ_JBEZGN010000011.1:0-206636 GCF_040650055.1 Spirillospora sp. NPDC048819 | reverse complement strand
CGTCACAGGCCCGGCCGTACTCACGAGCCGCACAGGCCGAGAACCAACTCGCCCTACCGGCCAAGGCTGCCCTTGCTCACACACGCACACGCCGAGAAACACGTCACAGGCCCGGCCGTACTCACGAGCCGCACAGGCCGAGAACCAACTCGCCCTACCGGCCAAGGCTGCCCTTGCTCACACACGCACACGCCGAAAAGCACGTCACAGGCCCGGCCGTACTCACGAGCCGCACAGGCCGAGAACCAACTCGCCCTACCGGCCAAGGCTGCCCCCGCTCACACACGCACACGCCGAAAAGCACGTCACAGGCCCGGCCGTACTCACGAGCCGCACAGGCCGAGAACCAGCTTGCCCTACCGGCCAAGGCTGCCCCTGCTCACACACGCACAGGTTGTGGAGGACGTCGGAGGCCCGGTCTGGTCGTAGTCAGGCGCCGCACAGGTCGAGGACTGCGTCGCCGTAGCGGTCGAGCTTCACCTTGCCGATGCCGGGGATGCGGGCCAGGTCCTCCATGGACTCGGGGCCGTGCTCGGCGATCGCCTGGAGCGTCGCGTCGGTGAACACCACGTAGGCGGGGACCTTCTGCTCGGCCGACACGCGGGCGCGCCACTCCTTGAGCGCGATGAGCAGTTCCTCGTTGAGCTCGGACGGGCAGTCCTCGCAGCGGCCGAGCTTGCGTTCGACGGCGGCGGTCAGCGGGCGTTCGCAGACGCGGCACGGCTGCGGGCCCCTGGTGGCACGCCGCTTCGTCCGGTCGGCACGGGCGGGGGTGTGCGTGGTGGTCTTGCCGGTCAGGCCGTCCAGGAAGCGGGACGGGCGGCGGTGGCGCGACCCGCCGGGCGAGCGCGACAACGCCCATGACAGCGACAGGTGGACGCGCGCCCGGGTGACGCCGACGTACAGCAGCCGCCGTTCCTCCTCGATCTCCGCGGGCGTCTCCGCGTAGACGATCGGCAGCGTTCCATCGGCGAGCCCGACGAGGAACACCGCGTCCCACTCCAGGCCCTTGGCGGCGTGCAGCGACGCCAGCGTGACGCCCTCCAGGGGAGGCGCGTGCTGGGCGGTGGCGCGTTCCTCCAGTTCGGCGACGAAGTCCGGGAGGCCGGCCTTCGGGTTGTCGGCGGCCATGTCCTCGGCGAGCTGGGCCAGCGCGGCGAGCGACTCCCAGCGCGCGCGGGCCGCACCCGCGCCCTCGGGCGGCTGGTCGGAGAACCCGGCCCCGGACAGCACGTGCCGGACGGTCATGATCAGCCCCGTCCCGTCGTTCTCGGCGTCGCCGCCCGCCCGCGCCGCGCCGCGCAGCCTGACCACCGCCTCGCGGACCTCGGGCCGCTCGAAGAACCGTTCCGCGCCGCGCAGCACGTAGGGGACGCCCGCCGCCGCCAGCGCCGACTCGTACGTCTCGGACTGCGCGTTGATCCGGTACAGGATCGCGATCTCCCGCGCGGGGACGCCCTCGTCGACGAGCTTGCGCGCCCGGCGTGCCGCGTCGTCGGCCTCGGCGACCTCGTCGTCGTACTCGTTGAACACCGGCTCGGGGCCCTGTTCACGCTGGGCCAGCAGCTCCAGTTTGTGCCGGACCGCCCCGTCGCCCCTCGCCTGCCCGATCACGCCGTTCGCGAGGCGCACCACCTGCGGCGTCGACCGGTAGTCGCGGACGAGCTTGACGACCTTCGCGTCCGGGTGCTCGCGGGTGAAGCCGAGCAGGTGGGACGGGGACGCGCCGGTGAACGAGTAGATCGTCTGGTTGGGGTCGCCGACGACGCACAGGTCGTCGCGGTCGCCGAGCCAGGTGTCGAGCAGCATCTTCTGCAGCGGGTTGACGTCCTGGAACTCGTCCACGACGAAATACCGGTACTGCTCGCGGACCTGGTTCGCGACCTCCCGGTGCTCGGTGAGGACGGCCGCGGTCAGCTCCAGCATCCCCTCGAAGTCGAGCAGGTTGCGTTCGCGCCTGAGCTGCTCGTACATCGCGTAGACGCGCGCCACGTCGACGATCTCGGCGGGCGGCTTCCGGCCGGCCGCGACGACCGCGGCGGGGTAGTCCTCGGGCCGGTGCTGGGTGACCTTCGCCCATTCGATCTCGCTCGCGACGTCGCGCAGCTCCGTGCGCCCGAGCGACAGCCGGCACGCCCGCGCCGCGTCCGCCACCAGGCCGATCTTCGAGTCGATGATCTTGGGCGGTTCGCCGCCGACGACGCGCGGCCAGAAATAGGTGAGCTGGCGCAGCGCCGCGGCGTGGAACGTCCGCGCCTGGACGCCGGGCGCGCCGAGCTGCCGCAGCCGGCTCCGCAGCTCCCCCGCCGCCCGCGTGGTGAACGTCACGGCCAGCACCCGCTGCGGCGTCACCACGCCGGTCAGCGTGGCGTAGGCGATGCGGTGCGTGATGGCCCTGGTCTTGCCCGTCCCGGCACCGGCCAGCACGCACACCGGCCCCTTCACCGCCTCGGCGACCGCCCGCTGTTCGGGGTCGAGTCCCTCCAGCACCGACTCAGCCAACATCCCCCCATACTCGCAGCCCGCACCACCCGTCACGGCCATCACGCCACCTGTGGACAACTGGAATGCGCAGCGTGTGTCTACTGTTCTCCGGAGCGGACCGTACGAACGAACGAGGGAGACGACGCAGCGATGGCGACGCCGACGACCGACCGGGCCAAGGGCCCGACCGGCCAGCTCACCATGTACACGACGCGGTGGTGCGGGTTCTGCCGCCGGCTCAAGAGCCAGCTCGCCCGCGACGGCATCGAGATGGTGGAGGTCGACATCGAGCGTGACCCGGAGGCCGCCGACTTCGTCATGAGCGTCAACGGCGGAAATCAGACAGTTCCGACAATCCTCTATCCGGACGGCTCCGCCGCCACCAACCCCAGCGCCAAGGAAGTCAAGCGCCGCCTCGCGGAACTTCAGAACGAACGCTGAACAGAAGGCCCGCCGACCATGAGGACGGCGGGCCTCGCCATCCCCGCATGCGCGGGGAGCACTCACTGCCGATGGTCACCGTCGGAACCGTCTGGGGACCATCCCCGCAGTGGCGGGGAGGTTACGCACCGCTCACTATAGATGACCCCTCCGTCAGAAGGGCGGCATCTTGGGGAGGTCGCCGCCGTACCAGCGCATGATGAGCTGGGCGGCGATGGACAGCGGGCCGGGCGCGACGATGTCGCCGGCGTCGATGGCCGTGCGGAGTTCGTCGCGGGTGTACCAGGCGGCGTCCAGGATCTCCTCCGGGTCGGGGTACAGCGGGACGTCGCCGTCGGCCCTGGCGGTGAAGCCGAGCATGAGGCTCTGCGGCAGCGGCCACGGCTGGCTGCCGAGGTAGCGGACGTCCCGCACGGGCACCCCGACCTCCTCCTTCACCTCCCGCGCGACGGCCTGTTCGAGGGATTCGCCCGGTTCGACGAACCCGGCGAGGATCGAGCGGCGGTCGGCGGGCCACTGCGGGCCGCGGGCCAGGAGTATCCGGTCGGCGTCGTCCGTCACCAGCATGATCACGGCGGGGTCGACGCGCGGGAAGTGCTGGGATCCGTCCTCGGGGCAGACGCGCACGTGCCCGGCGGACGCCGTCCGCGTTTCGGCGCCGCAGCGCGGGCAGTACCGGTTGTTCCGGTGCCAGTGCTCCAGCGCCACGACATGCGTGAGCAGTCCGGAGTCCTGGTCGCCCAGGAGGGCGCCGACGCGGCGCAGCCCGGACGGCTGCGTCCCCTCGATGGCGGGCAGCGGACCCGGCGTCCCGAAGTAGGCGGTGCCGGCGTCGTCCACGCCGAGGAGCCAGCGGTCGCCGTCCGGCGCCTGCTCCGGCGGGACGAGGACGAGCGCGGGGCTCGGCTCGTAGCTCACCAGCGCGCGGCCGTCCTGGACGACGAGGACGCGGGTCTTCGGGTCCGCCCAGGCCGCGTCCAGCCAGGCGTCGTCGCGGCGGTGCAGCGCGAACCTGTCCAGGGTTCCGCGGGCGAGCGCCAGCCACTCCAGGGGGCCATCGGTCACGTTCTGCTCCTTTCCAGGGGGTTCAGCGCAGCGCCGAGGCGAGTTCTTCCCACAGGTACGCGGCGGCCTCGGCGCCCTTGAGGAGCAGCGGTATCTCGACCTTCTCGTTCGGGGCGTGGATGCGGTCGCCGTTCAGGCCGACCGCGACGAAGATCAGCGGCGCGTCCAGGATGTCGGCGAGGTCGGCCTCGGGGCCGCTGCCGCCCTCGCGGGTGAACAGCACCTCGGTGCCGAACGCCCGTTCCATCGCGCGGCGCGCGGCCTTGACGCCGGCTGAGTCGATCGGTGAGAAGCAGGGCCGGACGCCGCCGCCCTGGACCCGCACCTCCGCCTCGACGCCGGGCGGGGTGTTCTGGGAGACCCACGCCTTGAACGCCTCATGGACCTTGCCCGGATCCTGGCCGGCAACGAGCCGGAAGGAGAGCTTGGCGTGTGCGTCGCGGGGCACGATGGTCTTGCCGCCGGGGCCCGTGTGCCCGCCCCACATGCCGTTGATCTCGGCGGTGGGACGCGCCCAGATCCGTTCGAGGGTCGTGTAGCCCTTCTCGCCGTGCGCGGCGCGGCTCTCGCCGGCGCCCCGCAGCCACTCGTCCTCGTCGAACGGGAGCCGCGCGAACAGTTCGCGCTCCTCGTCCGTCAGCGGGACGACGTCGTCGTAGAAGCCGGGGAGGGTGACCCGGCCGTCTTCGTCGTGCAGGGCGGCGAGCAACGCCGCCATGGCCCGCAGCGGGTTCGGCACCGCGCCGCCGAACGAGCCCGAGTGCAGGTCGGACGCCGGGCCGCGCAGCGTGACCTCGGCCTCGGTCAGCCCGCGCATCCCGGTGCACATCGACGGGACGTCCGCCGCCCACATCGTGGTGTCGCTGATGACGACGGCGTCGCAGGCGAGCCTGTCGCGGTGGGTGCGCAGCAGGTCGGCGAAGTGCACCGACCCCGACTCCTCCTCGCCCTCCACCAGCAGTTTGATCGTGACGGGCGGCGCCTGCCTCCCGGACGCGGCGAGCGACGCGCGGATCCCGAGCGTGTGGAAGAAGATCTGCCCCTTGTCGTCGGACGCGCCGCGCCCGATGAGCCGGTCGCCGTCCTCGACGGGCTGGAAGGGGTCGGTGTCCCACTCGGCCAGCGGCTCGACCGGCTGGACGTCGTGGTGGCCGTACACGACGACGGCGGGTGCGCCGGGGTCCTCGGCGGGCCATTCGGCGTAGACGGCCGGGAGTCCGGGGGTCTCCCAGATCTCGACGGAGGGGAAGCCTTGACCGCGCAGGTATTCGGCGAGCCACTCCGCGGATTTCCGGACGTCCCCGGCGTGCGCCGGGTTTCCGGAGATGGACGGGATCCTCAGCCACTCCTTGAGGTCGGCGATGAACCGGTCACGTCCGGCCTGGATGTGCGCGACCACGTCGTTCGGCTGTACGTCGTTCACTGAACCTCCGGAGGATGCCCCGGCCTTCAGGCCGGGGAGGAATCCGGACTCCGTCAGGAGCGGCCCGGCTGCGCCGGGCCGCTCCTGGAACCGAGCCCTCTGATAACCGAGAGTGCCTGCACATGCACAAACGGTGTGTAAAGTGGCGGTCATGCGGACGGCGTACAAGTGCCGGGCCTACCCCGACCCCGAGCAGGCGACCCTCTTCGGCCGCACGTTCGGCTGCGTGCGCCTGGTGTGGAACAAGACCCTCGCCGAGCGCCGCCGCGCCTGGCGCACCGAAGGTAAGCGCACCACCTACCTGGAGACCGACGCCGCGCTGACCGCCTGGAAGAAGACCGAAGACTAGGCGTTCCTGAACGAGGTGTCCTCGGTCCCGTTGCAGCAGGCGCTGCGGCACCAGCACTCCGCGTTCGCCGGGTTCTTTGCCGGACGCGCTCGCCACCCGCGCTTCAAGACCCGCACCGGCCGCCAGTGCGCGCACTACACCCGCTCGGCGTTCCGCATCCGCAACGGCGAGTTGTGGATGGCCAAGACCCGGGTGCCGCTGGCGCTGGTGTGGTCCTTCGATGAGGTGGATCTGGCCGGGTTGGACCCGACGATGGTGGTGATCTCGCGGGAGCCGGACGGCCGCTGGTATGTGACCTTCGCCGTCGACACCGGCGCCGGTGAGCCCGAGCCGCTGCCGGCCGCCGGGCGCCAGATCGGCATCGACCTGGGCGTGAAGGACTTCGTGGTGACCTCCGACGGGGACCGCATCGCCAACCCCCGGCACCTGGAGCGCAAGGCCCGCAACCTGGCCCGGTACCAGCGGCGCATGGCCCGCTGCCAGAGGGGCAGCAACAATCGGCGCAAGGCCAAGGCCAAGGTCGCCGCCGCCCACCGCAAGGTCCGCAACGCCCGCGCCGACTTCCTGCACCGCACCAGCACCAGCCTCGTCCGCCAAGCGGACGTGATCGTGGTCGAGGACCTCGCGGTCGCCAACATGGTCCGCAACCGCAGCCTGGCCCGCGCGATCTCCGACTGCGGGTGGGGCGAGTTCCGGCGCATGCTGGAGTACAAGGCCGCACGCGCCGGACGGACCCTGATCGTCATCGACCGCTGGTACCCCTCGTCCAAGACCTGCTCGCACTGCGGGCACCTGCTCGCGGAGTTGAGCCTGTCGACCCGGCACTGGACGTGCCGGGGTTGCCGCACCCGGCACGACCGGGACCACAACGCGGCCAAGAACATCCTTGCGGCTGGTCGAGCCGTAGCCGGGCACGCCCCCGGCGAGGTCTGTGGAGCTGATGTCAGACGGCAAGGGCCCTCCCTTCCGCAATCGGCCGTGAAGCAGAAACACCCACGGCGCGAGCCGTAGGAATTCTCTCCCGGCAGGGAGAGGAGGAAGTCAACAGCATGCCCCTTCGCATGTGTGTACTGTCGGGCTGAGTTTCCCTCATCCGGCGCTCGCCTACGTCCGTGCCCGTCCAGCCCGATCCCGGTCACGTCCCCCGGAGCCGTCTTGATCCTCATCGATCCGCCCCTGTGGCCCGCGCGCGGCCGCGTCTGGTCGCACATGGTGAGCGATGTCTCGTACGAGGAACTGCACGTCTTCGCGGCGGAGCTGGGGATGCCGCCGCGGGCGTTCGAGCGCGACCACTACGACGTCCCGTCCGAACTCTACGAGACGGCGGTGTCGCTGGGGGCGCAGGCGGTGGGTTGCCAGGAGCTGCTCTCGCGCCTGACGGCGGCGGGCCTGCGCCGGCGGAAGGCTTACCGGCCACGGGGATCCGCCGCTAGGCGTTGAGGAGCGCCAGCTCTGTCCGGATGTTGTTCCTTGCGCGTTCTTCGAAGCGTTCCCTGGCCGGGGCCGTGTGGAAGAGTCTGGGCAGCGCGAGAAGGCCGTTGAGCACTTGGGCGCGTCCCGCGCGGAAGAACTCGTCGGGGACGAATGCGTACTCCTCGCGGACGGCGGCGGCGTATGCGGCGTACTGGTCGGGTTCCGCACCGAGGATGGCGAGGTCGGCGTCGCACAGGACCTGGCCGTTCCGGTCGTCCTCGCCTGGCGCGTGCGTGGTGGTGAGCTCGACCAGGCGGACGACTTCCTCGATGTCCGGTTCCCGGAGGTCGGTGTCGGTGAGCATGCGGGCGGCGAGGCGCGCGCTGCGTTCCTCGTTGTCGGCGCGTTCGGGGTCGTAGACGGCGTCGTGGAACCAGGCGGCGAGCCGGACGAGGTCGGCGGCGGAGGCGTGTCCGGCCAGTTCGTCCACGAGGTCGAGGACGGCGGTGAGGTGGCGGCGCGTGTGGTAGCGGCGGTGCGGCTCGCCGTAGCGCTTGTCCAGTTCCGTTCCGATATGCCGGGTGTGAGGCCCCGCGAGCGCGACCCACCGGTCGACGAGATCCATGGCCCCCATCCTGTCGGATCGCCGAACGGGCCGGGACACGCGATGTCATCGTTCTTGCCTACCGCATGCGGCACCGCCACTATGGTGACAGCGAGTTAGGCAAGGCTTACCTCACTCACCGGCCTGTCTCGCTCACCGGCTCGTCGCAATCACCGGCTCATCTCACTGACCGGCTCATGTCTCGCACTGGAAAGGCCGCTCGTGGCCGCCTCGCTCTATCTGGTCGCCGGAAAGGCGACCGACGCGGTGACGCACGGGTTCCTGCCCGCCGCCGCGCGCCTGGGCCTCGACACGACGCTCCTCACCGACCGTCCGGCCGCCCACGCCGGGACGCACGGCGGACCGGTCGTCGAATGCGACGTCACCGACTTCCGCGAGATCATCGCGGCCATCGGCGGCGAGCCCGCGGCCATCTTCTCCAACAGCGACTTCCTGCAGGCGCCCGCCGCGCTGGCCGCCGCCTACTTCGGGCTCCCGGCCAAGGACTGGCGGGCGGCGGCCCGCGCCAAGAACAAGGCGCTCATGCGGCGGCACCTCGCGTCCCTCGACCCGGTCTTCTCCGCCGACGCCCATCAGGTGCCGGCGGACGCGCCGTATCCGCTCGTCCTGAAGCCCCGCGAGGGCGTGGCCAGTGAGGACGTGTTCCTCGTCCAGAACGCCGTGGAGCTGGCCACGCGACGCGACGAGATCGCCGCGCACCGGGACGACCCCCTGGTGGCCGAGGAGTACCTTCCGGGACGACTCCACACACTGGAAACGCTGGGCGACGGGCGGGAGCTGCGTGTCCTCGGCTCGTTCCGCACGACCCTCTCGCCGCCGCCGTTCTTCGTGGAGGAACGCCTGGAGTGGACGGCCCCGCCCCCGGAAACACCGCAGATCCTGGAGCAGCTCGAAGCACTGGGCGTCGGTTTCGGAGCCTGCCATACGGAATTCGTCGTCCACGAGGGCCGCGCCCGCATCATCGAGGTCAACTACCGGCTGATCGGCGACCACTGTGACTTCCTGCTGGCCGACCTCCTGGGCGTGCCCCTGTTCGAGGAAATCCTGAACGTTCACCTGGGTGGACCCCTTCAGTCCTGGCGCACCCCTGACCGAAGGCACGCCATCGCCGAACCGGTCATCGCCGACCGCTCGGGCAAACTCACGGCGGCTCCCGGCCCCCTCCAGATGGACGACGGCCCAGTGCGGCTGGCCTACCGCCCTCAGCGCTCGGTGGGAGACACCGTCGCCGTCACCCGCACCAACCGCGACTACCTGGGCACGGTCCGCGCCATCGGCCCCGAGGCAGACGAGGTGAACGCCGCACTGGCGCGTTTCCGCGCCGCCCACGACTGGACGATCGCGTGACCGACGACGACATCGAGGGCCGACTGGCGGCCCGGGTTCTGGACGCGCTCCTCCGCGAGAACTACGCGGGCCTGCACCGCCTCATCGGGCACCGAACGCCCATCGGGCACCGGACGCTCGACCTGCCGGGTCGTCCCGTACGCCTTCTCGACGCGCGGCCGGCGTTCCTCTCCGAACTCGTCGTGGACCCGGCGGAGAATCTGAAGCTGAGCGACGTCTTCACCGCCGTCCGCGCACTGGCGGACCCGCGCGACGACGTAGCCGCCTTCGAGCGGGAATGCCTGGACGCCCTGGCGGCCGTCAAACTCCACGGCGACGCGCGTCCGGCGGTGTACCGGCGGCTGGCGCGCATCCCGCGCGAACTGCGGACCGGCCCCGGGACGTTCTACGAGACGCTCGCGGCCTACAACGACCACCCGGTGCATCCGATGGGGCGCAGCCGCGCGGGCCTGTCCATGGCCGATCTGAGCCGCTACGCGCCCGAGTTCGCGCCGTCGTTCCCGCTGCGCTGGGCGGCCGTGCGGAACCCGGTGCTGGCGGGGTCGCTCCCAGGCTGGTGGCCGGCCCCCGCCGATGTCGGCCTGCCCTCCGCCGACGCGCTGTTCCCCGTCCACCCGCTCGCGGCGCGGCACGTGAACGCGCTCCCCGGCGCGGCCCTCGCCCCCGACCCGTACCTGCAGGTCACGCCCACCCTGTCGATGCGGACGGTGGCGGCCACTCCGCTCGGGCACGTGAAGATGCCGCTGCCGACCAGCACCCTCGGCCTCCGCAACCGCCGCACGATCATGCCCGGCACCCTCCCCGACGGCGCGCTCGTCGAACGCATTCTGCGCCGCGTCCTCCTGCACGAATCCGCGCTCCCGGTGCTTCTGACCGACGAACAGACCTATGGCCATGCACAGGACCCGCTTCTCGGCTACCTCGTGCGGCGCTTCCCACCCGAAACCGCACACGCGCACATCGTCCCCATAGCGGCACTGCTCGCCGAGGCCCCCGATCACGGTCACGTGATAGAAGGCTGGGACGTCAAGCCGCTCTTCGATGCCTACCTGTCGGCACTGTTCTCATGGAACGTCACCCTGTTCCGCTACGGCATCGCTCTAGAGGCGCATCAGCAGAACGTCGCCCTCGTCCTGGACGACGCCCCGCCCCGCCTCCTGATCAAGGACAACGACGGCGCGCTGATCAACACGTCCCGGCTCCGCGACCGACTCCCGCCGTCCCCCGGCACGGACCCGCGCGACCTCGTCGACCGCAGGATGACGACCGATGACGACGAGGCGCTGGCCCGCGTCTTCATCACCATCACGCTGCACCTGTGCGCCGCCGCCCCCGCCCTCGGACTGGCCGAACGCGGCCTGCTCCCCTGGCGCACCGGCCGCGCGATGATCCGCGACCGGCTCGCCGAGGCCCTCGGCCCGGACGAGGCGTTCCTGCGCTCCCGCACGCTCGACGCGGACACGCTGCCGGGCAAGGCCATGGTCACCGCCGGAACCCTCGTCGACAAGGCGCGGACCGGCGCGGCCGACATCAACAAGCACTACGGCCCGCCAGGGCCGAACTACCTGCGGGACACCACGTGCCCGTAACCGGAACCACCGCGCTCACCGACCGCTCTGCACAACTCACGGGACCCGACGTGCTGCTGACAGAACCCGGCATCTCCGCCGACGACGCCACCTCGACCGCGCTGCTGAACTGCCTGATCCGGGAGGTCTGCGCGCCCGAGCAGCAGGTATGGCCGGACGGCGCGCACCTGGTGGCCCGTCTGCCCCGCGCGGGCGTCGTGCTCCGCACGGGGCTTGCCCGTCCCCCGGTCGGGCCCACCTACCGCCTGGCGCCGCCCTACGAGGAGCGGCGTGGCGACGAGTGGATCGCTGCTCCCTGGGACAGGCTGGCGAACCTGGTGGCCGGTGAGCTGGAACTGGCCACCGGCCGCGCGAACCCGGAGTTCCTCACCCAGGTGGGCGACAGCCACAACGCGCTGGCCGCGATCATCGCCGCACGAAGCGAACCTTCGGACGGCCGCTACATCGACTCGGAACAGTCCCTGGTGGCGGGGCACCGTTTTCACCCGTCCCCGAAGTCACGCCAGGGGTCACCGTCCGACTGGCTTGCATACGCGCCGGAAACGCGATCTCGTTTCCGTCCCCATTGGCTGGCCGTTCCGGAAGACCTCATCGCCGAAGAAGGGGACCCTGACGCGTTCAAGGCCCTTGAGCCGTACGGGCCGCCGTCCCCGCCCGGCCGAAGGCTGCTCCCCGTCCACCCATGGCAGTTCTCTTTGATGGCGGACAATCCCGTCCTACAGGACGCCTTGGCGCGGGGCCTGCTGCTCAACCTCGGCCCGTCCGACACCGAGGCGGTGCCCACATCGTCCGTCCGGACGGCGTATCTGCCGGACGCCGACGTGTTCTGCAAATTCAGCCTGGACGTGCGCATCACCAACTGCGTCCGTAAGAACGCCTGGTACGAGCTGACCGGGGCGATAACCCTCAACGAACTACTGCCGCCCATCTTCGAAGAGCTGAACTCCACGCTCCTCGCCGAACCCGCCTACCGCAGCACCACCCTCGCCGACCGCCGCCTGTACGAAGGCTTGGGCGTGATCCTGCGCCAGGGCATCAAGGCCCTCCCCGGCACACCGCTGCTGGCCGGCGCACTGTCCGACCCCTACACCACGTTCCTCGCAGATCTGCCGGCCCTGGCGGCGCCCGACAGCGCCCAAGCCTGGTGGGACGCCTACGTGGCGCAGGTCGCGCCCCCGGTGTTGCGCGCCTACCTGGACCACGGCGTCGTCCTGGAACCGCACCTCCAGAACGTCCTCGTCTGCGTGGACACCGACGGCATGCCCATCCACACGGCGTTCCGCGACCTGGAGGGCACGAAGCTCACAGCGGGCCGCTGGGATCTGGGCCATCTCCCGTCCCGCGTGGCCGAAAGCCTCACCTATGCCCCGGACCGGGGCTGGAACCGCGTCGTCTACTGCCTCGTCGTCAACCACCTGACCGAGATCGCGGCCGCGATAGCGGACCTGCACCCATCCCTGGAGCAAATGCTCTGGCAGACCGCGAGAAAGCATTTCGCCGCCCACGACCACCATCCGCAGATAAGGGCGCTCTTGGCCGGCGTCCCCCTGCCCGCCAAGGCGAACCTCCGCACACGCTGGTCGCGCACGGCCGACCGCGGCGCAACCTACGTCCCCGCCCCCAATCCGCTCGCCGCACCCCGTCCGCTATGAACGAGTACGCCGTCGGCCTCGACAGCTACCCCGCCTACATCTACGACCTGCCCGGCCTGGACGCACACGCCGCCGAGGTCCGCGCCGCCCTTCCCGACACGGAACTCTTCTACGCCGCCAAGGCCAACCCGGACGCCGAGATCCTCCGGACCCTGGCCCCACACGTGGACGGCATCGAAGTCTCCTCCGGAGGCGAACTCACCCACGTTCGCGCAACACTGCCCGACACCCGCATGGCCTTCGGCGGCCCAGGCAAGACAACCGAAGAACTCTCCCTGGCACAGCAGCTCAACGTCGACCGCATCCACGTGGAGAGCCCGCGAGAACTGTCCCGCCTCCCAGGCCCGGCCAGCGTCCTCCTACGGGCCAACCTGCCTCTCAACACCCCGAACGCCGCCCTCACCATGAGCGGCCCATTCGGCATGGACGAGCCCACCCTCGACGAGTGCGCCCGCCGCATATCCGAAACTCCCCACATCGACCTCCGCGGCATCCACGTCCACCTGGCCTCCGGCCTGGACGCTCCCGCAATGCTGGACTTGGCCACGCAGATAAGGGACTGGGCACTTCCCTGGCTGGAAGCCCACGGAGTACGCGACCCGGAGCTCAACATAGGCGGCGGCATGGCCGTCGACTACACGAGACCCGACACCCGCTTCGACTGGCGGGCCTACGGCCAGGGCCTCCCCGCGACCCCGCCCCTGCGCATCGAACCGGGCCGTGCCCTGACGGCCTACCACGGCTGGTACGTCACCGACGTCCTGGACGTGAAGACCACCCGCGGCGAGACCTACGTGATCCTCCGAGGCGGCACCCACCACCTGAGAACCCCGGTGACCAAGGGCCACGACCAACCCTTCAAAGCCCTCACCGCGAGCGGCCCGGAGAACCGAGCCACCCTGGTGGGCCAGCTGTGCACGCCCAAGGACGTCTTCGCCCGCGACGTCCTCGTCCCGCACCTGTCCCCCGGCGATGTGATCGCTTTCACCATGGCCGGCGCCTACGCCTGGAACATCTCCCACCACGACTTCCTCATGCACCCGAAACCGGCGTTCCACTACCTACGCTGAGCCGTCACCGGAATGGATGATGGACACGATTCTCAGCGCCGCCTCCGCGAGCCCCCGATCCCCCTCAATCCGAACGCGCTCAGCAGCACGATCAGGGGTGATTCCACGGGTGCACAGTCGCCATGCAGTATCGGCGTCGAGTTCGACCAACCCCGCGGGACGGGCACGCGTCTCCCGCCGCAGCGCCCAACGACCGGACCCCCGTATGCAGGCCCAACCGCCGAACCCGGTGATGACCACTTGCAGGACGGTGCCCTCCTCTGCACCGACATCCCGCAGCGTGTACGGCAGCGCCCGCATGAACGTGTCGAGGACGGGTTCGAGATAGCGCGGGTCCATGAGCCCCGCCCGCCCGGTGGCGTCACAGATCTGCTGGTGGTGCGTCCAGTACTCGCTGAAGTCCCGCGCGGCGTCCAGCCACACCGGGTGCGGTTCGGAACCGGCCCAGGAGACCGGGTCGCCCATGGCCTCCATATCGGCCGCCCGCCAGAACTCCGCGATCTGGTCACCGGCGCCCGCCAGCATTTCGATGAGGAGCCGCGGGCTGACACGGCGCGCCGCCGTGACCCACTCGTCGTTGATGCGGTCGATGAAGAGCGGGAACGCCTCACCGTCCCGCGGCTTCAAGCCCGTGTACTGATCGCGGCCCCTGGAGAGCCGTCCAATGTGGTCGCCCAGCACGTGGGCGGCGATGTCCTTGACGGTCCACCCAGGGCAGACGGTGGGCCGCGTCCATTCATCGGGCCCGAGGCCGCGCAGCAGTCCGATGAACGCGGCCTGCTGCTCCGCGAACAGGTGCCGGACGTCGATCGGCGGACCGAGCCAGGCGCTCATGTGCGCACCGAACCGTGCCAGCGCCAGGACGTGAGACGCGAAAGGCCCGGAAGCTCCGCACGGCCGGTCGCCCACAGCAGCGTCGGCCATGGGTCCGTGTCACGCGGTGCGTCTGGGAACAGGCGTCCGAGCACACGCGAACACAACCCGGCGGGCGGCTCCCACAGCAGCCCCAGGCCCTCCGCGAGGTCATGGGTATGAACGAGGATTTCCACGATGCCCATCGCGGCGAAACCCTCGGGATCCGACGCCCCGAAAACATGATGGGCCCGCGCGTCCGGCGGTGTACTGCGCACCATCGCGATGAGCAGCCCGCCGCACGCCTCCAGAACCTGAAGGAGCCCGGCGGGCCCGGCCTCACGGTTCGCGTGGACGGCGTTCGCGGGACCACCGGGCCTCCGGCTCTCCCACACGAACGGCACCTCGCCGTCCATCGGCGGCGTCTTCGGCCCGAGCTGGGCGGCATAGGCGAACAGGTCGTCGCTCAGGTGCTCGACGGTCTCCCAGCAATCCCATTCGAGCGACCCCGCCTTGGCGTCCCAGGCACCCGGAGGCGCCTGCCGCAGCGCGGCGACGGCGAGTTGCACGGCCAGGTCCAGATCCTCAGCGGTCACGGCATCGGGCATAAGCCGACGCTACCCGGCCCTTGATCCATCGAGCGGCCGCGAAGGGACGCGGCCTGCGCGCGGCGCATGCCGTCTTCCTCCACGGCGCTGTGCGCGAACGGCGGCGGAATGTCGGTGGGGGCTGGAAGGCTGTGCCGCACCTGACCGGTCCGGGTCGGGGTTCGTGATCGGCCGTGCCGAGGTGCTGGAGGTCAATTGGACGCGGGCAATGCCGGGTGGGAACGGCGGAGCGCGGTGCGCGTGGTGCCGCCCGTCCAGCCGCGCAAACTGGCGAAGGTGCCGTTCGTCGAGATGGCGGACGGACGGCTGCAGGGAGTCGTGTCGAGCGGTTCGGACATCGCGCGGGTGTACGTGTCGTCGATCGCGTCCGGTACCCACGGGTTCAGCTGCAGTACCAACAACAACCGGCCGTGCGGCGGGCTGTCGGGGTCGTATCCGTGCAAGCACTTGCAGGCCCTCGTGAAGGAGGCCGTCCTGCAGTACGGGGTCGACCGGGTCGCCCGGTACCTGAAGGCCGACGTGGACGAGGACAGCGATCTCCTGCACGCCCTGGACGGGCGGAAGGAGGAGGCGCAGGCGGCCGTGGTGTTCAGCCGGTTCCTCCGGCATCTGGCCTACCTGGAGTTGCCGTCGTCGACCGCGCCTCTGGCCGAGATGCAGTGGTTCCCGGCCACGGGGGCGGTGCGCTGATGCTAGCGGTACAGCTCGGTGAGCTGGTCGGCGGAACGCCGCCGGGGGTGGACGAGGCACTCGACGTCGTCGCCGGGTTCGACGAGGCGCTCGCACACGGGTTCGGGCGCCTCGGCGAGGAGCAGGGCGCGGCGCTGACCGCACTCGCCGGGGCCCTGGCCGGGTCTCCCCTGGGCGGTCCGGTGGCGGAGGCGGTCGAGAAGGTCGCCGCGGGTTCCGTGGCGGACGCGCATCTGGTGACGCTGGCAGGGGCGCGCACCGCCCTGTTCGGCGCCGTCCACGACGCCCTGGCCGGGCATCTCGACGCGGCGCTCGGCCGGTCCCGGAGCGAGTGGGAGGCGCCGGGCCCGGGCGCGGCCGAGGCCGAAAACCTGCTCAGCGGGTGCCGGTCGTGGCTCGGCGAGCTGGCCATCGCGGGCTGGCGCGGCGTTGACCACGATCTGGTGTCGGCGTCCGACCAGGCGATCGAGGCGGCGCTGGCCGAGCCGCGGCTGCGGGGCCTGGGCGTCCTGCTGGACGGCCTGGCGGCCGAGCTGCGGGCGTCGTGCCCGGTGGCGACGATGGGGCGGCTGCCGGCGCGGCGCTGGAGCGACCTGTGGGCCCGCGGAATGCTGCTGTCCCATCCGGGCACGCCCGGCCAGGCCGCCGAGACCGTTTCGGGGCGGCTGCTGCTTCTGGGTGTGGACGTCCATGAGCACTCGACGGCCGTCCAGGTGCAAGTCCATGCGCTCCTGGAGTCCGCGGGCGAGCCGCCTCGGCTGGTGCGGGTCAGTGCGGGTGCGACCAAGGTCGACACGATCGTCGGGCCGGCCGTTTGGCGGCTGCTCGGCGAGCATCCCGTCCTGCTCGGCGCCCTGGCCGAGCGGCGGACCGTGGACGTCCAGGACGTGCTCCTCACCGGCGGCGACCTGCTGTGGGACGACGGCCGAGCCGAAGCCGGCGACGTCGCCGATCCGTTCGCCACGGCCCGCGTCCAGCTCGGCGAAGCGCTCGCCGCCGCCGTCCGGCCGCTCGACCGTCATCCCGTGCGGATCGCCGAGCCCGTCCTTCTGGAGGGCTACACGGTCAACGGAACGGCACTGGAACTGGACGGCCGGTCCCTCGGCATCGATCTGGACCGGCTCCCCGCCAGCGGTCCGCTGACGCCCGAACTGGTGGCCGCGTCGTCGGCGTGCATCGGGCTCGTCCGGTGGGACGGCCAGTGGAGGGTGCAGCCTCTCGCCGTCCAGGCGACGGTCAAGAAGAAACCCGTCGAGGCGCACAACGGGGACTGGGCGCTCGGCCCCACCGACCCCAAGGTCGTTAAGGCGGAGGCGCGCTCGGGTGACGCCGTGGCGGTGCTGCGCGAGCGGGCAGGACGGCTGCTGCGGAAATGAGCACCCAAGACGCACAAGACGCACAGGATGCGCAGGACGTCCCGGAGCCGGCCGGCCAGAGCGCCGAGGCGAACCGGCGGCAGGTCCTCTACTGGCGGTTGCTGGCGCGCGTGTTCGATCCGGAGGAGCACCCGTCGCTGGAGTCGGCGAGCGTCGCGATCGTGGACGACCTGGACCTCCCGCCCGCGCTGCTCGACCCGGGAGTGTCGGTCGACAACCTCGTCCAGCGCTTCCCCGCCCTGGCCGCCGAGTTCGAAGACCTGGCGAACCCCGCCGCCACCACAGCAGACACCGCCGCGAACGCCGACACGACGGACGGCGGCAACGCGAACGACGACAGGTCGGCCAACGGCGCGAAGAGCGGTTCCACGGCTGACGCCGGCGCGGCAGACGCCGAGAGCGCGAGCAGCGGCATCGGGAGTGGAGGTGCGGCCGGCGGCGGAGGCGAGGTGCGGCGGGCGGCGCTGATCTCGAAGCTGCTCCTCAACGCGTTCCAGACCGGTAGCGGGAGTGTGACGGCGAACCAGCTCGGGGCGTGGCAGAAGGACGCCGGATGGCTGAAGCAGGCGCTCGGGGAAGAGGGCGCGGGCGAGGTGTCGGGCGTCCTGGCGGAGCTGGAGGGCGACCTCGTCGGGCGGATGCGGCTCAGGGAGGTGCTGGCCGACCCGAAGCTGGCGAGCCGGCTGACCCCGAGCATGTCGCTGATCGAGCAGTTGCTGCGGGACAAGGCGAACCTGTCGGGGGTCGCGCTCGCCAACGCCAAGTCGCTGATCCGCAGGTACGTCGAAGAGGTCGCGGAGGTGCTGCGGACGCAGGTGCAGCAGACGAGCGCCGGCACCGTCGACCGGTCGGTGCCGCCGAAGCGCGTGTTCCGCAACCTCGACCTGGATCGGACGATCTGGAAGAACCTCACGAACTGGAGCCCGGACGACGAGCGGCTCTACGTGGACAAGCTGTTCTACCGGCACACCGCCAAGCGCACCACGCCCGCGAAGCTCATCGTGGTCGTGGACCAGTCGGGGTCGATGGTCGACTCGATGGTGAACTGCACGATCCTGGCGTCCATCTTCGCGGGGCTGCCGAAGGTGGACGTCCACCTGATCGCCTACGACACGCGGGCGATCGACCTGACGCCGTGGGTCAACGACCCGTTCGAGGTGCTGCTGCGGACCAAACTCGGCGGCGGCAACGACGGCCCGGTCGCCATGCAGATGGCACGGCCGAAGATCACCGATCCGCGCAACACCGTGATGGTGTGGATCTCCGACTTCTACGAGTTCGACCGGTCGCAGCCGCTGTTCGACGGGATCGAGGCGGTGCACCGGTCGGGGGTGAAGTTCATCCCGGTCGGGTCGGTGAACAGCTCCGGGACGCAGATCGTCAACCCGTGGTTCCGGCAGCGCTTCAAGAGCCTCGGCACACCGGTGATCTCCGGAAAGATCCAGAAGCTCGTGTTCGAGCTGAAGAACTTCCTCGCATAGCACTCCCCCGCACAGTCACGCCGCACTCACGCGACCCGCGCCGGTCGCACGCTGAAAGGTAGGCAACGATGCCCGACGAGATGCTCCGCGCCCCCGCCGAGGCGAAGTACGCCGAGGAGCTGGACTGGCTGGAGTCGGTCGACGACGGTCCCAAGCCGTTCGCGTGGCGGCTCAGCCCGAAGATGGTGCGGCTGTTCGTCCTCGGATCGGAGCGGTCGGACGGCCTGGAGCGGGAGATCCCGCAGAAGTGGTTCGGTGACCGCAGCTTCGTCGAGCGCAGCATCGTGACGCTGGCCTCCGACCGGGGGCTGCTGCTGATCGGCGATCCGGGCACCGGCAAGAGCTGGCTCGCCGAGCTGCTGTCCGCCGCGATCTGCCGGAACTCGACGCTGGTCGTGCAGGGCACGGCGGGCACCACCGAGGACCACATCAAGTACTCCTGGAACGTCTCCATGGTGATCGCCAAGGGGCAGTCCCGGGCGTCGATGATCCCTTCGCCGATCATGACGGCGATGGAGTCGGGGGTGATCGGCCGGTTCGAGGAGCTGACCCGCTCGACCAGCGACGTGCAGGACGCGCTGATCTCGATCCTGTCGGAGAAGTACGTGTCGATCCCCGAGCTGGACGACGACAACATCGTGTTCGCCCAGCCCGGCTTCTCGATCATCGCGACGGCCAACAGCCGGGACCGGGGCGTCAACGACCTGTCGTCGGCGCTGAAGCGGCGGTTCAACTTCGTCCGCATCCCGGTGGTGACGAACAAGCGCAGCGAGGCGGAGATCGTCCGGTTCCGCACGTCGGAGCTGCTGCGCCGCCACCAGATCGAGCTGGAGCTGCCGCCGACGCTGCTGGACGTCCTGCTGCAGAGCTTCGCCGACCTGCGCGCCGCCGCCGCGTCCGCCACGAGCGACGACGAGAAGCTCGAGTCGGCGCTGTCGACGGCCGAGCAGATCGGTGTTCTGGAGGACGCCATCCTGCACAGCCAGTTCTTCGGCGACCGGACGCTGCGGCCGGAGACGCTCGGCGGTTCGCTCGTCGGGTCGCTGGCGCGCCGCACCCCGGAAGACCTCGCCATCCTGAACAAGTTCTGGCACGGCGTCATCGAGCCGCGCAGCAAGAAGGAGGGCGAGGGCGGGCCGTGGCAGGGTTTCCTTGAGGGCGGCCGCGACGCGATCTCGACGCTTTCATGAGCGGCCGGCCCGAACCCGCCGGCGTCTTCGGGGCGCTGCGGGAGCAGTTGACGGGCGCCGCGCACGCGTTCGGCGGGGACGCGGTGTCGGGGATCCTTTCGGGGCTGGTGGACGACGTCGGCCGGGCGCTGCGGGAGGAGCTGGAGATCTTCCCGGTGTGCCACCATTCGCCGGCGTCGGCGCTGGCGATGGCGCGGCGGCTGCACGACAAGCGGCCGTCCGTCATCTATCTGGAGTTGTGCGAGGACCTCGCGCCGCTTCTCACGGAGCTGCGGAACTGCCGGCTGCCGGTGGCGCTGCAGGCGTTCGCCACCGAGCTGGACGGGTTTCCGGCCGCGTGGTCGCCGCTCAGCGTCGTCGCGCCGATCACGGAGGCCTCGGCGGAGTACCAGGCCATCTCCTACGCGCTCGACACGCCGGGGGTCGAGCTGGTCCTGGTCGACCGATCCACCGACCACGTCTTCCAGTGGGACCCGCGGAAGGACACCGCGGAAACCGCGGAAACCGCCGAGAGCTCCGAGGGCTCCGAGAAGTCCGAGAACGAGGCGGACGGCGACGGGGCGCTGCACGGCGATTCCGTGGGGGTCGAGATCGGTGACCTGCGTCCCCGGTTCGCCGAACTGGAGGCGCATCTGCTGCACCACGGGAAGGTGCGGCACTGGTCGGAATGGTGGGACCAGTACGTCGAGCAGCCCCTCACCGGCGCCGACTACGACACCTACCGGCAGGTGATGGTGCTGATCGGCAGCCTGTTCCGGCGGCTGCGGCCGGACGGCGACGAACGGAACGGGCTGGACGAGAACCGCGAGCGGTACATGTGGACGCGGATGCGCGAGCACCTGGCGGCGACCGGGACCGACCCGTCCGAATGCCTGTACGTCTGCGGGGCGTTCCATGCGGCCAGTCATGTCGAGCAGTTCGGGCTGGCGTCGGACGCGGAGCCCTTCGACATCACGCCCCGGACGTCCACGCGCTGGCAGTACGGGCTGATCCCGTCCAGCCATTCGGCGATCGAGGCGCAGTTCGGGCTGGCGTCGGGTTCGGTGTCGATCGCGGCGGCGACGTGGGCGAAGGCCGTGAAGCGGAGCGGTGTGAAGCCGTTCCGCCTCGAAGGGCAGAAGGGCGCCGCGAAGCCGTCCAAGGCCAAGGCCGGGCAGCCGGCCAAGGGCCGCAAGCCGGCCGACCGCGGAGAGGACCCGCCCGTCGCGGACCGGCTGTCGGGGTTCCTGGCGAGCCCGCCCGCGCTGGACGACCTCGACGAGGCGGAGCTGCTCGGCTGGTGCGTCGACATCGTCCGGCTGGCGCGGCGCAACGGGTACATGGCGAGCACCGCCGACGCCATCGCCGTGTTCGAGACGTCCGTCCTCCTCGCGGGGATGCGGGGGCGGGCGCGTCCGACGCCGTACGACTTCCAGGACGCGGCGATCACCTGCATCGAGAAGGACGCGGTGCCGGGCCGCCGGGACGTGCGGCGGCTGTGCGAGATCCTCCTCGGCGGCGACCGGATCGGCCAGGTCGGCTACGAGTCGCTGCCGCCGCTGGCCCGCGACGTCCTCGACCGGCTGGAGCCGCTGGGCCTCGACCTGGAGAAGCGCACGATCCAGCGGGCGCTGCTCGATCTGAACGCCGACCCGCGGCTGGTGCCGTGCTCGGAGCTGCTGTGGGTGCTGCGGCGGCTGCTGCCCGACGACGCGGTCAGGCCGATCATGGGTTCGCGGAAGCTGGGCGAGCGGTCGATCCAGGAGAGCTGGGACCTCGCGATCGGCCGCAACCAGCGGGCGCTCGTCGAGCTGGGCTACGAGGGCGTCACCGTCGAGCAGGTGCTGGAGCAGCGGCTCCGCCGGGCGGTGTGGGATCCGAAGGCCACCGCCGCCGTCGCGTTGCAGGCGGTCGAGGACGCCATCCTGTATCTGGGCGGACGCCGGTTCGTCGACGAGCTGGGCGCGCGGGCGGTGGAGCTGCTGGCCGCCGAACGGACCGTGGACGACGCGCCGGAGGTGCTGCGCCGCATCCGCCGGCTGCTGGCGCACTACCGGGCGACCGAGCCGGAACTGCCCGGATGGTGCCAGTCGTTCGTCACGGCCGGGTACGCGCATTACTGCACGCTGCTGCCGACCGCGTTCCTGGACGAGGACACCGGCGTCCGGCAGGTCGCGGCGATGCTGGGGTTCCTGTTCGGGATGGAGAGCCTGGCCCTGTCCCTCGGCTGCGATCACGCGCAGCTCGAGCTGGCCGTGCGGCAGTCGCATCCGGAGGCGCCGGCGAAGGTGGCGCTGCTGTGGGCGGCGAAGTCGCAGCTCGGCCTGATGCCGCTCGCGGAGCTGCGCGGACGGTGCGACGAGCTGCTCGCCAACCCGCTGGTCATCCCGGCGTTCCCGCACTACATGAGCGGGTTCGTCCAGGCGCTGGAGCCCGCGCCGACGCTGGCGCCGCTGGTGGTGGAGGTGATGTCGAAGGCGTTCGCGCGGCTGCCCGACTCCGTCCTGCTGCCGTGGCTGCCGCAGCTGATCACGACGCTGCGCAAGCATGCGCGGGAGCTGGTGCCGGTGCTCGTCCGGGAGGCGGCCCGCACGTTCCCGGCCACGCTGGACGGTGTGGACTCGTGGGTTCCGCCGTGGGAGCGGTCCGCCGCAGCGCCGGTGACGGCGCCCGCCGCGTCCGGCCCCGTCTCGGCCCTGCTGGCCGCAAACCCCGCCGCATGCGATGAGGTGGCGGCACTACTGGGGCTTCCCGCCGAGTGGACCGCGTCCCCCGCGGCGGGCAACGAGGAGGTGAACGCGCTGCTGCGACGCCACCCCGCGACCGCGGACGCCACGGCGACGCTCCTCGCCGTCTGAACCGGCCGGCCCGCCCGGGACCTGCCGCGGATCGGCCGCGGATCGGACGGGAGTGGCGACGGGTGGCCGGAAGTGGCCAAGTTCGGGTGAAATCAAGCCGAACTAAGTACTTGTTCCGGACATCCGATTCGGTGCGGTTGATCGATGCCTTCGACGCGCCTGCGTCGCGGCGAAGCGGCCTCCGCGGTTTTGTCATGCTCCCGTGGGAAAGGTGCGGCCTTGCTGCCGAAGTCGAACAGGTCACGTGCTCTGGCGGCGGGGGGTTTCCTCGCGGTTCTCGTGCTGGTCTTCGGGGTGATCCAGGCATGCGGCGATGGCGGCTCGGACATCGATCCGCTGCCGAACGGAGAGAAGCGGCCGGCGGCGTTCTCGTTCGGCGACAAGGCGATGTGGGATGAGCGCAAGCTCGGCATGTCCAGAGTCGCCGGTGTCGAACTGCGCGGTGATGTCGCGATCGTCGCCGGGGACGTCGGTCTCGGTGCGGCGCGCCTGGCCGTGGTCGATGTCCGGACCGGGGCGCCGCACTGGACCGTGGACGCCGGTTCCCCGTTGAGGGGCGGCGGCGGCGCCGTCGCCCATCAAGGCAACGGTTACCGGGCGGAGTACCTGCGGAGCGTCACGGGCAGCCCGGCCGTGTACGGCGAGGGTGGCGACTGGACGGTCCTGGTCCAGTACACGGTGGGCAGCCGGAACGACGAGACGGAGATCGGCGTCGCGGCGCTGTCCGGCAAGGACGGCGCCGTCCGCTGGAAGCAGCCCCTCGTCCGGCCACGTTCCGGCGACGAGGGCGACGACGACCGCGACAAGAAGACTCGGCTGCTCGCCGCGGATGCGGGGGTCGTCCTCGCGAGCGTGGAGTCGAAGCAGGGCGTCGACCCGAAGACCATCGCGCTGGACGCGGCGACGGGCGGGAAACTGTGGGAGCACGAGGGCGGCTGGGCGTACCGGTTCGCCGGCGGCCTGGTGCTCGGGGAGACGCGCGGCGAGCGGCCCCCGCCGGTGGGGTGGGGGGAGGAACGGAAGGGCACCGACGTCTTCGCCCTGGACGTGAAGACCGGCGAGAAGCGGTGGGACCTGGGTGAGGCGTTCGAGAGTTCCCATCTGGAGGCGGCGGCCGGCGGGACGGCCGCCATCACGGTGAGGGAGCGGAAGCCGGACCGGACGTACATGGACCGCCGGACGGCACTGTTCGACGTCGCCACCGGCCGTGACATCACCGCGGGCGGATCCGCCAAGGGCGGTGAGGCGGGGAAGACCGACCGCCTCTACTCCTGCGCCGACGACGGTCGCACGCTGATCGCGTGCGGGGGTCCCGACGGGCGGCTGGTGACGATCCGGTCCGGTGCGGGCGCGAAACCGTTCGCCACGGAGAAGCCTCCTTTCGACGAGAAGACGCTGGCCCGCGTCCGCTTGGTCTGGCAGGACCGGATCTTCGTTCACGCATCGGCCGACGGCGACCGTCCCGCGCGGCGCGCCGTGGTCGACCGGGCGGCGAACCGGGTCGGGTCGGCGCCGCCCGGCGAGGTCGCCGCGGTGTCGGAGAAGGCCGTCGCGTACCGGGTGCGCCGGGAGGGGTCGTCCTCGTCCACGCCGGACGGGCTGGTCGTTCACGCTGCGGCCGTGGGCACGGAACCGTCCGAGCCCAGCGGGCCGGGAGCGCCGACGGTGAAGCCGCCCCGGATCGACGCGGCGCCACTGTGGACGGGACACACCGCCGGGACCCTCGCCTCCGTCCCGGAGTCGCAGTCGAAGTCGGCCAAGGACACCGGTCTGGTTTCGGTGCAGAGCATCCGGCTGGCCGGCGACACGATCGTCTACACCGGCCGGGACGCCAAGGACGACGACCTCGACAAGCAGGTCGTCGCGGACGCGGCGACCGGGAAGGTGCGGTGGTCGGTCCGCGAAGGCACGTCCCTCGGCGGCGGCGACGAGGCGCACTTCATCGGCGTGCCCCATCTCGTGGACGTGGGCGGGACGTGGCTGTCGCTCGTGGAGTATTCGGGGCGTGGGGACGAGGAGGGCGTCGCGGCGCTCTCCCTCAAGGACGGAAGCGTCCGGTGGAAGAAGCGGACGACGGGCTCGAACAGCCACGCGATCCTGAGAGCGGCCGACGGCACGACGTTCGCGGTCGACGTGTCGAGGTACGGCAGTCCGGCGAACGCGGACGAGATGATCGTCTACGCGACCGCGACGGGGAAGGAACTGTGGCGCGAGCCCAGGGTGGAGCCGGAGAGCGTCGGCGGCGGTCTCGTCCTCGCCGCCGATCGCGGCCCCGTCAAGGACGGGCGGCGGGAATGGCGCGACATCATCGCGTACGGGGCGTCGGACGGTAAGTGGCGCTGGCAGCTCGGCGGCTGGTACCGCGAGCCGGAGCTGCTGTACGACGAGGGCGGCAAGACGATCGTCATCGGCACCGCGGACGGCGGGGCCGTCCTCGACCGGGCCACCGGGCGCGAACTGGCCAGGACCTACACGCCCCTCGCCCGCTGCGACGGGGACGGCGACACGCTCATCGTGTGCCATGGGGGGCCGGACAAGCCGGGAAGCGATGCCGGTGTGCGCGCGGTGACGATCCAGACCCGCGACGGCGCCACGAAGATCAACGACCTGCTGGAGACGGGATTCCTCACCCGCTACGGGGCGATCGGGGACTTGTTCGCCGCCGTCCGGCCGGCCAGGACCGGGGCCCGCGCCGAGGCCGAGCGGTTCCTGCTGCTCGACGGGGAGGGCCGGCTGGTCTCCGACGACCTGCCGGGCAGGCCGAGGGCGATCGGCGGCGGGTTCGCGGTCCTGACCCCGTCCAAGATCGTTAATGGCCTCGGCGGCGCCGGCGCGGCGAGCTTCAGCGTCCACCGCGTCCGCAACTGAGCACACGACGCGGGTGCGGGCTCGGTGCAGGCGTGGCGCGGGCTCCGCGCCTGCCCGGGGCGGGCCCGGCCAGGCCAGGCCCGGCCCGGCCCGCGCCTGCCAGGGCCCGCGTGCGAGCGAGGTGCGAGTGGGGTGCGGGAGAATTTCCGATGATTCTTTTCGGCGAGCCCGGCATGTGGGCGGAGGCCGTTCGGGCGTAAGGTCGGGCCGAATTTCTCCACGAGGACGCGGATTTTAGTTTATCGGTCAACTTTCAAACCGCCGCACCGAGTCCGTTGTCCTGGACCGTTTCGCGCACAAGATCCGACGGTGGTTTCCGGGCGGGCCGACGCTCTGCCGGGTGACTTCGACGCGCTCCGCGCCCGGCTCCGCGTGGGCACGTCCACCCCCGGATGGCCTGGTCAGGTGTGAATTGAGTGCCGACCGCAGCCCGTTTCCCGCCGAGGCGGCCGCGGCACCGTGTGGTGGATCACGGACGGACGGTGACAGTGCGCAGCGTGGGGCAAGGTCCTTGCATCCGCGCAAGCATCGGTGACTGGTACATGCGCGCTGCGTAAGAGTGTGTGTTGTCTCACTTCCACGTCCGAATTCGACCAGGCCGAAGAACACATGTTCGCTTACAGCCCGACACGGAGACGTGAAGCCAACGCCGCCATGAATGCATCAGAAGCGTGGTCCGGGACACCTGTACTCGTCCCGGCACCCGCACCCTCGCTGGAACTCGGAATTCCGTCCGCCTGGAGCAACGGCAAGTCGTCCGGGCGTCTCATCGGCGAGATCGACCTCGCCGCGACGCCGGCCGCCGTGCGGCTCGCCAGGTCCTATGTCAGGGAGCTCATCGGGCAGCACTTCGGCGCCGACCGCTCCGAACTCGGCGATCTCGAACTGCTGACCAGCGAAGCCGTGACGAACTCGGTGCTGCACGCCAGGCCGCGCCGGGACGGGACCGTCACGCTGTCGGTCCTGCACATCGACCGGTACGTCCGGGTCGAGGTGACCGACGGAGGCGCCGCGCCGGGCCAGCCGCGCGGGGCGGAGGAGCCGCCGCCCGTGCACGGGCGGGGTCTCGTCCTGCTGAAGGCGCTCGCCACCGACTTCGGCACCTGCCGGGGCAGGAACGGGACGGCCACCTTCTGGTTCGGGGTGGGCGTCCGGGAAGGATGGCGGCTGCCGTGACGCTGGGGCCGACGCTGAACGCGACCCGATGGACGGAACTCCTTCCTCCGCAGGACGAGGAGAGTGACCCGGGGCGGTTCAGCGGGCCGGCCCCCAGCAACGCCCGCGTCTACAACTACTACCTCGGCGGCAAGGACAACTACGCCGCCGACCGCGAACTCGCCGAGTGGGCGCTGCGCAGATGCCCGGTCGTGAAGCGGCTCGTCCAGGCGAACAGGGGCTTCCTGGACTATGCCGCCGCGGTGCTCGCCGAGAGGGCGGGGCTGCGGCAGTTCGTGGACATCGGCTGCGGGCTGCCCATGACCTGCGGCATGGGCGACAATGTCGGCGACATCGTCCGGCGGGCCGATCCGTCCTGCCGCGTCGCCTACGTCGACAGCGACCCGATGGTGCTCGCGCACGCGCGGGCGCTGCTCGCCGTGGACCCGGCCACCGCCGCGTTCGAGGCGGACGTCCGCGACCCGGCCGCGCTGCTCGCCGAGCCGGGGCTGCGGCGGCTGATCGACTTCAGCGAGCCCGTCGGTGTGCTGCTGACCGGCGTGCTCGACGTCATCGCCGACGAGGACGACCCGCGCGGCATCGTGGACGCGCTGGTGGACGCGCTGCCGCCGGGCAGCCACGTGGTGATCACCCACACGGAGCGGACGCCGGAGCTGGATCCGCTCGCCGGGCTGCCGCAGAACCCCGACCTGCCGTTCTGGCCGCGGAGCCGGGACGCGATCACCGAGATCTGCGGGAGCCTGGAGATGGCCGCGCCCTACCCGGCCGCCCTGCCGCTTCCGCACGCCGTCCACACCACGGGCCCGGTGCCGCTGATCGGCTGCATCGGGCGCACCCCGGGCCGCGAATCGGAGTGACGGCCCGCCATGCCATCCGGCCCGTCCGCGACGCTCGCCCCCCTTGGTGACGGGACGGATACATCCGTCCATCGTCCGCCCCCCGTACCCGGCGTTTCGCTACGATCGAATCGTCAACAAGTGCCACATCTAGGGCGAGTGATGACAGCGGACGGTGAGCCGAAGTCCCTCTCCGAGATCACCAAGGGCATGGGACTCAACATGTCCGACGTGGCGGCGTTCTCCGGGCTCGACGAGAGCACGATCTTCCGGCTGTGGGACAACGCCGAATGGCTGGACCGGGTGAGCGGACGGTCCCTGCAGAGCCTCATGTCGTCCGTCCCGGGAATCGCCGAGTACTCGATGGCGCACGCCATCCGGAAACGCCGCGACGTGCTCGTCGGCGACCTGCACGGCGAGGGCCTCGCCGTCGACCTGACCGCCCTGGAGGGGTCGGACGTCGCGCAGCAGCACCTGCTGAACGCCCTTGAGGCGGCGCTGCACATCGTGCGCGGCGAGGCGACGCAGAAGACCTCGTCCTTCATCGCCCGGTTCTGGGGACGCGAGCAGGACCGCGCGCTCTCCGCGCTCTACTCCACCCGGCCCGGCAGCGGCCTGCTGAAGGACCCGCAGACGCTCTTCGACTCCTCGGTCGACCTGGCCCCCCGGCTGAACCGCAAGACCTACTCGTTCCACTCGATCCTGGCGCTCAACATCCTCACGCACCAGGTCAGCAAGGTGACCGGGACGCTGGAGGCCGACCTCGGCTTCGAGGTCCCGGGACGGCAGACCGCGTTCATGATGCGCGGCGTCGTGATGGGCTCCCTCATCAGTTCCAACGACATCGAGCTAGCGGAGAGGTACCGCAAGGAGCTCGACGCCACGCCCGTTTACGCGGCGCTGGAGGAATGGGCGTTCCCGACCTACACCAGAGACGGCCGAATCAGCAGCGACTTCACTTTGCCGAGCTCCCTGTCGCTGCGCAACACGGCCACCGAGGTGCTGCGCGAGATAGCGGTGTACAACGACGCCTACCTGTACTACCTGGTGTCGACGTACATCCCGCTGGCACTGAAACGCGATCCCGCGTTCGGAGGGAAGATCACCGAGCTGATCCAGGCGATCGAGCTGCGCGGGGCCGACTGCCGGGACCGAAGGATCAGACAGACCTGCAACACGCTGGTGCGGCGGCTCAAGGGCATCGCCTGAACCAGGTTTTCGAAGAATGGGGAGCCGGTGGAGGACACGGCGCAAGCCATCGCGAATTTGACACGGGAGAGATGGGAGGCCAACGCACAGTACTGGGTCAAGATCATCAGGGAGCGCCGCGACCGATACCGGACCGACCTCACCGACGGCGCCGTTCTCGACGCCATCGGTTCCTGCGAGGGGCGGCGCGTCCTGGACGCCGGCTGCGGCGAGGGATATCTGGCCCGTACACTCGCGTCCCGGGGCGCCGACGTCACCGGCGTCGACGTCTCCCAGGGGCTGATCGACGCGGCCTCCAAACATCCGTCGCCGGACGGAGCGGCCACGTTCACCTGCGCCAGCGTCGAGGACCTGCCGTTCGAGGACGCCGCGTTCGACCTGGTCGTCTGCAACCACCTGTTCAGCCACCTGCAGGACCCGGCCCCAGCGCTCGGCGAGTTCTCCCGGGTCCTGAAGAGCGGCGGGCGACTGGTCCTGCTGACCCTCCACCCGTGCTTCTACGTGGAGAACTCCGAGCACGGCGCGATGAACAGCGTCCCGGCGTCGCAGTACTTCGCCTCCCGCGGGATCGACCAGCGTTTCCTGGTGGACGGCCTGGAATCCCCTTCGATGATCACGTCCTGGCTCCGGCCGCTGGAGTTCTACGCTGGAACGCTCCGAGACTCCGGTTTCGTCATCGCCGACCTGCGCGAGCCGCACCCGACGGAACAGCAGATGCGGGACGATCCCTGGTGGCGCAAGGGCTTCCCGACGGCGCTGTTCATGCTCCTCATCGCCGAGCGCCGCTGAGCCGCCCCGTCACGCCGCGGCACCCGCCGAACCGGTTCAGGCGTGCCTTATCGTCGTCCGCATGGACGACACGTCACCGGGGCGGGTGCCGCCGGACCTGGCCGGGCACCCCGACAGGCTCCGGTGGAACGCCAAGTACGGGGACGCGCCGGCGCTGACGCACGTCCATCCGCTGATGGAGCGGGCGCTGTCCCTCGGCCTGCCGGACGGCGGGGTGCTCGATCTCGCGTCCGGACCGTCCGGCAGCGCCCTCTTCGCCGCCAATGCCGGGCGGAACGTCACCGCCGTGGACGTCTCCGAGGTCGCGCTGGGACGGCTCGGCGCGGAGGCACGGCGGCGCGGGCTCGCGTCGCTGATCACGCTCGTCCAGGCCGATCTGGGCGGCTGGCGGCCGCGGCCGCCCGGGTACGCGCTCGTGCTGTGCACCGGGTTCTGGGACCGGGCCGTGTTCGGGCGCGCGGCCGGGGCCGTCCTGCCGGGCGGACTGCTGGCCTGGGAGGCGTTCACCGAGGACGCCCGCCGCGACAGGCCAAGCCTGCCCGCCGAATGGTGCCTGGGCCCCGGAGAACCCGCCTCCCTGCTGCCGGACAACTACACCGTCCTCCAGCCCCCACCCACCACCATCCAAAGGACGAGCTCCGCTCGAATGCCCGACCTCCAACCCCCACCCACCAATCAGGCCACTGGCAAACGGCGTTTGCTCGCCCGCCGCGGCGTCTGATGAAGACCGGGGGCTTAGTCGAGGTCCACGACGACGGGGGCGTGGTCGGACGGGCCCTTGCCCTTGCGGGCCTCGCGGTCGACGTAGGCGGAGCGGACACGCCCGGCGACGGCCTCGTTCGCGTAGAACAGGTCGATGCGCATGCCCATGTTCTTGTGGAACATCCCGGCCCGGTAATCCCAGTACGTATACGGGTGGGGTCCCTTCATGGGGGTCGGCACCACGTCGTGGAGGCCCAGATCCAGGAGGTCGGCGAGCGCTTGACGTTCGGCCGGGGTGACGTGGGTGGAGTCGGCGAACACGGCCGGGTCCCAGACGTCCTCGTCCGTGGGCGCCACGTTGTAGTCGCCGCACGCCACCAGCGGCAGGCCCCGGGCCAACTCGTCCGCCAGCGCCTCGCGGAGCGCCGCGAACCAGTCGAGCTTGTAGAGGTAGTGCGCGGAGTCGGGCGCGCGGCCGTTCGGCGCGTACAGGGACCACACCCGCACCCCGCCGCACGTCGCGCCGACCGCGCGGGCCTCCGGCGTCAGCAGGACGGGCTCGGTCAGCTTCGTCTGGCCCTCCGCCTCCCCCTCGTACACGGGCTGCCCGGGAAAGCCGTGGGACACGTCCTCGATTCCGACCCTCGACAGGACCGCCACACCGTTCCAGCGGCCGTCCCCGTGCGCCGCGGTGGCGTAGCCGAGTTCCTCCACTTCGGCGGCCGGGAACATGTCGGCGCGGCACTTGGTCTCCTGAAGGCACACGACGTCCGGCCCGGTCTCCTCCAGCCAGGACAGGAGACGCGGCAGCCGGGCCTTGACCGAGTTGACGTTCCATGTCGCGAGGCGCATCCCTCCAGACTGCCATTCGGCGGCGTTCACCGGCGCGAGTCGCTCGCCGCGACGCGGGCCGGGCGGCCGGTACATTGCAGGATGCGCCCGGTTACACGCCGGACATTGTCACGCAGTGCCGCGTGACCGGTAGATTGCAGGTCGACCTGTTCCCCCGCCAGCCCGGTGCCGCACAGGCCCGTGTGACCGGTAGATCACGGTCGGCCCGCCTCTCGCACGGCGTCTTTCACACGGCGCCACACCCGGCCAGGATGACCGGTAGATTGCGGGTCGGCCTCCTTTGCGCGGTTTTCACGCTGTGCTTAGCCCGTCCCTGGAAGGGTGGTCACGTTCGTGATGTCGTCAAACCCGGAGCAAGTGAGGAAACATGTCCGAGGATGACAAGCCCGGGGGAAAGCCGGCGATCAAGGCGAAGGCGAAGATCCCGAACGCCCAGAACATCCGCAGCCCGGAATTCACCCCGCACGGCATCAGCGCCGGGCGCGGCAGCGGCCTGAACCGGCCGTCCGCGCTGACCGCCAAGCAGGCGCGCCGGCGGCGGATCCTGGTGATCATCACGCTGGTGGTGGTCGCGGCGCTGCTCGGTGGCTTCCTCTGGTGGTGGATCAACCGCCCGCCGCCCGAGATCGAGGTGACGGGCAAGTTCGCCTCCGAGCCCTCGGTGAAGATCCCCACCGACCTCGCACCCGGCGGCAAGCGCAAGGTGTCCACCGCGATCAAGGGCGATGGAACGAAGATCACCAAGGGCGACATCGTGTACGCCCAGTACGTCTTCTACCAGTGGTCCAAGGACAGCGACGAAGAGGACGGCTCCAAGAAGAGCAAGAGCAAGAAGCTCGCCTCCTCCTACGAGCAGGAGACGCAGGGACGGCCGACGCAGCCGCTCACCATCGGTGACAGCGGCATCAAGGGCTTCGACGAGGGCATGATCGGCCAGACGTCCGGCAGCCGCGTCGTGCTGCAGATCCCGCCGTCCGAGGGCTTCGGCGAACAGGGCTCGCAGCTCGGGCTCACCAAGTCCGACTGGGTGGTGTTCGTCGTGGACGTCCAGGCCGTCGTCCACAAGAACCAGGGGCCTGAGGGCGCCAAGAAGGAACTCGACGACGCCAAGCTGCCCAAGGTCGAGGACAAGGGCGCCGGCAAGGCGCCCAAGGTGAAGATCCCGGACGAGAAGGCCCCGGAGAAGCTGCGGGTCGAGACCCTCGTGGAGGGCAAGGGCCCGGCGCTGGCCAAGGGCGACGAGGCGGTCCTCAACTACCAGGGGACGATCTGGGACAGCGGCAAGGAGTTCGACTCCAGCTTCAAGTCCGGTTCGCCGGCCAAGTTCCCGATCGGCACCGGCAAGACCGTCCCCGGCTTCGACAAGGGCCTCACCGGCGCGAAGGTGGGCAGCCGCGTGCTGCTCGTCCTGCCGCCGAAGGAGGGGTACGGCGAGAAGGGCATGCCGCCGGACATCAAGGGCGACGACACCCTCGTGTTCGTCGTGGACATCCTCGCCAAGATCAAGAAGTGAGGCCGGCGCGGCACGGCCGCGCATGAGCGAGAGCGGCGGGGCACCCGGTCGGGCCCCGCCGCTCGGCGTTTCAAGAAGTCCGCGTTGCGACATCCGTCACGACAACCGGACAGGCGCATTGCCCGTCCTCTTATTGGGAAGCCATGGGAGTGGTGCATTGAGCGTCTCGCGGCACGGATCCCCTCAGGTATCGTCGGTGACGCAATAATCACGGGGGGCTTGTGAGCAACGGCAGAAAGGGTCCGGAGGGCGAGGAGCCCACCGGTCCGGGCGAGGTGGACCAGCACGGCACCGAGGCCGGACCACCGGCCGGCGGGGACGGTCCCATGACCGTCACCCTGACCGTCGACGCCGAAGAATCCGCTGAGGACGCAGAATTCGGCCACGAGGAAGACATATCCGATAACGACGGAAAAGACCCCTCGGCCGCCATCCCCGACGAGGACGAGAGCGAATCTCCCATCATCGATAAGCCCGCGAGCGACACCTCGGATGAGCCCTCGGACGAGCCCGCGAACGAAACTCCGGACGAGATCGCAGGCGAGTCCGCGAATGAGTCCGCGAATGACGCCTCCCCGAACGACGCATCCCCGGACGCCCCTCCCGTCGACGACTCACCGACAGACGACGCTCCGGCAGGCGACTCACCGACAGACGACGCTCCTGTAGACGACGCTTCGGTGAACGGCGCTTCGGTAGGTGACGCTCCTGTGGATGACTCTCCTGGAGGTGGCTCTCCCGGGGGCGAAGGCGATGAGGCGGCGGCCGCACGTGTCGGAGGGGCGGCCGGCGGTGATACCAAGACCATGTCGGCAGCCGCGTCCAAGTCCTCCTCGTCCCGTGAGGGAGGGCCGCCCGGGCGCGGGTCCGGAGGCGGTGACGGAGGCGGCGGCAAGGGGGAGGGCAAGCCCCGGAGCCGCCGGTCGCGGTTCCTGCGCCGGACGCTGTTCCTGCTGCTCGGCTTCATCGGGTTCTGCGTCGCGGCGTTCGCCGTCGCCTACCTGTTCACGCCGGTGCCGTCGCCGCTGGAGAAGGCGGTCGCGCAGGGGCCGACGTTCTACTACTCCGACGGCAAGACGCAGATCGCGAAGACCGGCGTCAACCGGGACGCCGTCGACCTGGACCGCATTCCGGAGAGCACCCGCAACGCGGTGATCGCGGCGGAGAACGGCAGCTTCTACGACGACCCGGGCGTGTCGGTGCAGGGCACCACGCGGGCCTTCTGGTCCACGGTGACCGGCCAGCAGTTGCAGGGCGGCTCGACGATCACGCAGCAGATGGTCCGCAACTACTACGGCGGCATCGGCAAGGAACGCTCGATCACCCGCAAGCTCAAGGAGATCATGGTCGCCCTGAAGGTCGACCAGGAGAAGCCCAAGGACTGGATCCTCGAGCAGTACCTCAACACCATCTACTTCGGACGCAACGCCTACGGTGTGCAGGCCGCCGCCAAGGCCTACTACGACAAGGACGTCTCGGAGCTGACGGCCGCGGAGGGCGCCTACCTCGCCGCCGCGATCCAGCAGCCGAGCAACTTCGCCGACCCGTCCGGTCCCGCCCGCGCCGTCGCCGAGCAGCGGTGGCACGCGGTCCTCGGCAACATGGCGCGGGACGGCTACCTGACCCCCGCCAACATGGCCTCGATGAAGTTCCCCGCCCCGGTCAAGCAGAAGATCACCGACGTCCTCAAGGGCCAGAAGGGCTACATGGTCAACGTGGCCAAGAAGGAGCTCACCGAGCGCCGCGGCTACAGCGAGGACGAGATCAACCGCAGCGGGCTGAAGATCACCACGACGTTCGACAAGCGGCTGATGGACGCGATGAAGCGGGCGGTGGAGCAGAACGCGCCGGAGGGGATGAGCAAGAAGATCCGCACGGGGGCGGTGTCGGTCGATCCGTCCACCGGGCAGGTCCTGGCGTTCTACGGCGGACGCGGCTACCTGGAGGAGGCGCTGAGCAGCTCCTTCGGCGACTGGGCGCAGGCCGGGTCCGGTTTCAAGCCGATCGCGCTGGCCGCCGCCCTGGAGAGCGGGGAGACGCTCAGCTCGACCTATGACGGCAGTTCACCGCAGTACTTCGACGGCTCGTCCATCAAGAACGACTCCGGCCGGAGCTTCGGGACAGTGAACCTCGTCACCGCCACCCAGAACTCGATCAACACCGCTTACGTGAACCTCGGCCAGGACATCGGCAACGAGAAGATCGTCGAGATGGCCGAGAAGATGGGCATCCCGAAGTCGCAGATGAAGCCGGAGCAGCGCGCGGCCGCCACGTTCCCGCTCGGCATCGTGTCGCTGCATCCCGTCCAGCAGGCCGGGGTGTTCGCGACGTTCGCGTCGGAGGGCGTGTACCGGGCGCCGTTCGTCGTCAAGTCCGTCACCGACAACGAAGACCACAAGCGCACGTTCACCGAGAAGGGCGAGCGGGCGCTCAGCAAGCAGAACGCGCGGGACGCCACGTACGCGATGGAGCAGGTCGTCCGGGGCGGCACCGGCACCGGTGCGCAGCTGCCCGACGGCCGCGACGTCGCCGGCAAGACCGGCACCACCGACAAGGGCCGCGCGATCTGGTTCAACGGCTTCATCCCGCAGATGGCCACGTCGGTCGCCATGTTCCGCAGCGACGGCAAGCCGCTGGACATCCCCGGCTACGGCGCGTACGGCGGGGCGCTGCCCGCCCAGATCTGGCGCACCTACACGAGCGACGCCGTGAACATCAAGGACTTCGAGCCGAAGTCGTTCGGGTCTCCGTCGATCAGGCCGGGCGGCGGCTGGAACGGCCCCTCGGACGGCGGCGGGCCGGACGAGACGGGGCAGCCGCCCACGACCGGTCCCGAGGAGCCGCCGTCGAGCGAGGGCCCCGAAGAGCCGGAGATCCCGACGCCGCCGACCGGGCTGCCGACGATCATCCCGACCGACCCCGGCGGAGGCGGCGGCGGTGACGACGGCGATCCCGGCGGCGGCGGGGGCGACGGTGGAGGCGGAGGCGGCGACGGTGGCGGTGGAGGCGGTGACGGCGGCGGAGGCGGTACCGGCGGGACCGGCTGACCGGCCGGCGGGCTGACGGCATCCGGCCCGGACGGTTTCGGAGAGGCCGTCACTCGCAGGCTTTGCCGATCCGGGCCGGCGTCTCCTTCATCACGGTGTCGAGCTGGGCCACGTCGCCGCCGCCGACGGCCGGGGCGGCGGCGCGGAGCTGGTCCGCCTCCGTCTTCAGGGCCTTCTTCAGGTCGTCGTCCTCGGCCTTCTCCGACAGGGCGTCGAGGCGCCCGGCGAGCTTGTCGGTCGCCTGCCGCCACTGCGCCGGATCCGACGCCGGCACGCTCCTGACCTGGGTGATGTACTGCTGGAACGCCTTCTTCGTGTCGATGCACACCTCGCCGGGTCCGCCGCCCAGCGTCCCGCACCCGCCCAGCAGGCCGGACGCGCCGAGCGCCACCACGCCCCCGGCCAGCGTCCGAACCACCCCGTACCGCATCGCACCCTCCACTCGTTCCCCGGCCCGGGTCTCGTGATCCCGGACGGGCTGCGCATATACTTCCGCATTAGGTCATGAGCGCCAGCGTCAAGCCCCGGCTTGCTGGCCGGCAACCCTTCGTCCGCGACGGGGTGCCCCGGGTGAGGACCTGGCCGGACGCGGACGCGTCCCGGCAAGCGCGGATCCCGACGGCCTTTCCCGGGGTCCCTGACCCGGAAGGTTCCGGCATGCCCACGCTGCTCGCCCGTTCCCCCATCACGCCTGCTGTGACGCGCGCCGAGGGGGTCCGGGTTCGCCCGCTTCCCCGCGTCATCGGCGCGGACGTCCCGGTGCCGCTGCGGGACGGCGGCCACGTCCCGTACGCCAACCTCGACTACGCGGCCAGCGCACCCTGCCTGGAGGCGGTGCACGAGGCCGTCACGCGCGCGCTGCCGTACTACAGCAGCGTGCATCGCGGGGCCGGCTACGCGTCCCAGGTCACGACCGGGGCGTACGAGGAGGCGCGGGAGACCGTCCGCTCGTTCCTCGGTGCGTGGCGGCGGTCCGCGGTCGTGTTCACCCGCAACACCACCGACGCGATGAACCTGCTCGCGCACGCCGTGCCCGCCGGGACGAGCGTCGTCGTCTTCGAGACCGAGCACCACGCGGCGCTGCTGCCGTGGAAGCGCGCGGTGCGGCTGCCCGTGCCCGCCACCCCCGCCGACGCGATCTCCGCCGCCGACCGCGCCCTGCGCGAATGCCCGATCGGGCCGCGGCTCCTCGTCGTCACCGCCGCGTCGAACGTCACGGGCGAGCTGTGGCCGGTCGCGGAACTCGCGCGGGTCGCGCACCGCAACGGCGCCCGCATCGCCGTGGACGCGGCGCAGCTCGTCCCGCATCGGCCGCTGGACATGACGGCGCTCGGCGTCGACTACGCCGCGTTCTCCGGGCACAAGCTGTACGCGCCGTTCGGTGCGGGCGTCCTCGCCGGACGCGCCGACTGGCTCCGCGCCGCCGGCCCCTACCTGAAGGGCGGCGGCGCCAGCGCGAACGTCGGAAGGACGACCCGGTGGGCGGCCTCCGCCGAACAGCGGCACGAGGCCGGCTCCCCGAACGTCCTCGGCGTCATCGCGCTGGCCGCCGCGTGCGACGCCCTCTCCGGCGCCTGGGAGGCGCTCGCCGCCCGCGAGGAGACGCTGGTGGGACGGCTGCGGTCGGGGCTCGCGGCGCTCCCGTCCGTCCGTGAACTGGCGCTGTGGGGCGACCGGGCGCCGCGCGTCGGGATCGTGTCGTTCACCGTCGACGGCCGGGAGGCTCGCGACGTCGCGCTCACGTTGTCCGAGGAGTACGGCATCGGCGTCCGGGACGGGTTGTTCTGCGCCCACCCGTTCGTCCGGCACCTGCTCGGCGGGGACGACGCGGACCGCGCTCAGGACCGGGGCGCCGCCGTCCGTGCAAGTATCGGCATCGGGACGAGCGAGGAGCACATCCGGCGGCTGCTCACCGCCCTCGCCGAGCTGACGGCGCGCTGACCTGCGGAGTCTCGCGCGCGGTCAGATGATTATGCTCTTTGGTCCTGTTCGCCCATGTAGCGTAGGCAGTCGCGCGGGGACGAGCACGGAAGAAACAGGGGGTGGCGACCGTGGCCGACGCGTGGCGACCCACGTCGGAACTGGAGCACCGACTGCAGGAGACCGTACGGGCCGGGGACCAGGAGAGCTACTTCCGCCTCATCGCGGACAGCGAGCTCGTCATCCCCGTCCCGCCCGACCTGGTGGACGGCATGCTCGCGGGCGAGAAGCAGGCGTCCTGGCCGACCCAGGAAGAGGACGGCCGGGTCCATGTCCTGGTTTACACGTCGGCGTCGGCGATGCGCGCCTGCCTCGGCCCGGCCTACGAGCACTTCATGACCGTCCGGTTCGGTGAGATCGCCGAGACGTGGCCCGACAACCGCTGGTGGCTCGCCATCGACGCGCCCGCCCACGGCGTCCCCGCCGCGCTGCCGATCGAGGCGCGGCTGCCGTCCTGGTTCGTCCGGCAGGTGGCGCAGGGCGACGGGCGCCCGCCCCAGGTCGGCCGCGCGTCCGCCCCCTGGGAGGAACTCCGCGACCAGCACCGCGACCTCCCCCGCGAGTCGCCCCGGCAGGAGTTCCAGCCGGCCAACGACGTCGAACGCGAACTGCTCCGGGCCGCCGCCAACAACGACCACGACCTGTTCCTGCAGACCCTCGCGGCCACCGAAGTCCTGCTGCCCGTCCCGGACGACACCGACTACACGATGCGTCCGGGCCGTCCCGGGTTCCCCTGGCAGACCAGGGAGGTCGACGGCTCCACCGTCGTCCCCGTGTTCACCTCGCCCGAACGTCTCATCGAGGCGGCCCGCGCCGCCGGGGCCGGCACCGAGTACATCAAGCTGCCGTTCACCGTCGCGCTGCGCTACTGGCCGAACCACGACTGGCTGCTGGCCATCAACTCCGGCTCCCCCGCCGGCGGCACCGTCCTCGCCCAGCAGCTCCCCGGCCTCGCCACCTGGGCCGACCAGCGCGCCGCGCAGCGCATGACGGACGGCTTCGAGCCGCAGAACGACGTCGAGCAGCGCCTGTTCGACGCCGCCCGCCGCCGCGACACCGACGGCTTCTTCAAGATCCTCCTCGGCGCCCAGGTCCTCGTCCCCGCCGACCCCGACACCCCCTGGGGAATCGTCCCCGGCGACCCCGGCTTCCCGTGGCGGCCCGTCCCCGTGCACGGCCGGACGGCCATCCAGATCTTCACGTCCCTCAAGTGGATGAACGAGGCCATCGGCTCGTCCCGCTTCATCATGCCGACCCTCATGGACATGGTCGCCGCCTGGCCGGACACCGAGTGGACCCTCGCCATCAACCCGGGGACGCCCATCGACGCGGCCATGCCCGGCGACAAGGTCCGCTCCCTGGGCGGCCTCCCGCGTCCGGAGGAGCCCGCGTCCCAGCCGGCTGCGTCCCAGCCGGCCGCGTCCCAGCCGCCTGCGGCGCCGCAGGTCGCGTCCCCGCCGGCCGCGTCCACGCCCCCGCCGCCGGACACGCCCGCCGTCCCCGTGGCACCGGCCGTCCCGTCCGAGCCCGACGCGTCCCCCCGGGACAAACCGGGCGCCCACGCCGGCCCGCCCGCCCCGGCCGACCGTGAACCGCCGGCACCCGGCGAAGCAGCGCCCCTCGGCATGCCGGCCGGTGCAGGCCCGCAGGGCGACATCGGCGCGCGCGAAGACCCCGGCACATTCGACGCCCCCGCGAGCATGACCGCCGCCGCCCCCGGGCCGCCCGAGGGGCCGAGCCCACAGGCCGGCGAGACGCCACGGGTTGAACCCACGGCACCGGGCACGCCCGGCGAGCCCGCCCACAGAGCCGGCCCGCCTCAAGAGGCCGTGCGAGGTGCCGCCGGAGCGTCGGCGTTCGACACCTCGGACCCGCTCGGAGCCCCGGGCGGCCACGCGGGCTTGAGCGCCCCAAGCGGCGGCGCTCACGCACGGCGCGGACCGACCTGGGAGGACGATTTCGCCGCGCCCGACACCCCGGCCGCACAAGCCGGGCCCGGCGCGCAAGGGCATCCGGGTGCGCTCGGCGACCCGGGCGAGACGGCACCGGAAGACCACCTAGGCGGCTCCCCTGCCCCCGGCGAAACCGCGCGAACCGGCGCGGGCGCAGCCGGCTCCCCGGCGGACACGCCAGGGCGCGAAACGGCCGAGGCCGAACGGGAGCCCACCGCAACCGACGTCCCCGGACAATCCGCGACGCCCGGCATCAGCCCAGTCGGTGGCCCCGGCCCAGCCGAACCCCATCCCGGCCCCGCTCAGGGACCGGCGCCCGACACCGCCCAGCCGCCGCAGCACGGACACGAGGCGCCCGGCATGCCGGACACGCCCGGCGATCCCCACGGGGCGTCGCAGGAGACCGGCCCGCAGGCCGGCGCCCCTCCGGGGCCTGGACCCGCCGGGCAGGACGGCATCGCCGCGTTCGACGCTCCCGGTTCGGCGAGCGGCCCCGGCATGCCGGTCGCGGCCGGAGCCGACAGCAGTCAGGACGCGCCGGGTGAACGGCCGCTGCGCGCGGCGGGCGAACCGGAGCCGGCGTTCGAGCCGGGGAACCGGATCGACCAGGAGCTGCACGAGGCGGCGCTGAGCGGCGACTCGGACGCGTTCCTGCGCGTCCTGCTGAACGCGAACGTCCTGGTGCCGATACCGGACGACGCGCCGCTAGAGGTGACCCCCGTCCAGCGGGAGTTCCGGTGGGACGCCGCGCTGCGGACGGAGTCGGCGGTGCAGGTGTTCACGTCGCTGGTCCGGTTGCGCGAGGTGCTGCCGGAGTCCCGGTTCGTGTACGCCGACTTCCGGGAGCTGATCGGCGCGTGGCCCCGCGAAGACTGGACGATGCTGCTCAACCCGGGAACGCGCATCGGGGCGTCGCTGCTCGGCGACCAGGTGCGGGCGCTCAGCGACTGGGCGGTGCGGGTCGGGCTCGTCCAGGCGCGGCCGGAGGTCCCGGTGCCGCCGCCGCGGCCCGAGCCGGCGCCGCAGATGCCGCCCGACCTCGACGACCGTGTCTCGTCGCCGTCCATCATGCAGAAGGTCGTGCCGCACGGGCATGTCGCGTGGTACCTGGAGCAGGGCTACGACCGGGTCGGCGGGTTCGTCCATTCGACGGGTGACGTGGCAGAGCTGCAGACGCCGGTCCAGCTGTACGAGGCGCTGGGTCTCCTGTACGAGGGCTCGTCGTTCTCACCGGGCGACGAGGGCGTCTACGTCATCCGGTGGCCCGCGTACTGCCCCGACCTGTACCGGATCCCGTTCGGCGGACGGGACGAAGAGGAGCGGGCCACCTGGGGCGAGTCCGGCTGGGTGATCGAGCGGCCACCGTTCACGGGAAGCGGCTTCGCGCCGGGAAGCGCCGGTTCCATCCGCGAGTACAAGGTGGACAGCGTCCGCCTCCCATTCGGGGCGGAGATGTACTTCCTCGGCCGCGACCGGTCCGAACGGTTCGTCGCCATGTACGACCCCGACCGGCTCGCCTGGCTGCGGCCGGACGCGAACGCCGACACATGGGACGGGCGGACGGAGGCCACCCAATGATCCGGGACGGGTACATCGCGCGGTGGCTCGGCCGCGACTTCGAGGCCGCGCCGGGCGCCGACGGCGAGATCAGGCTGTACGCGCCGGGGCCGACCGACGGGTTCGAGGAACTGCGCCCCGGACGCTACCGCCGCATCGTCCCCGCGTCCGAAGTGGAGGACCTCCGCTACGTCCGGACGACGTGCCGCTGGCGCGGCGAACGGTTCGTCATCGTCGGCGAGCACGAAACTTGGCTGCGCGTCGAATACACCGGCGGACGCGCCCCGGTCGCCGAGAGCCTCGGGCTCGACCGCATCGACCAGGGCATCTGGCAGACATGGGCTCCCGGGTCGGAGGTCGAGGACGTCCGGGAGGAGTTGATCTGATGGCGCACGGGGTTGATTTGCCCCGCGGATCCGTGTTCGCATGATTCTCGAGGCGACCCCTCGATTGGTCGCGGGCACAGCGCTCAACGGCGATGCGACGGAGGTGCTGCGGCAGTGATCTGCCGATCAGCGGTGAAACCGATCTTTGTCGGGCTCGGCACGGCCGCCGTCCTGGCCGCCGGCGGCGCATCCGCCATAGCCGCCGACACCTCGTCCCCCACTCCATCAGAGTCGGGCACGACGTCCCCCGCCCCGGGCGCCCTCAAGGTGAGCGTCACCCCCGCCGCCCAGGACGCGTCCCCCGGCGAGGTCGTCAGCCTGCGCACGCACATCGTGGCCGAGAACGGCGCCGTTTCCGGCATCGAGATCGTGAACATCACGGCCAGCCCGGAGTCCGCCGCTGCGACGATCAGCGGCGACTGCCCGGCCCCCTTCGACGACGCCGGTTGCACCGTCGGGAAGCTGGAGAGCGGCGATCACGACGAAGTCGCCTCGACGGTCTCCATCCCCAAGTCCGCGGAGAAGACGGTCACTGTGACGGTCACTGTCACAGTCAGCGCAACCGGCCTGACGGACCAGTCTTCGAAGGCCACGATCACCTACGTCGTGCCGACCCCGACGCCGACACCGACGAAGACGACTTCACCGCCCCCGTCCACGTCGCCTAGTGCGACACCGACGAAGACGACGCCGAAGCCGTCGCCGACGAAGTCGTCGTCCGGTGGGGGTGGCGGGTCCGGTGGCGGCGATGGCTCTAGTGGTGGCTCTAGTTCGGGTTCCGGATCCGGTGACGGCGGGCCGTCGGCTTCCATCAGCGGGGTCGAGCCGCCGAATCCGAACTCGTCGTTCGATCCGCAGAAGCCGCAGGTGGCGTTGCCGCCGATTCAGGCGCCGAGCCCATCGGTGGCGCCCGGTCTGGGGACCACGACGCCGCAGAGCCGGTTGCAGGGGAACAAGGCTCCCGTCGCGCAGGACCTCACGTTCGAGCGGATGGCGAGCACCCAGGTGGCGTGGCTGGCGGCGCTGCTGGTGGCGGTCTCGCTGCTGCTGACGCAGCTGCGGCTCGGGCGGCGGCGGTTGCCGGCCGGCGCGGCGAAGCGGCTGAAGGGCACGCACCGCCGGCCAAAAAAGGGCATGTTCGGCAGTTGATCAGCGCGTGAGGCCGTAGCAGGCGATCGCGGCGGCGGCGACCACGTTCAGGGAGTCGACGCCGCGGGCGAGGGCCGTCTCGTTCATCGGGATGCGGACGCGGTGGTCGGCCTCGTGGAGCCAGCGGGACGACAGGCCGTCCCCTTCGGAGCCGAGGAGCAGTGCCCGGCGGTCGGCCGTCCGCACCTCGTCGAGGGGTGTCGCGTCGGGCGCGGGAGTCAGGGCGAGGAGTTGGAAGCCGCGTCCGCGGAGCGCGGTCAGTCCGGAGCGCCAGTCGGTCATGCGGGCGTAGGGCAGGGCGAAAACCGCGCCCATGGAGACCTTGACCGAGCGCCGGTAGAGCGGGTCGGCGCAGCGGGGCGCGAGCACGGCGGCGTCGACGCCGAGAGCCGCGGCGCACCGGAAGATGGCCCCGATGTTGGTGTGGTCGACGATGTCTTCGCAGACTATGACGCGGCGGGCGGTGGTGAGGACGGTGTCCACGGTGGGGAGCGGGAGGCGTTCGAGGGACGCCAGGGCGCCGCGGTGGACCTGGAAGCCGGTGATCGACTCCATGGTGGCGTCGTCGGCGACGTAGGCGGGGGCGTCGAGGACGTCCAGGACGTCGGCCAGCGGTTCGGCCCAGCGGCGGGCCATCAGCAGAGAGCGGACGGGGTGGCCCGCGCCGATCGCGCGGCGGATCACCTTCTCGCCTTCGGCGACGAACAGGCCGTGCTCGGCTTCGAGGCTCTTGCGGAGGTTCACGTCCCGGAGTCGCACGTAGTCCGCGATGCGGGGGTCTGCGGGGTCGGTGACGGGAACCAGGCTGGCCATGGCCCCAGTCTGCCGGTGGGCGGAGGGTGGGGCGTCCCGCACGTCAACGGGATCCGGGGGCCGGGGGCGCTGAGTATGCCCCGCCGCCCGACCGGTCCGCACCGGGGTGGCGTGGTGTGGCGGTGCCGTCGCGGAGCGTGCCGATCGGGGGCAATGCCAGGATCGTTGAGACATACGCTCATGACCTGCGTCATTATCAGTTTTGAGTTCTTTGTAACCTCTAGTTCGTACTACTACAGTGCCGTGGAACATCGGCGGGTTTCTGGTGAATCGAGGGCAGGCCATGAGCGGACGTCATCGCAATGACATCCCCGAGGGGATGGGCGAGGGCGGGTACGACCCGTCCCGGCCCGTCTTCGGTCCGGCCAACGACGGGTCGTCCGACTGGTTCGGCGGGCGGGACGCCCAGGGCCAGCCGCTCGCCCAGCCGCAGGCCGGTCCGCAGGGGGCGCCGCCCGGCGCCGCCGGCCCCGGGGCGTCGGGCGAGACTCCGGAGTGGTTCACGCCGCGGCAGACGGGTGAGCAGCCCATCTACGGCTCAGGCGGGTACGGCGTTGCGTCCGGCAGCGGGGGTTACCGCGGTGGACGTCCCGGCGGGCCCGGTGCCGGTGAGCCGCCGGGGGGCCGCCAGGGACCGCCGCCTGGTAGTTCCTCATCGCCGCTGGCCGGAACCGGGTACAGCGAGTACGACTCCATCCGCAGCTCCGACGGTGGCCCGTCGGGGTTCTTCGGCGGAGGCTCGGGGCCGGGTGACTCCGGCGGCTACGGCGGAGGGTCGGGTGGGTCCGGAGGCTCGGGCGGATCCGGTGGTTACGGAGGTTCGGGCGGATCCGGTGGCTACGGCAGTGAGTCCGGTGGCTACGAGTACGGGCGCCGCAAGCGCAAGCGCAGCGCGACCGCGCTGATCGGGCCGATGGCCGGTGCCGTGGGCCTCGCGCTGCTTCTGGGCGTCGGCGTCTACGCGTTCGCCGAGAGCGGCGGGTGCACGGGCGACGACGCGCTGAGCCTGTCGGTCGCGGCCGCTCCCGACATCGCGCCGGTGGTGGAGAAGGCCGCCAAACGCTTCAACGACGGCAAGCACGAGACCGACGGCAAGTGCGTCAACGCCACGGTGACGAAGGTCGAGCCTTCGTCGGTGTCGACGCTGCTGTCCGGGCAGGGCGTCGCGAACCCGTCCAACGAGCGCCCCGACGTGTGGATCCCCGACTCCTCGCTGTGGATTTCGCTGGCCCAGGCGGGCAAGGACAACAAGAGCGGCGTCATCTCCACCAAGACGTCGGTGGCGCAGAGCCCGATCGTGGTCGGGTTGCCGCAGTCGCTCGCGGCGCAGCTGAAGAAGCAGGGCATCACCGCCAGCCCGTCCTGGGACAACCTCCTCAAGGCCGCCGGCGGTGTCGCGGGCGGCGCGGTGACCAAGAACCAGATGATCCCGCCCGGCACGGTGCGGCTCGTGGTGCCCGACCCGATGCGGAACGCGGCCGGCATGGGCTCTCTGATGGTGACGAGCACGCTGCTGGCGAACGACCCCAACCGCGACTCGATCTTCACCGGCATCGTCCGGACCGTCCGGGAGAGCACCGTCCCGACGGTCAAGGCCGAGTTCGAGGCCTTCCGCAAGAACAGCGGCGGCAAGCAGCCGATCTCCCTGTCGTCCGAGCAGGCGCTGTGGAGCTACAACCAGAGCAAGCCGGAGCAGCCGGCGGTCGCGCTGTACCCGCTTGAGGGCACGCTGTCGATGGACTACCCGTTCACCGTCACCACCAAGGACGCCGCCAAGCAGAACGCCGCCCGCCTGCTGGAGAAGGCGATGGGCACCGAGGCGACCCGCAACGACGTCCACGCGGCGGGGTTCCGGACGCCGGACGGCAAGGCGCCCGAGGGCTTCGGCCAGAAGGCCGGCGTCAGCCCGGCGCGGCCGCGGCAGCTGCCCGCGCCGAAGAGCGAGGACGTCGCGAAGATCATGCAGGCGTGGTCGAAGCTGTCGCTCGGGCTGCGGATGCTCACGCTGATCGACGTGTCCGGCTCGATGCTGGAGAAGGTCGGGCCGAACACCAACCGGCTGCAGGCCATCGCGCAGATCTCGCAGGGCGGCCTCAGCATGATGTCGGACGACACCGAGCTCGGCCAGTGGTTGTTCTCCACGAACATGAACGGGGACATCCCGTACAAGAAGACGGTGGACATCGGCCCGCTCGGTGAGCGGGTCGGGTCGACCACCCGGCGCGGCCTCGTCCTGTCGACGCTCAACCAGATGCGGCCCAAGCCGAACGGCGACACCGGGCTGTACCGGACGATGCTCGCCGCGTACAAGATGATGAACGAGACCTACAAGCCGGAGTTCGGCAACTCCATCCTGCTGCTGACGGACGGGAAGAACGACGACCCCGGCGGCCCGACTCTGCAGGACACGCTGAACCAGCTCAAGGGCATGCTGGACCCGAACAAGCCGATCCAGGTCAACATGATCGGGTTCGGCAAGGGCGTGGACGTCAACGAACTGAAGCAGATCGCCGACGTCACCCACGGCAACGTCCAGGTCGCGCAGACGCCGGAGGAGATCCAGAAGATCTTCCTCAAGATGCTGTCCCGGCGCATCCAGTGACAAGGCATCCGGATGATCATCGGTCGGTGATCATCCGGATGCGCCAGGTAGTTCTTGATTTTTCCTGGCGATCGGTGTCAACCGGGGGCCGTAGCCGATCGTCAATCTAGTGGAGGCCCGACGGGGAGCGGGGCCGTCGGGCCTCCGACCTACTTTCCCCTCCCTGGCCCGTGACAGGGAAAGTGAGTCATCTTCAGCCTGGTGCAGCTCGCCGGGGGCGGACCCCCGGCACGCCGGCCGGAAATGGCACGGCGGCCGCCGGTCGGAGACCGGGGCCGGGAGAGTGCACCAGCTCCCCAGTGAATCTTCCAGCCCGTCCCCGACGACGCGGACGAGGATTCCGAACACAGCCCGCGGGAGGACCTCGTGTCCGGTTGGCCCAGTCTTGATCGCGCCGATGACGAGCGCCTTGCCCGGTCCCTGGCCGCCGGTGATCCAAGCGCCCTCATCCAGGTCATGGATCGCTACGCGGCCCGCCTGTACGACTACTGCCACGCGCTGCTGCGCGACCAGGACCAGGCGGCCGGCGCCCTGCACGACGCGCTCATCGCCGCCTACGCGCACGTGTCCGTCATGCGCGAGCCCGACCGGTTCCGCGGCTGGCTGTACGCGCTCGTCCGCAACGAGTGCATGCGGCGGCTCCGCGACCCGGACCGGCCGGCCGAGCGCCACGAGGCCCCAGAGGTCGAGGACGGCTTCCTGGACGACGCGGAACTGGCGCAGCGGCTGGAGGTCCGCCAGCTCGTCCACAGCGCCCTGGCGGGGCTGCGCGGGCGTGAACGCGAGGCGCTGGACCTCACGCTCCGGCACGGACTGGACGCCGCGGAGGTCGGCGGCGTCCTCGCCATGGACGCGCGGGACGCCGCCGACATGACCGGCGCGGCCCACGCCCGCCTCGACGACGCGCTCGCCGCCGCCCACCTCGCACGGAACGGGGCCGACTGCCCCAGCGTCGCCGCGCTCGCCGACGACGGGGGATGGCCGCTGCCGCCGCCCGTCGTCCGCAAGCTCGTCCACCACATGGAGACCTGCCCGACCTGCGCCGCCCGGCGCGACCGGACGGTGCCCGCGGCTCGGCTCCTCCAGGTGATGCCCGTCGCGATGACGCCGACGGACCTGCGCGGCCTGGTCATGGCCACCGCCACCGACCCGGCCCTGGCCGCCGACCTGTCCGAGATCGCGTACCGGGCCGAGCCGTTCGACGTCTGGGGCTGGCCTGTCCACGTCGACCGGACGGGCGTACAGGATTCCTCGAGACGGGCCGCCCCGCGCGCGCTCTGGCCGATGCTCGCCGCCGTCGCCGCCGTGGTGCTGATCGTGGCGGGCGCGTTCTTCATCATGCCCGACTCGTCCAAGGGACGGACGGACGCCCAGGGCTCCCCAGAGCCGTCCACATCCGTGCCCGACTCCTCCCTGCCGAGCGAGACCGAAGAGCCGTCAGAGTCCCCGACGCCCACGGAGAGCGCCACTCCGACGCCCACACCGACCACGCCGACTCCGACTCCCACACGAACGCGCCGACCGTCGCAGTCGTCCGAGCCAAGACCCAGCCTCACCCAGCCGAAGAGGGGGAGGCTGGAGGTGGGCAGCTGCACGATCCGGGGCACCGGTCAGGGCAGTTGTGATCTACCGGTGCGCGCCGTTGGCGGGACGGTCACCTGGTCGGTCACGGGCGCATCGGGAGTCAGCGCCAGCGGTGGCGGCACGCTCGCCAGCGGCGGGGTGGGCTTCGCCCACGTCAGCGGGACCTGCAACCCGCCGGGAGGCTCCGGCACAGTCAGATTCTCCACCGGCGCGACGGGCGCGGTGGCCCTGGTGTGCGAGTCCGGCCCCCCGGACGACGGTGGGGGCGGCCCAGATGGCGGCTAGTCGAAACGTGATATAGGTCACATTTTTCGCGTGTAAAGGCTGATCCACTAGGGCAGACGGCCACGGCGTGTACCGATTCCGTCACGGAAGTTCGAGCACTGGGGAGAAATCTCAGCAACTTGGTGGCAAGATCAGGCAACCAGAGCGGGCCGACAGGCGTCGGTGCTCACCGGGGGCACGATCGACAACACCGAATTCGACTGGGAGGGTTCCCGTGGCCGGTGAGCCAGGGCCCGAGCAGAACGATGACCTGAGGCTGGCGAACTCGCTGCGAGCCGGGGACGTCATCGCGCTGACCGAGGTCTACGACACCTATGCACCGTTCCTCTACGACTACTGTCACGGGCTGCTGCGTGACCGGGTGGAGGCGGCCGGCGCGCTGCGCAACGTCGTCGTCGCGGCCCGCGAGCACATCGACCGGCTCACCGAGCCGGAGCGGCTGCGCGGCTGGCTGTACTCGATCGCCCGCAAGGAGTGCATGCGGCGCCGCGACAGCCCGAACCGGCACACCGGGCAGGAGGCGCCGGAGGCCGACGACGACCTGACCGACGAGCAGCTCGCCCGCCGCGAGGAGCGCCGGCTGCTCGCGCACAGCGCGCTCGCCGCGCTCAACGGCCGGCAGCGCGAGGCGATCGACCTGTCGGTGCGGCACGAGCTGGACGAGGTCGACCTGTCCGGCATCTTCGGGATGCCGCTGGAAGAGACTCTCGCGCTCGTGGAGCGGGCCCGCGAGGACCTCGCCGGCGCGCTGCACGCGGCCCTCATCGCGCAGAACCACTGGAAGGACTGCCCCAGCGTCTCGGCGCTGACCGAGTCGTGGCCGCTGTCCCCGCAGACGGCGGCGTCGCTCGTCCGCCATGTGGCGAGCTGCCCGGTGTGCGGGGAGCGCGAGACTCCGCCGCTCCCGGCCGACCGGCTGCTGTCGGTGCTGCCGATCGCGGCGATCCCCGCGGAGCTGCGGCTGGACGTGCTGACCGCCACGACCGCCGAGGACCGTGCCGGGAACCGCCGCGCCATCGCCGCCTGGACCGAGCCGTTCGACGAGTACGGCTGGCCGCTCCCCTACGAGCCGACGCCCACCCGCGTCCGCGAGCGGAATCCCCGGCGCCGCGGCCCCCTCATCGGGGCCGTCGCCGTTGCCGTGGGAGTCGTGGTGCTGTTCGTGGGGGCGATGTCGGCGCTCGGCGGCGGCGACGGCTCGAACACGTCGGCCACCGGTCCGGTGGTGCCGGGCGACAGCGGCGGGCCAGTGGACTCGGGTCAGCCCGAGGCGTCGCCGACCGGCCCGTCCCCGACGGTCACGTCACCGTCCCCGACCGAGTCGAAGTCGCCGTCGAAGACCCCGTCGCCGTCCAAGACGCCGTCGATGACGCCGACGACGCAGGCCCCGCCTCCTCCCGGCACCGTGGAACCCGACCCCCCGAAGCGCGGGCGGCTGGATGTGAACGGGTGCCGGATGGGCAGCGGCGAGTCGTGCGGCGTCCGCATCACCGCCGTCGGCGGGCCGGTGACCTGGCGGGTGACCGGCACGTCCGGCGAGTTGAGCGCTGGTGGAAGCGGCCGCCTGTCGGCGGGCGAGTCCGCGACCGTGACCGTCCGCCGGACGAACGTCTTCTGCTGGGGGGACAAGACCGGGTCGGTCTCGTTCTCGCCGGGCGGTTCCGCCCGGGTCGAATACTGCTGATCAGATGGTGCCGGTGTCCAGGGTGCGGTGTGCGCGGTCCAGCAGGATCGGCACACCCTCGCCGATCTGGTCGAAGCCCTCGCCGACGGTCGCCTTCTGCAGATAGCGGGCGTGGATGCCCTCCAGGATGACGGCGAGCTTGAAGCACGCGAACGCGACGTAGAAGTCGAGGTCGGCAAGGTCGAATCCGGTCAGCGCCGCGTACCGCTCGGTGAACTCGCGGCGGGTGAAGAAGCCGGGCGCCGAGGTGATCGTGGCCCCGACGGGGAGCCGGTCCTCGTCGGCGGCCTCGGCCCAGTAGACGAGCGTCAGCCCGAGGTCGGACAGCGGGTCGCCGAGCGTCGACATCTCCCAGTCGACCACGGCGGCGATCTCGGGACGCGGCTCCAGTCGGGCGAGGGCGTTGTCGAGCCGGAAGTCGCCGTGGACGAGGCGGGCGGGGGCGTCGGCGGGCATCCGGTCCCCGAGCCTGGACACGAGCCGGTCGTACTCGGGCAGGTCACGGGTGGTCCCGGTGGCGCGGATGGCCTCCTGGGAGCCGTCCCACTGCTTGCCCCAGCGCTTGAGCTGACGCGCCATGTAGCCGCTCGGGCGCCCGAAGTCCTCCAGGCCGACGGCCTTCACGTCGACGGTGTGGATCGCGGCGAGCGCCCCGGCCAGCGCCTCGCTGAGGCCGTTCGCCTGCTCGGGGGTGAGGTCCTTAGCGTCGTCGCGGCTGCGCAGGACGCGTCCCTCGACGTAGTCCATGAGGTAGAAGCGCGCGCCGATGACGTCCTCGTCGTCGCAGAACGCCAGCGTCCTCGGCACCGGCACCGCCGTGCCTTCGCCGAGCGCGGTCAGCACCCGGTATTCGCGGCCCATGTCGTGGGCCGTCGGCTGGACGTGCCCGAGCGGCGGCCTGCGCAGCACGATGCGGCGGCCGCCGTCCAGGGTGATGCCGTAGGTGAGGTTCGAACGCCCGCCCGCGATCAGGTCGATCGCGCCGATGCGGCCCGATCCGGGCAGCTCGCGGTCCAGCCACTCCGCCAGGCGGGGGACGTCGATGCCGGGGACCCCGGACGGAAGCTCTGCGTCAACGGTCATGACGCCCTATTAGAACGTGGCTCGGTCCGGGCTGTGAACCCCACCGGGGTACCTTGTCGCTGCGGCGGGTGACCCCTCGGCCACTTCCGGCCGACTTGCAGCTATGGTTCACCTGGCGTCCAGCATCGCGCTGACCTGCGATGACACTCCGGCATCCGATGCAGGACGGCCGATTGAGCGCGACCTCCGGAGGAAAAAGCGGGTGCCAGGTGGATTAGGCGAAACCCTGGGGTACGCATCTGCGACGACACCCGAGCAGCATGGTCTCTACCCGGCGCGAAGGGTCATAGCCGTCATACCCGGCCCATGACGGCAGGCTGGACTTTATGGGTCCTGCTGGGCTATGAGAGTAGGACTAGACCATTCGGGACTAGACCGCCCGATTGGGGGGGACACACCGTGGCAGACGCATGGCTGCCGGGAGCCGGCCGCATGCCGGCGCGACAGGACGGCGGAGCTCTGCGAGGAGGTGCTCCCCGGGTCGTCTGGTGCGCCGGCGAGCACGATCCCCGCACCGTCTCCGCCCGCTCGGTGGCCGCCGACCTCATCAAGGAGGACCGGCCGCCGCACCTGGTCTGGCATCCCGGCACCGGCGAGATCGTCCAGCTCCTGCCGGTCACCCGCGCCGCCCGCCTCCTCGGCGGGCGCGTCGGCCATGAGGGACGCGTCTGCGTGCAGATCATGGTGATCGGGCAGTCCAGGACGCCGTTCACCGGCACGCCGCTCAGCGGCATCGACGCGATCGTCCAGTGGCTGGACTCGTGGGGGATCCCGCGCCGCTGGCCCACCGGGCCGCCGCTGCCGTCGCCGCAGTCGTACCACGCCAGCCGCGGCCGCAAGGACTGGGCGCGCGGCGGACATTACGGGGCGTCGCAGGTACCGCTCGTCGACCGTCCCGACCCGGGCGCCATCGACGTCCGCCGCATCACCGGGCCCGACACCCCCGTCGCCCCCATCCCGAGGCCGCGCGCGCCCCTGCCCGACACCACGACCGCGCCCCGGCTCCTCCCCCGGCCCCCGCGCACGCCCGACCCCGTCCGCCCGCCGCAGAACGAGCCGCCACCGAAACGTCCACTCCAACCCGCCCCGGAACCCGTACCGGTCGCGCAGTCCGCCATGTCCAACTGACCGCCCTCCGAGCGCAGCCCCCTTCCCGTCACCCCGCCCGCGTCTCCACCAGCTCGTGGACGATCTCGCAGCCCTTGCGGAGTTCCGCGAGGTTCGCCGCCGAGCCATAACCGATCACCAGCCCGGACGCCCGCCGCGCGCCCGCGTGGCAGTGATCGAGCGTCTCCACCAGAACGCCCCGGCCCGCCGCCTCGCCGACGACCCGCCGCGCGCCCGGCGCCGGGACGTCCACCACCAGGTGCAGGCCGGCGGTGTCGCCGCGCAGGGGCAGCCCGTCCAGCGCCCGGACGACCACGTCCCGCCGCCGCGCGTACTCCCCCCGCATCCGGCGGACGTGCCGGTCCAGGTCGCCGCGTTCCAGGAGGAGCCGCAGCGCGTCCTGCGGCACGACGGCCGTGCGGTCGTTCAGCTCCTCGCGGCGCAGCGCGATCCGCCCCACCAGGTCGGGACGGCCCACGAGCCAGCCGACCCCCATGTCCGCCGTGAGGATCTTGGCGGTCGTGCCCAGGTAGACCACCACGTCGGGGTCCAGCCCGTAGAGCGCGGGCAGGGGTGCGACGTCGTACCTGAACTCGCCGTCGTAGTCGTCCTCCGCCACGAGCGCCCCGTTGCGCCGCGCCCACGCCAGCAGGGCCTGACGGCGCGGGACGGGCAGCACGCCGCCCATCGGGAACTGATGCGACGGCGTCGTGTAGACGAGGCGCAGATCGTCCGGGAGGCCCTCGACGACGAGGCCGTGCTCATCGACCGGGCAGGGCACCAGCTCGGCGCCACGCCCCGCCAGCACCGCGCGTGCCCGCCGGTAGCCGGGCTCCTCCACTCCGACGCGGTCGCCCGGACGCAGCACGGTCGCCGCCAGCAGATCGAGCCCGTTCGTCGCGCCCCGCGTGACCAGGAGCCCGTCCACAGGACACCCCACGCCGCGGCTGCGCCTGATGTAGTCGGCCAGGGCGACGCGCAGTTCCGGCAGACCGTGCGGGTCCTGGCGCTGCTGAGGCGGCATCCCGGACGCGAGACGCCACGCACGCCGCCACGCGGGAGTGTCCAGTGCCCCGATCCAGGCGAGACCGGGCCGCAGATCGATCTCGTGGGGGGCCGCCGTCCTCCGCACCGTCTGCGTCTTGACCCGCTGGGGTTTCGGCACGGGCGGCGTGGCGACGCCGTCGGTCACGTACGTCCCCGACCCATGGCGGCCTTCCAGCCAGCCCTCCGCGTACAACTGCTCGTACGCCTCGGTCACGACCGTGCGGCTCACACCCAGCAGCCCCGCCAGCGCCCTGCTCGCGGGAAGCCGCTCACCGGCCGCCAGCCGCCCCTCCCCCATCGCCGCGCGCAACTGGCCGACGAGCTGGGCGCTCATGGGCTCCCCGGCATCCCGGTCGACGCTGAGAGGCAGGTCTATCGACAAAGTGGTCTCCGGCTATATGCATCGATTGGCCCTACCGACCAGGCCACTGCCTCCCTAGCGTAAACGGCCATGACCCCACTCTCATCGACCGCCCGCACCCGGCTCGGCAGATATCCCGAACGCTCCACCGGCGACCGCTCCGTCCTCTACGAAATCCTCGACGACGGCATGATCTGCCACCTCGGCCTCGTCATGAACGGCTCACCGCGCGTCCTCCCCACCGGCTACGGGCGCCTGGACGACACCCTCTACCTGCACGGCTCCACGGGAGCGAGCAGCCTCATGGCGGGACCGTCCCAGGACATCTGCGTCACCGTCACCCACCTGGACGGCATCGTCATCGCCCGGTCCCTGTACCACCACTCCATCAACTACCGCAGCGCCGTCATCTTCGGGACGCCCCGCCTCGTCACCGACGCCGACGAAAAGCTGACCGGCCTCCGCGTCATCACCGAGCAGCTGGCCCCCGGCCAATGGGACGCGGCACGCCGCCCCACCCGCAAGGAACTCGCAGCCGTCTCCGTACTCGCGCTCCCCCTGGACGAGGCGTCCGTCAAAATCCGCCAGGGCCCGCCAGGCGACGACGACGAGGACCACGCCCTCGACATCTGGGCGGGCGTCCTCCCCGTCCACCAGGCGTTCGGCACGCCCTCCCCCGACCCCGCCCTACGCCCAGGAATCCCCATACCCGCCCATATCACCCACCGCGTGACCTCCTAAATCGATCCGGCTCAGTGCCCCGCGCAGTCGCCCGTGGCCGTAGGGTGAATCCATGAACGAGCGGCTGGTCTGGATTGACTGCGAGATGACTGGACTCGACCTGCGCAACGACGCGCTGATCGAGATAGCCGCCCTGGTCACCGACAGCGAACTCAACATCCTCGACGACGGCGTCGACGTGATCATCAAGCCTCCCCCGGAGTCGATCACGCAGATGACCCAGGTCGTCCGGGACATGCACACCACGTCCGGCCTCCTCGAAGCCCTTCCCGGCGGCATCACCCTCGCCGAGGCCGAGGACGTCGTCCTCAAATACATCAAGGGCCACGTCAAAGAGGCCAAGAAGGCCCCCCTGTGCGGCAACTCCATCGCCACCGACCGCTCGTTCCTCGCCCGCGACATGCCGACCCTCGACGGCCACCTCCACTACCGCATGGTGGACGTCTCCTCCATCAAGGAACTGGCTCGCCGCTGGTACCCGCGGGTCTACTTCGCCAGCCCGGAGAAGAAGGGCGGCCACCGGGCCCTCGCCGACATCACCGAGAGCATCCAGGAACTGCGCTACTACCGCGCGGCCGTCTTCGTCCCCCAGCCCGGCCCCGACTCCGAGACCGCCCGCGCCGTCGCCGCCAAGGTCGCCTCCGGCTGACCCGGCACACCTCCGGCTGACCCACGCTTCCGGAGCCGCTACACTACTGGGAGCCGGGAGCGATCCCGGCCACGGTGGGTGTAGCTCAGTTGGCAGAGCACTTGGTTGTGGTCCAAGATGTCGGGGGTTCAAGTCCCCTCACTCACCCCAAGCCAGAAACAGAAAAAGCCCTGGTCATCGCGAAGATGCTCAGGGCTTCTCTGCGTCCTGCGTCAGGCTCCCTCCCGGATGCCCGATTCTGGGAGCCCTCCGCAAGTGATCTTGCTCGGACCACACACTCCGGCGAGAGACCGGGGCCGAGCAGGAGCTTGACCGGCGCGGTCCATCGACTCCCGAAGAGCGGCCCGTTATGCTCCGACCCTATAAATGTCAACAACCCCCCAAGGGCGACGGATGAGTGTCGACGAGACGGCCCCCCTGCGCGTACTCGTGGTGGACGGCGACCCGCAGGTCCGAGCGGACGTGACCTCCCTGCTCGACGCCAGCGACGAACTCCAGGTCGTCGCCGAGACCCCCGATCCCGCCGCGGCGCTGTCCCTGGCCGAGCGTCTGCGCCCCGACATCGTCCTGCTGGACGCGGCCTCCGCCGGCCACGCCACCCCCCTGAGCCACAGCGCCCGCGTCTTCGTCCTCGCCGCCGCCGGCCACCCCGCCGTGGAGGACGCCCTCCACGCGGGCGCCTGCGGCCATCTCGTCCCCGGCTCCTTCACCGTCCCCGACCTCATCCGCGGCGTCCGCCACGCCTCCCGCACCTCCCTCGGCCTGTCCGCACGCGAGTCCGAGGTCATGGACCTCATCGCCACCGGCCGCTCCAACGGCGAGATCGCCCGCCAGCTCTTCCTCAGCGAGAAGACCGTCAAGAACCACGTCAACCGCATCTACTCCAAGCTCGGCGTCAGCTCCCGTGCCACCGCAATCGCCCTCTGGCGAGGCATGATGAGCGTCCTCCCCGTCCGGGACTAAACCGGTTCGCACTGGTCCACCGCTCCTGATACTGTTCTTCCTGTCGCCAGGGACCCCCGGCCAGGGCCGGTCCCCGACATGCGCCGTTAGCTCAATTGGCAGAGCAGCGGACTCTTAATCCGCGGGTTCGGGGTTCAAGTCCCTGACGGCGCACCCCGTCTTAGCAGCGACGACTTCCCGTGTGAAGCCGTCGCTGTTCGCATTCGAGTCCGAGCCGAGACCCGCCCTTGGCCATGGACGCCCGGGCATATCGGGCTCGCATCTCCGGTTCCGTCGCGAACAAACCGATGTCTTTTCGGGGAAAAGGGTCGATCTCGGGGGCGCTGGTGTGCGTCATTGATGCCATGGAACGGCTGACCCGGGAAGATCCGGTGCGCATCGGAAACCATGTGCTGGTCGCCCGGCTGGGGGCCGGCGGCATGGGGCAGGTCTATCTCGGTCGCACACCGGCCGGGACGCCGATTGCCATCAAGGTGATCCACGAGCATCTGGCGCGGGACCCGCGGTTCCGGGCGCGGTTCCGGCGGGAGGTCGCCAACGCCCGGCTGGTGAGCGGCGCGTTCACCGCGCCCGTGCTGGAGGCCGATCCCGAGGCGTCGACGCCGTGGCTGGCCACGGCCTATCTGCCGGGCCTGTCGCTGCAGGAGGCGGTCCAGACGCACGGGCCGTTCCCGGTGGAGGCGACGCTGGCGCTGGCGGCCGGGCTCGCGGAGGGACTCGACTCCATCCACCGGGCCGGTGTGGTGCACCGCGACCTCAAACCGTCCAACGTGCTGCTCAGCGGCGAGGGCCCGCGGATCATCGACTTCGGCATCGCCAGGGCGGCCGACGATCACGCGCTGACCCGTCCCGGCGGGGTCCTGGGCACGCCCGGCTACATGTCGCCCGAGCAGGCCGCCGGCCAGGAGGTCGGCCCGGCGGGCGATGTCTTCGCGCTGGGCGCGGTACTGGGGTTCACCGCCGTCGGACGCAGGGTGTTCGGCGACGGCCCGCTCCCGGTCATGATCCATCGGGTGCTGCACGAGGACCCGGACCTGGACGCGATACCCGATGCGCTCCTTCGCGGCCTCGTCGCCGACTGCCTGGTCCGCAATCCCGCGCTGCGTCCCACGTCGGCGATGCTGCTGGACCGGCTGAGCTGGGCCGGCACGGCGCCGACGGGGGTCGGATGGCTGCCCGCGCCGCTGGCCGAGGCGGTACGGGCCAGGCAGGCGCAGCCGCCACCGGCCACCATGGTGCTGCCACGGCGGGTCCGCCGGAGACGGCTGCTGATCGTCGGCGGGCTCGCGGCGGTGGGGGCGGCGAGCGCCGGGCTTGGCGAGTTGAACGCGTGGCAGCGATCCCGGACCGAGACGCCGACGCGGCCGCCGGAGACGCCCGCCGCGGCGGCGGCCAGTCCGGCGGGAGACGGTCCGTCGACGGGACGGGTGCGGTGGCGGCTGCGGAACGCGCGTACCGCGGCCGCTCCCGTCACCGATGCGCGGACGGCCTACGTGGTGGGCTTGGCCGGCGACCTGCTGACGGGCGGCGAAGGGGCGCTCCTGGCCGTCGACGTCCGGTCCGGGAAGCAGCGCTGGAAGCGGGACATCAAGCGGTCCTACAGACGGGTGGCGCTCGACGGAGAAACGGTCGTGGCGGTTGAGAAGGGCGCTCTTGGCGATACGGCGAGTTGGAAGCTCACCGCCTTCGGTGCCGCGGATGGGAAGAGACGGTGGTCGGTACCGCTGGGCGGTCCGATGGACCAGCCGCTCGCGGCGGATGGGCTGGTGTTCGCGGCGGAGGGCGCGCTGATCGCGTTCGATCTCCGTACCGGAACCGAGCGGTGGCGGCGTTCGCTCGGCTGGACCGCGAGCGGCCCGGTGCTGACCGCCGGTGGTGGGGCGCTCTGCGTCCTGACCAAGGAGGAACTCCGGGTTTTCCAAACGGCGTCGGGCGCGACCGTGTGGAGCCATCGTGGCGAAGGCATGGCGGCGGCCCTACTGGATGCGGGCACCGTCTACGTCACCGACGCGGATGACCGGCTTCACGCCGTGCGGCAGGGCAAGGTCGGCTGGAGCGTCCCCGCCGGGAAGGTCGTCAGGCCGCCCGTGGTGTACGGCGATACCGTCGTCGTCCAGGACATGGCCGGCTTCGTGCGGGCGTTCGACCGAGCTACGGGTAAGCAGCGGTTCGCCGTGCCCGTCCAGGCCGGCGGCTCCGATACGGCGACGGCGCCACTGGCCCGCATCGGCGGCACGCTCTACGCGCCCGGCGGCGACACCGTACACGCCGTCGACCTGGATCGCGGACGCCTGAAGTGGCGCGTCCGCCTCAACGCCGAGATCGACGGGCTCGCCGCGGCGGACGGAGCCGTCATCTGCTCGACCGGTGACCTGGTCGCCGTCACCGGCCCCTGACCCACCCCCGGGGAGAGAACCGATGGAGCCCCTGCGACCCAGCGATCCGAGACAGCTCGCCCAGTTCAAGGTGCTCGCCAGGCTCGGCCAGGGCGGCATGGGCGAGGTCTTTCTCGGCACGTCCCCCGGCGGACGGCCGGTGGCCATCAAACTGATCCACCGCGAGCTCGCCGACGACCCCGGATTCCGCGCACGGTTCCGCCGGGAGGCCGAGATCGCGCAAACGGTCAGCGGCGTCTTCACCGCCCCGGTGCTGCGCGCCGACCCCGAAGCGGAACGGCCCTGGCTGGCCACGTCCTACTTACCCGGCCTGTCCCTGGAGGAGGCGGTCCTGTCGTACGGTCCCCTGCCGCCGGCCAGCGTCCGGGCGCTGGCGGTGGGGCTGGCGGAGGCGGTCCGGTCGATCCACCGGGCGGGTGTCGTCCATCGCGATCTCAAGCCGGCCAACGTGCTGCTCGGCCGGGAAGGTCCGCGAGTGATCGACTTCGGCATCGCGCGGGCGGCCGACTCCGCCGCCATCACGCAGAGCGGCGAGGTGATCGGCTCGCCGGGCTACATGGCGCCCGAGCACATCGTGCACGGCACGGCGGAGCCCGCCTCCGACGTGTTCTCCCTCGGAGCGGTCCTGGTCTTCGCCGTCACCGGGACCGGCCCGTTCGGCGACGGCCCCGTCCACCGGATCCTGCACAGCACCGTGCACGAGCCGCCGCGGCTGGAGGCGGTGGCCGACCCCGTGCTCCGCGACATCGCCGCCGCCTGCCTGGCCAAGGATCCCGCTGAACGGCCCGGCCCCGAACAGGTGACCGCGCGGCTGGCCGACGCCGCGACCATGGAGCTGCACGGCACCCAGTGGCTGCCGAACCAGGTGGTCACCGGGATCGGCCACCGGAGCACGGAACCGGTACCGCCGCCGCTGCCCGTCCGCCGCCGACGGCGGATACCGCGCCGTGTGCTGATCGCCGGCGGGGCGGTCACCGGAGTGGCCGCGTTCCTCGCGATCGACGACATGCGCACCCGGCGCGGCGGCCCACCGGGAACGGTGCGCTGGATGGTTCGCCTACCGGGTGAGGGATTGCTGAAAAAGCATCGCCTGGTGTTCGTCAACGGAATGCTGCTCGTCGTCGGCAGAACCACGTTCGCCGCCGTGGACCCGCGCGTCGGCCGGGTCGCGTGGAGCGTCCCGGACGTGCACACCGACACCATGGAGGGTTTGACGTGGTCGGCGGACCGGTTGTTCCTGCACCTCAAGGACGGCCGGCTCGCCGCGTACGACATCGCCACCGGCCGGGAGGCGTGGTCGCAGCGGCCCGGTCTCTTCGTCACCGGCCCGCCGCCGGCGGCGACGGGCGGCGTGGTGTGCGTCCCTGTCGACCGCGAGCACACGCTGATGGCCTTCGACGCCCGCACCGGCCGGCCACGGTGGAGCCGCGGCCGGCGGCCGGCGACCGCCTACGGGCCGGTCGCCTTCGGACGGACGGTGTGTCATCTGGACGCCAATGACCTGCTGGTGGGCATCGACGCCGCGACCGGCCGCCGCCGGTGGTCCGCCGAACTCCCGCAGCGCTCGGCCCTGCCCCTCCAGAAGGCCGGGGACCTGGTCTTGGCGATCACCGGCGCGCTCCAGGCGCAGTCGCTCACGGTGCTCGCCTTCACCGCCTCGGACGGCAGGCTGCGCTGGCAGGCGGAACTCGCCGGTTCGGCCGCCAGTGGCGGCACGCTGACACTGGCCGACGACAAGACGATCTTCATGGTGTGGTCGGAGGGGGTGCTGCACGCGTTCGACCGCCGCTCCGGGCGACTCCGCTGGACGTACCCTCTCGGCAAGGTGAAGAACTCCGTCGACCCGCCGCGCATGATCGTTACCCCTGGCCGGCTCTTCGTGAACACGCACAACGGCCTGCTCGTCGTCGTGGACTCCTCCAGCGGCCGCGGCCTGTGGCAGCAGCGGCTGCACCCCGACAGCGACAGCGGACCGGTGCTCGCGGACGGCCTGGTGCACATCGGCGACCGGGGCCTGTCCTCGTTCGACCCGGCGACCGGCCGGCTGGTGAGGAATATCCTCATCGACCACCGGTCCCGCCTGATACAAGCCCGGGACCTGTGCGCCTCGGGCGGCACCCTCTACCACGTCAACATGGACGGCGAACTCATGGCCACCCCCGCACGCTCCTAGCCGAACCCCACGACCAGGGCCGGCGCCACGCGCCGGGCGGCGTCACTTGGCGGGCGGCGTCACTTGGCGGGCGGCGTCACTTGGCGGGGTGGATTGCCTGGATTACGGCGCTGTCTACTACGCAGTACACCGTGCCCTTCGCTGCGGTGTAGAACTGCGTTGAGCCCACCACGCGTTGGACTTCCTCGAAGTCGAATCGGTGGCGTGTGCGGCCCGTTGTCAGGTCGAAGGCGGTCAGGCCGCCGACGGCGCCGTAGTACACCAGGGAACCGGAGATCAGCGGCCGTTCGCCGAGGCCCTTGTCGACCTTGCGTTCCCAGCGGGGCCTGCCGGTGGCGGCGTCGAGGGCGACGAGACGTCCCTCGTCGTCGGTGACCACCGCGAGACCGCCGCCCATGGCGGGGATCATGAAGTCGCGCGACCCGGCTCTGCCCGGCGCGGTCCCGGCGGACTGCTTCCACAGCAGGCGTCCGGTCACCGGGTCGACGGCGTACAGCGTCCCGCTCAGGCCGCCGACGAAGACGGTGCCGCCGGCTACGCCCGTCGGCAGTCCCACCGCGCCCTGGATCACCGTGTCGTCGCCCAAGGGGGTGCGCCACCGCTGCCGGCCGGTGGCCGCGTCGAGGCCGCGGAGGGAGCCGTCCTGGGCGAGGACCACCACCACGTCACCCGCCACCATGGGCGTCGTCCTGGAGCGCGCACCCGTCCCCGTCCGCCAGCGGGCGTTGCCGGTGGTGACGTCGATCCCGTAGACGAACCCGTCGTTCGACGTGAAGTAGCAGGTGGCTCCCGACATCACGGCGCCGGTTTCGAGCAAGTCGTCCACCTGGTACTGCCAGCGCGGCCTGCCGGTCGCGGCGTCGTACCCGTACACGCCGTAGTCCCCGGTGCCGCCGCTGCCGGCGAGGCAGACGACGCCGGAGCCGGCGACCGGGGCGGGCGCGAGCCCGAACGTCTTCAGTTGCTCCGTCCACACGGTCTTGCCCGTCGCCATGTCGAACGCGGTCAGCAGGTCCCCGCCCGAGGAGTCGTAGACGAAGCCTCTCCCGTCGAGCAGAGCCGGTGCGGAGCCGCGGGCGGTTGTGAAGTCTCCGCGCCACTTCTGCTTCCCGGTCCGGGCGTCGATGGCGAAGGTCTGCCCGGACCGCCCGGCGGAGCCGAACGCGTACACCGCGCCGCCGGCGGCGACCAGCCGCGTCCTGATGGACATGCCTTCGGGGAGTTCGAACGTCCAGCGGAGCGGAGAGTCGTCGCGGAGCAGGAAGAGGACGCCGGTGCCGCCCGCGGCGAGGGCGGCGACCGCGCCGCCCGCGGCCAAGGCCAGGAAGCGGCGGCGGACGGGGCCGCGGGGGACGGTGGCCTGGCCCCGCCGGGCGACGTCGTGCGCGACGTGCGGAGGGAGCCATTGCGTGCCCTGCGGGTCGGCGGACAGCTGCGCCAGCAGCCAGTCGGCGCCGGGACGGCGGGCGGGGTCCTTCTCCATGCACGCCGCGATCAGCGCGCGCAGGCCGGGATCGGCGACGCCGTCCAGGTAGGGCGGCAGGTGGATGACGCGGTACACCATCTCGTGGACGGCGCCCTGCCCGAACGGGCCGATGCCGGTGGCGGCGTAGGTCAGGACGGCGCCGAAGGAGAAGACGTCCGACGGCGCCCCCGCCTCCTGGCCGGACGCCTGCTCAGGGGACATGTAGGCGGGGGTGCCGAGGGTCGCGCCGGTCCGGGTGAGCGCCGTGGCCTCGCTCGGGCGGGCGATGCCGAAGTCGATGACCCGCGGGCCCTCGGGCGAGAGCATCACGTTGGACGGTTTGAGGTCGCGGTGCACGATCCCGGCGCGGTGGACGGACCGCAGCGCCTCGGCGAGCCCGGCGCCGAGCGCGCGCACCGCGGGGACGGGCAGCGGTCCGTGCGTCGCGACGGCCTCCTGGAGGGACATGCCGCGCAGGAACGTCGTGGCCAGCCAGGGCGGGGATGCGTCGGGGTCGGCGTCCACCACCGCGGCGGTGTAGACGCCGCTGACCGCGCGGGCGGCGGTGATCTCGCGCCGGAACCGGGCCCGGAAGTCGCCGTCCTCCGCCATGGCCGGGTGAATGATCTTGATGGCGACCGTGCGGCCGGCGGGCGAGCGGCCGAGGAAGACCTGCCCCATGCCGCCCGCGCCCAGCCGCGCCACGACCCGGTAGGGCCCGACCTGCCGGGGGTCTCCCGGACGCGTCGCGGACATCGGCTCTCCCCTCTCAACCGGTCGCGGCGCCGGAACCGCCGCGCGCGTCGAGAGCGTACAGATAGCCGTCCTTGCATCCGGTGTAAACGATCCCGTTCGCGATGGCCGGGCCCGACTCGATGCCATCGTCGGTCTGGAACCGCCACACCTTGCGGCCCGTTCCGGCGTCGAGCGCGTACACGGAGCCGCCAGAGTAGACCCCGCTCGGGACGTACAGAGTGCCGCCGGCCAGAACCGGGTTCTCCTGGATCTGGCCTTCGAGCTGGGCCTGCCAGCGCATCGTGCCCGTGGCGGAGTCCAGGGCGGACACCTTCCCGCCGTAGTCGCAGACGTACACCGTGCGGTCCGTCATCACGGGCCGGGACGTGGCGGTCTCGCCGACGTCGAACGTCCAGCGCCGCTTGCCGGTGCGGGCGTCGACCGCGTGGATCCTCTCGCCCTGGAAGTCGGCGAAGCACACGAGGCCGTTCGCCGCCGCGGTGTCCTGGACGCCTGCGGGCGACGCGTACGTCCAGCGGGCCCGGCCGGTGGACGCGTCGTAGGCGGCCAGGCTCTTGTCGCGGGGGACGTAGACGGCCCCGCCGGCGACGGCGGGCGTCCGGCCGGCGCCGCTCCCCCGCCATCGAACCGAACCGCCGGACGCGTCGAGCGCGTGGACGGCGTCGCCGCCCGAGTAGACGAGACCGCCGGCGGCGATGGGGTCGGCCTGCGTTCTCCCGACCGTCCGCCGCCATCTGGCCCGGCCCGTGCGGGCGTCGACCGCGTGCAGGACGCCGTCCTGGGAGAGTGCGTAGACGAGGCCCGAGGCGGCGGCGAGGCCGGTGACGATCCGCTGCGAGGTCCGGTACGTCCACCGGGGCTTGCCGGTTCCGGCGTCGAACGCCAGCAGGTTCCCCTTCTCGCTGCCGGCGAAGACGGTCCCGCCCGCGATGACGGGGGTGGAGAGCAGGTATTCGTCGCCTGAGAAGCGCTTCCACAGGACTTTGCCGTCCCGCATCGGCGGGGGCGCCGACGCGGAGGAGGCGACGGGCGACGCCTTCGGCGTCTGAGCCTCCGGTCCCGCGGACGGCTCACGCAACACCCGTACCAGCGCCGCGACTCCCCCGGTGCCGAGCGCGACGGCCGCAGCGGCCCCGCCCACCACCAGGAAGCGCCGCCGTCCCGGCGCGTGCTCCATCCGGAGCGTCGAACGCGGCGGGTCGGGAACGTCCGCGCCGGACTGGACGATGCGTGCGCCGACGGTGTCGGGCAGCCAGCCGACGCCGTGCAGGTCGGTGTGCTCCGGCACGCGGGGGGCGAGCCGCCGCAGCAGCTCATCGGGGTTCGGGCGCCGGTCCGGGTCCTGGTCCAGGCATGCCTCGACGACGGCCCGCAGCGCCGGGTCGGTGACGCCGCCGAGCCGCGGCCGCTCGTGCACGGCCCGGTAGATCAGCAGGTGGGGCGGCCCCTTCCCGTAGGGGCCGACGCCCGTCGCGGCGAAGACCAGGACCGCGCCGAGCGAGAACACGTCGGCGGCGGGCCCCGTCGGCCCGCCGCGGGCCTGCTCCGGGGCGATGAAGCCGGGAGATCCGGCGGCGGAGCCCGTCCGGGTGACGACGGCGGCGTCCGCGGCGTGGGCGATGCCGAAGTCGATGACCCGCGGGCCGTCGGCCCCCAGGATGACGTTGGACGGTTTGAGGTCGCGGTGCACGACCCCGGCGCGGTGGATCGACACGAGCGCCTCGGCGAGGCCCGCACCCAGCGCGAACACCGCGGGCACCGGCAGCGGCACGGCCTGGTCAAGCGGGACGCCCGGCAGGTACGCGGTGGCCAGCCACGGCGGATCGGCCTCGGGGTCGGCGTCGACGACGGGTGCGGTGAACGCGCCGCTGACGGCCCGCGCGGCGCCGACCTCGCGCCGGAACCGCGCCCGGAAGTCGGGGTCCTCGATCAGGTGCGGATGGACGAGCTTGACCGCCACCAGCATCCCGCCGGGCGAACGTCCCAGGAACACCTGTCCCATGCCCCCGGTGCCGAGCCTGCCCAGCAGCCGGTGGCCGCCGGCACGCCGGGGATCACCGGACCGCAGAGCCTCCATAGGCGCACCCCTCCCGTCCCACGCCCGCACATGGATCTCCATGATGCTCTGGTAGTGAGATGCCGATGGGCACATTCGGGTTGGTGCGCGTTGGCGGCTTCGACGCCTATCGCTTCAGTGCTTCGAAGAACGGCTCCACCACCGCGATCACGTCCCGCCGCGAGGCGGCCGGTTCCTCGGCCGCGCTGACCAGGAGGGCCGCCTCGTCCGCCACCGCGAGCAGGGCATGGGCGAGCGGCTTGACCGGCAGCTCGCGGATCGCGCCGTCGGCCATCCCCTGAGCGAGGACGCCCTCGATCATGCCGAGGACGTGTTTCTGGCAGATCTCGCGCCAGTGGCTCCAGCCCAGCACCGACGGCCCGTCGATCAGGAGGATGCGCTGCACCTCGGGCTGCTCGCAGGCGTCCAGCCAGGCGAGCAGGGACCGGTTCATGATCTCGACGAACTCGGCCCCGGGCGCCGCGAACGCCGCGGCCGCCACCCGCTGGGCGGTCTCGCCCTCCAGCTCGTCGAGGACGGCGGCGAAGAGACCGGTCTTGTCGGAGAAGTGGTGGTAGAGCGCGCCGCGGCTGACGTCGGCGGCGCGGACGATCGTGTCGGTGCCGACGCCGGCGAAGCCGTGCTCGGCGAACAGCTTCCGGCCGGCGCGGATGAGCGCCGCCCGGGTGGTGGCGGAACGTTCTGCTTGCGTGCGAGGAGAATTTTTCATACAGTCTGTCCGTAAGTACATACAAGTTGTATGTTACTTCACTTCAGGGAGATGGGCCGGGATGGAGACAATCGATCTAACATACGGCACGGTCGGCTACCGGGCCGCAGGCCCCGAGGACGCCGCGTCACCGCCGGTCGTCTTCGTCCACGGCTTCCTGGTCGACGGTTCCCTCTGGTCCGGCGTGGCGGACCGCCTGGCCGCCCGGGGAATCCGGTCCTACGCGCCCGACTGGCCGCTCGGCTCCCATCGCCTGCCGCTGCCCGACGCCGACCAGACGCCGCGAGGCGTCGCCCGCCAGATCCTGAGCTTCCTCGAGGCCCTCGATCTCACCGACGTCACGCTGGTCGGAAACGACACCGGCGGCGCGCTGTGCCAGTACGTCGTCGACACCGACGCCGGCCGCGTCGGCCGCCTGGTGCTCACGAACTGCGACGCCTTCGACACCTTCCCGCCGTTCCCCTTCAACGTGGTCTTCAACCTCCTCAAGGGCACCCGCCGCATGCGGTCCGTCCTTCAGCCGATGAGGTTGCGCGCGGTCCGGCACTCGCCGCTCGGGTTCGGGCTCCTCGCCCGGCGATTCGATCCCGCGCAGAGCCGCGCGTGGCTGGAGCCCGCGCTCACCGACGCGGCCGTGCGGTCCGACGCCGTCCGGTTCCTTCAGGCGGTCGATCCGAGCGAGTTGAACGACGTCTCGTCACGGCTCTCTCGCTTCGACGGCCCCGTCCGGCTGGTCTGGGGCACCCGCGACCGGTCGTTCACGCCGAGACTGGGCAGGCGCCTGGCGCGGGCGTTCGGCGGCGCCGAGTTCATCGAGGTCCCCGAAGCGCGTACCTTCGTTCCACTCGACGCGCCGCAGGCACTCGCCGACCAGATCGCCGCCATCGGCGACGCCGCTTCGGCCTCGGCCTGACCGCGCGACCGCGGCGAAGCCGGCGCCGATGAGTTTCCCGTGCCTCCCGGGTCCATCCTGGAAGCGAAGGGAGCATGATCATGGGCAAGGTGTACGCGACGGCGAGCATGTCCCTGGACGGCTACATCGCCGGCCCCGGTGAGAGCGGTTTCGACCGGCTGATGCGCTGGCACGACTCGGGGGACGTCGAGGTCCCCGTGCTCGGACGGACGTTCCGCATGAGCCAGGCCAGCGCGATCCACTGGCGGGAGATGGCCGGCGCGGCCGGGGCGGGTGTGATCGGCAGGCGGCTGTTCGACCTGACCGACGGCTGGGGCGGCAACTCGCCGACCGGCGAGCCCGTCTTCGTCGTCACCCACAGGTTCCCCGAGCACTGGAGGGACCGGGAGACCTCCGCCCCCTTCACCTTCGTCACCGAGGGCGGCGTGGCCGCCGCGATCGAGCAGGCCAAGGCCGCGGCGGACGGCAAGGACGTCAACGTGGCCGCGGGCACCATGGCCCGGCAGGCGCTCGAACTGGGCCTGCTCGACGAGGTGTGGGTCGACCTGTCGCCGGTGTTCCTCGGGGACGGCGTGCCGTTCATGAGCGGGCTGAAGAGCGACGACGCCCCGGTCGACCTTGAAGGGCCGGTCTCCGTCCTCCAGGGCAACGGCGTCACCCACCTGCGCTACCGCGTCGTGCGCTGATGGCGGCACGGGTCCCTTGGCGGCGGCCGTGACCGCGTCCGCGCGTTCCCGTGGGCGGTCTGGCAGTCAGCGGGACGGTTGGGAGTCAGCGGGACGTCGCCTCGGCGTGGTCCTGCTCCGGGACGGGGAGCGGGCGGGTGTGGTGGCGGCCGATGGGGAGCATCAGGGGGCGGCCGGAGACGGGGTCTTCGATGATGCGGCTGTCCAGGTCGAAGACGGTGCGGACGCATTCCTCGGTGAGGACCTCGGCCGGGGTTCCGCAGGCGTGCAGGCCGCCGTCGGCGAGGGCGATGAGGTGGTCGGCGTAGCGGGCGGCGAGGTTGAGGTCGTGCAGGACCATCACGATGGTGGTGCCGCGGGTCCGGTTCAGGTCCGTCAGCAGGTCGAGGACGTCGATCTGGTGGCTGGCGTCGAGGAACGTGGTGGGTTCGTCGAGGAGGAGCAGGTCGGTCTGCTGGGCCAGCGCCATGGCGATCCACACCCGCTGGCGCTGGCCGCCGGACAGTTCGTCGACGGGACGGTCGGTGAGGCCGGTCGTGCGCGTGGCCTCCAGGGCCGCCGCGACCGCGGCGTCGTCCCCGGCGTTCCATCGGGAGAAGATGCCCTGGTGGGGGTGGCGCCCGCGGCTGACGAGGTCGAGCACGGTGATTCCTTCGGGCGCCACCGGCGACTGGGGCAGCAACCCGAGCGTGCGGGCCAGTTCCTTGGCGGGCATGCGGTGCACCTGCCGGCCGTCCAGGACGACACGGCCCTCGCGGGGCGCGAGGAGCCGGGACAGGGAACGCAGGAGCGTCGACTTCCCGCAGGCGTTCGCGCCGACGATGACCGTGATCTCGCCGGGCGGCACGGTCAGGTCGAGGGACTCCACGACGACGCGGTCGCCGTAGCCGAGCGTGAGGTGCTCGGCCGTGAGGGAGTGGGACGTGGTCACAGTGAGCCTCCGGCCCGATGGGTGCGGACGATCAGGTAGACGAGGTAGGGCGCCCCGAGGACGCCGGTGACGACGCCGACCGGGTAGCGGGTGCCGAACGCGAACTGGCCGGCGAAGTCGGCGACGAGGACCAGCAGGGCGCCGACGAGCGCGGCGGGCACGAGCAGGGACCCGCCCGTGCCGACGAGACGGGCCGCGATGGGGCCGGACAGGAACGCCACGAACGCGATCGGCCCGGCCGCCGCCGTGGCGAAGGCGATCAGGCCGACGGCGGCGACGATCACCGCGATGCGGGTGCGCTCGACGCGGACCCCGAGGGCGGAGGCGGTGTCGTCGCCGAGCTGCAGCGCCGACAGGTCGCGCGCCAGGGTCAGCAGGACGGGGGCGAGGACGGCCACCGCGATGAGGGCGGGCAGCGCCTGCTCCCAGTTCGCGCCGTTGAGGCTGCCGGTCAGCCAGCGCATGGCCTCCTGGTGTTCCCACGCGGCGGCCCGGGACAGGACGTAGGAGATGACGCTGTGGAGCATCGCGGCGATCCCGATGCCGATCAGGATGAGCCGCGTGCCGACGACGCCGTCCCGGAAGGCGAGGGTGTACATCATCAGGGAGACCGCGAGGGCCGAGACGATCGCGAAGACGGACACCTGGGTCCCGCCGAGGGACAGCGTCACGATCGCGACGGCCGCGGCGGCGCTCGCGCCGGCGCTGATGCCGATGATGTCGGGGCTGGCCAGCGGGTTGCGGAGCATCGTCTGGAAGGTGACGCCGCCCAGCCCGAAAGCGCAGCCCGCGCTGACGGCGAGGACGGCCCGCGGCAGCCGGAGCCGCCCGACCGTGAAGGACGCCCCGGGCACCTGCTCGCCGAGGACGACGCGGACCACGTCGCCGGGCGGGTAGAACGTGTGCCCGGCCATCAGGGTGACGGCGAACCCGGCGACGACGAGGACCGCGAGCGTCGTGACGATGAGGCGGCGCCGGGCACCGCGCCGGCGGCGGCCGCGGGCGACCGCCTGGACCGCGGACGGCCTGACGGCTGCGGGAGCGGGGGCGGGGGCGGTCACAGCTCACGCACCTTCTGCCGGCGGACGATGTAGATGAAGAACGGGGCGCCGATCAGCGCCGTCACGATGCCCACCTCGATGTCCTGGGGGCGCGCCACGACGCGGCCGACGACGTCGGAGGCGGTGAGCAGCGCCCCGCCGGCCAGGGCGGAGGACGGCAGCAGCCAGCGGTGGTCCACGCCGATGATCAGGCGGCACGCGTGCGGGACGACGAGCCCGACGAAGGTGATGGGCCCGGCGACGGCCGTCGCCGCGCCGCACAGCACGACGGAGCCGAGGGCGGCCGTCCCGCGGATGACGGCGACGCGTTCGCCGAGCCCGGCCGCGAGTTCGTCGCCGAGGGCGAGCGAGTTCAGCGCCCGCGCGGACAACAGGCACAGGACGAAGCCGGCGGCGAGGAACGGCAGGACCTGCCCGATGCGCTCGTAGGACGCACCGCCGACCCCGCCGATCTGCCAGAGCCGGAAGCCCCCGGCGATGTCGTTGCGGGGCAGGACGACGGCGCTGACGAGGGAGGCGAAGGCCGCGGACGTGGCGGCGCCGGCGAGGGTGACCTTGAGGGGCGTGGGTCCGCCGCGTCCGAGGGACCCGACGGTGTAGACGAACAGGGCCGTGGCGGCGGCGCCCGCCATCGCGACCCAGATGTACCCGGTCGGCGAGGTGAGCCCGAAGTACGCGACGGCGGTGACGACGGCGAGCGACGCGCCCATGTTGATGCCGAGGATGCCCGGGTCGGCCAGCGGGTTGCGGGTCACGCCCTGCATGACGCCGCCGGCGAGGCCGAGCGCGGCGCCGACCAGCACCGCGAGCAGGGTGCGCGGTATGCGCTTGGTGACCGCCGCACGTTCGAGGGTGTCGTCGGCGCCGCCGAGCGCGGCCCAGACGTCGGACCAGGCGACGTCGCGCGAGCCGAGGACGACGGAGGCGACCATGACCGCGGCCAGGATCAGGGCCGTGACGAGCAGCCACAGGACGCGGACGCGCGCCGGACGCCGCACGAGGGCGGCGTCCGGCGCGCGGCCGGTGACGGCCGTCGGGTCGGTGTCGACCGACGTCACTTGACCTTGTCCGCGGCCTCGGCGAGCGCCTTGACGTAGTCCTCCAGCACCCACGAGATCGACAGCGGGGTCGGGTTCGCGGCGGTGCCCAGCGGCTTGGTCTCGGGCAGGAAGTACATCGAGCCGCGCTCGACGGCGGGGATCTTCGACAGCAGCGGGTCCTCACTGATCTTCTTGACCAGCTTCTCGTCGCCGTATCCGATGATGATGTCGACGTCGTCGAACACGTCGATCTGCTCCGCGCTCCTCGACAGGGAGAACTTGTCCGTGCCCTTGGACGCCTCGGCGATGCTGCCCGGCGTCGTCAGCCCGAGGTCCTCGAAGAACTTCGTTCGGGTGTCGTGCGTCGTGTAGAAGCCGACCTCGCTCACGTCGTTGGGGTCGACATGTCCCAGGAACATCGCCGACTTGCCCTTGAGCTGCGGGTACTTCGCGACGGACGTCGTGATGTCGTTCTCGATGTCCTTGATGAGCTTCTCGCCCTCGGCGGCGAGCCCGATGGCCTTGCCGTTCATCCGGATGATCTCGCGCCACGGGGTCGCCCACGCGGCGTCCGGGTAGGCGACGACGGGGGCGATCTCGGTGAGGGTGTCGTAGTCCTGCTGGGTCAGGCCCGAGTAGGCGGCCAGGATCACGTCCGGACGCGTGTCGGCGACGGCCTCGAAGTCGATGCCGTCGGTCTCGTCGAACAGGACGGGCGTCTTGGCCCCGAGTCCCTTCAGGCGCTCCGACACCCACGGCAGGACGCCGTCGCCGTCGCTGTCGCCGAAGTTCGCGGCGGCCATGCCGACCGGGACGACGCCGAGGGCCAGCGGCACTTCGTGGTTGGCCCAGTTGACCGTGGCGACCCGCTTCGGCTTGGCCTCGATGGTGGTCGTCCCCAGGGCGTGCTTGATCGTCATGGGGAAGGCGCTGGAGCCGCCGCTCGCGGCCGCCTCCTTGTTCTCCGACGAGTCGCCGCAGGCCACGATGCCGCCCAGCAGGATCGCCAGGACGGCGACGATGCGAAGGCTGTGTGGACGTTTCAATCCGTGCTCCATGTTCGGGGAATCCGCTGGGGTGCCGGCCCTCGCACGCCTGGATCGCGGGTGGGCGTCCGTGGAGCGGTGAACCGCGCAGCCGCAAGCCCAGAGGTAGTTAGGTAAGGCTTGCCTTGCCTCGCACCCTAAAAGAATGCCCGACTTGTCGCAATAAAGCGTTTGGGACATCCGTTATTGAGATCGGGACATGTCAACGGGCCCGGAACATCCCCGGGGTCAGCCCGGTCGTCCGCCGGAAGGCCGCGCCGAACGCACTGGCCGACCGGTAGCCGACCTCCTCGGCCACGACGTCGATCTCCCACCCCCGGCCGAGCAGCTCGACCGCGTGCTGGGCGCGCACCGCCGCGACCCACCGGGCGAAGCTCGTGCCCGTCTCCTCGTTGAACGCCCTGGTGATCGTGCGGGCGCTCACCCCCAGCCGGGACGCCCAGTGCGCCAGCGTCCGCTGATCGCCCGGATCGCTCCGGACCGCGTCGGCGATCGGGCGCAGCAGATCGGAGACGGGCATCTGCACGAGGAGTTCCCGCGAGGAGGGCGCGAGCACGTCGAGCACCATCGCCTCGGTCACCGCCCGCGAGCCGGCCGGCAGCCCGGTGTCGGCGAGCCGCTCCAGCAGCAGCCTGAGCAGCGGGGTGATCTCGACCCCGACGGGCGTCGGGGACATCGAGGCCATGGCGTCGAAGCCGAAGAAGCCGGCGCGGCACCAGGTGCCGGCGGCCGCCGAGCCGGAGTGCAGCGTGCCCGCCGGCATCCAGAGGCCGAGGGCGGGCGTGATCGTCCAGACCCGCGGTCCCACCACGGCCGTGGACGCGCCCCGCTCGTTCCAGAGCAGTTCGTGGAAGGGGTGGGAATGCTCGTTCCAGACGGTGTCGCGGGCGAAGACCTCGCTCCAGCTCAGGATCGCGTGCGGCATCTCGACCGGCCCCGCCGCGAGGGCGGGCAGCGTCCGGGTCTCCCGGTCCGCGGAGGCACGCCGGGCCGCGGGAGTGCCCGGGGTCACGGGCATTCGCGGGGTCACGGGCGTACGCGGTCGGGCGCGAACGGCATTTCCTCCCCCTTGTACTGCGGCGACGGGCCCGGCGCTTGAGGAGGTCCCGAAGCGCCTCGCCGGTTAGGGTTACCTTATATTCGGACGATGCGTCCTTCTGAGATCCGTACCGTGAGCACCGAAGCCGAGCTCCGGGAGATCGTCAAAGAGCCTTCGCAGTCCCTCTGGGACAAGGACATCGGCCGGATCGACGAGCACGCGCGCACGCTCATCGCGCACTCGCCGTTCGTGCTGCTGGCGACCTCGAACTCGGAGGGGACCTGCGACGTCTCGCCCAAGGGGGACCCGGCCGGGTCGGTCCTGGTCCTGGACGACCACCGGCTGGTGATCGCCGACCGCCCCGGCAACCACCGGATCGACAGTTTCCGCAACGTCCTGCACAACCCCCATGTCGGGCTGCTGTTCCTCGTGCCGGGAATGAACGAGACACTGCGGGTGAACGGGCGCGCGACGCTCGTGTCGGACGCGCCGTTCTTCGACGACCTGACGGTCCAGGGGAAGCGGCCGCGGCTGGCGCTACTCGTCGACGTCCAAGAGCTGTACATGCACTGCGCGAAGGCGTTCCTCCGCTCGTCCCTGTGGGACCCGGGGACCTGGCCGAACCGCAAGACCCTGCCCACCCTCGGGCAGATCGCCAAGGACCACTTGGGAGTCAAGGAGATGTCCGCGGAGGCGATCGACAAGAACCTCGCCCTGGACTCCGAAACCAACCGCTACTGACCTATGGTGATGACGACCTTCCCGCGGGCGTGGCCGCCTTCGATGTGGCTGAGGGCGGCGGGGGTCTCCGCCAGCGGGTAGGTCCGCTCGATGACCGGCTTGACCTTCCCGGAGTCGAGGAGTTCCGTCAGTGCGGCCAGGTCGCGTCGCTTGGGGGACACCACGAACCGGCGCAGGCCCTGACGGGTGAACGGAGACAGCAGGAGCGGCTTGGCCAGGCGGATCAGCATGGCGATTCCGCGCGCGCCGGTGCCGCTGTTGAGCAGGAGCGTCCCGGACGGTGCGAGCACGCGGCGGCAGTCGGCCAAGGGGCGGTTCTCCACGTTGTCGAGGATGAGGTCGTAGCGCCGTGCACCCTGCGTGAAGTCCTCCCGGGTGTAGTCGATGACGTGGTCCGCGCCGATCGAGCGGACCATCTCCAGGTTCCCCGGCCCGCATACGCCGGTCACCCGCGCGCCGAGCGACGCGGCGATCTGCACGGCGAAGGTCCCCACGCCGCCCGAGGCGCCGTTGATCAGGACCTCCTGGCCCGCCTTGAGCCTCCCCACCTCGCGCAGGGCGCGCAGCGCGGTGGCCGCGGAGGTCGGAACGGCCGCGGCCTCCTCGAAGGTGAGGCCGGACGGCTTGGGCGCGAGCCGCTCCTGCGCGGTGCGGGCGTACTCGGCGCAGGTGCCGTCGCCGGTGCCGAACACCTCGTCGCCCGGGCGGAACCCCTCGACGCCTTCGCCGACCGCCTCGACACGGCCGGCCAGGTCGAATCCGGGCACGCCGTACCTGGGCCTGCGCAGGCCGGTCGCGAAGCGGACGGGGAACGGCGCGCCCCGGACGACGAGGCAATCGCCGACGTGCACGCCGGCCGCCAGCACTCGTACCAGCACTTGGCCGGCCGCCGGCTCCGGTGTGCCGACGTCCCGGAGCCGCAGGCCACTTGGTGGCCCGTAGTCGTCGCCGATGATGGCCTTCATTCTCGTTCTCCTTGGCCGTCGGGGTACTGGAACACCTCGTCCAGAGGCACCTTGAACACCCGTGCGATTTGGAAGGCCATCTCCAGGGACGGCGAGTAGCGCCCCCGCTCGATGGCGATGACGGTCTGCCGGGTCACCCCGATCCGCTCGGCCAGTTCCGCCTGGGTCATCTGCCCGTGCGCGAACCGCAGGGCCCGGATCGAGTTGGTGACCCTGGTCGGCTTCACCACGACTGAAATCCCCTGCGGTACGCGAAGATCTTGGCCACCGATCCCAGGACGGCCGACAGCACGAACGCCAGGTAGATGACGTTGGCGATCCAGAAGTGGTCCAGTTCGGCCAGCGACATGGCCAGGGCCGCCACACCGCCGACGACGACGAACGACTGGCCGATGTGGTCGCTGAGCCGGCTGATCTCCCGGTCGCGCGCGTCCGTCTTGGCGCGGTCGGACGACGCCGCCCCCACCACGATGTTGAGGACGATCGACGCGGCGATCGCGGCGCCGATGGTCCACAGCAGTGTCGCCGCGTACGGCACGTCGGCCAGCGGCACCGGGCCCGCGCGCCCCAGCGTGACGGCCGCGTAGACGGCGTAGGCGGCGACCGAGACCACCAGCATGATCCACGCCCGCTTCTCCTCGTAGGCCATGAGCCACCCCATGTAAAACAAACTTGACATATGCGGGGAAGGTAAAACAAAGCAGACACGATGTCAAGTTTTCTTAACGTCCCGACGGCCCGTCGCGCCCTCGGCTGATCGTGTTGCGATCTTGCCGAGGACGGTGCGGGGCCCCGAGACTGGTACGTCCGAGGCGCCCCCCGAAGGAGAAGAGCCGAGCGTGCCCTCCAAGCTGTTTGGTCTCCGTACCGTCGCGGGTCGTGTCCGGGCCCTGACCGCCCTGGCGCTGCTGGCGCTCGCCGTGCTGTTCACCGCCACGGAGATGGCGTCCGGTGACGCGCGCGAGGGGCTGGACGCGCTGGGGCACAGCGAAGGTCCGATGGTGGTGGCCACCGCCGACATGTACCTCGCGCTCAGCGACATGGACGCGCTCGTGACCAACGCGCTGCTGGCCGGGAACCAGGTGGGCTGGCTGTGCGATCCCGGCACGGAAGGCTCGGTCTGCGAGCGCAGCCGCACCCGGTACACCTACGACATCCGCCGCGAGGACGCGCAGCGGGCGGCATTGCAGGCCGCGCAACTGGCGCAGGGCGACCCGGTGCGGTTGCAGTCCGTCCGGTCGGTCCTTGACGGACTGCACACCTACGACCAGCAGGTGCAGGCGGCCATGGAGGTCGGGCGGCGGGACGGCCCCGCGACGGCGGCGCTGCCGCCGGAGGCGGTGCGGAAATACCGGGCGGCGACCGCGCTGATGACGCGGAACCTGCTGCCGAAGGCGCACAACCTGACGCTGGACGGCGCGGCCGACGTCGACGAGGCCTACCGGGACGAGCGTTCGGCCGTCCGGGCGGGGTGGATCCGGGTGGTGGGGGCCGGGTCGGCGCTGCTGGTCGCGCTGGCGGGCCTGCAGGTCTACCTGGCCCGGCGGTTCCGCCGCCTGCTCAGCGTGCCGCTCGCCGTCGCGCTCGCGGGCACACTGGCGCTGACGGTGGCCGGGGCGTCGCTGCTGGCCACCGAGTCGGATCACCTGCGGGCGGCCAAGACCGCGGGCCTCGACCCCGTCCTTCAGCTCACCCGCACCCGGGCGGTCTTCAAGGGCATGGACACCGACCGGGGCCGCTGGCTCCTGGATCCGGCCGACGCCGACCGCTACGACCAGATGTACCTGGAGAAAGCGCAGAGCATCCTCTACATACCGGGAGCGACCAATCTCGACGACTACGTCGGGAAACTGGAGCTGCCGAAACCGGGCGAGGACGCGCGGGCCGCCGGCTTCGGCGGGTTCTACGGCCGATGGTCGGACCGGGCCTCCACGCCGGAGCAGGCGCGCGAGATCCGCAGACAGCTTGCGCGCTACCGGCATTACCAGGTCTACGACAAGGGCGTCCGGGCCGAGAACGACCGCGCGAGCGCCCTGCGGATACACCTGGCACCGGAGGACGGCGCGCCTGAGCTGCCCGACAGCAGCTTCCGGGTACACGACCAGGAATTCGACGCCTGGATCAGCCGCCACGAGTTCATCGGGGCCCGCGCCGTCGCGCGCGGCGACCGGGCCCTGGAGCACTGGGACTGGCTGCCTCCCGCCGCGGCGCTCGCCATCGCCGCCCTCATCGTGGCCGGGGTCTGGCCGCGCCTGTCGGAATACCGCTGAGACACCGAGAACGGGAGCCGACCGTGGACGCCGCCCGCACCAACCACACCCTCGTCGCCACCGCCGTCCTGGCCGCACTGGCCGTCCTGATCCTGGTGACGTCCCTGGCGGTGGCCCCGCTGGTCCACGGCGCCGACGACGGGAAGCCGTCGATCACCGAGCTCGACGCTCTGGTGATCGGGGTCAAGGACGATCAGCCGGGCCTGTCCATGCGTACCGAGGACGGCGAGTTGGAGGGTTTCGACGTCGATGTCGCCACCTACATCGGGGGCCGGCTCGGGGTCTCACCGGAGAAGCTGACCTTCCGGCCGCTGTCCTCGGACGAGCGGGAGAGCGCGCTGAACCGGGGCACGGTCGACATGGTGGTGGCGACGTACTCCATCACCCCGGAGCGCAAGCAGCGGGTCACCTTCGCCGGGCCGTACTACGTCGCGCATCAGGACATCCTCGTCCGGCAGGGGGAAACGTCGATCAAGAACGTGCGCGACCTGCGCGGCAAGAGGCTCTGCCAGGTGTCGGGATCCAACTCCTGGCGCCGTGTCACCGAGGAGCGCGAGGTGGCCGCCGAGCTCGTCCCGGCGGGCTCCTACAGCGAATGCGTGAAGGCGCTGACCGGTGGACGCCTCGACGCCGTGTCCACCGACGACCTGATCCTCGCCGGGTTCGCCGCAGGCTCCGCGACCACCATGGTCAACGCGCCGTTCTCCGACGAGCGGTACGGGATCGGCCTGCGCAAGGGAGACCTGAAGGGCTGCCAGGCCGTCAACAGGATCCTCACCGGGATGTACCAGAACGGAACCGCCGAAACGCTGCTCGGCCAGTGGTTCACCACGTCGGGCCTCGAAGTCACCATCACCGTCCCGGAGTTCGAGGGCTGCGCCTGAGCGCCTGAGCGCCTGAGCCACCGCCTAGTCGTACGAGGCGATGGTGCGGGCGTGGGCGCCGAGCACGTGCGCGAACAGCGCCGGGGCGCGGGCGCCGCCGGCGGCGTCCGGGAGCACCTCCGGGGTGAGCGTCCAGTCCGCGCCCACCCACGAGTCGGCGATGGCGCCCTCGCTGGAGGACAGGTTGTTGCAGGACTGCCGGATCCGCATGGCGCGCACCGACTCGGCCGCCGGGGTGTCGGTCTCCACCAGCAGCACCGGGATGCCGACCAGCGGCCCGTCCTCCACCAGGCGCAGGAGCCGGTCCGCCTGCTCCCCGGCGACCGCGGCGCCGGCGTCCAGGATCACCACCAGCCGCACCGGGGGCCCGGCGCCGGACAGCATGTCCTCGTCCTGGCCGCCGATGCGGCGCAGGTCCACCAGGTCGAGCAGGTGCCGGAGCCGCTCGGCCGCCGCCGGGCCGGTCGCCACCCCGCCGCCGAGCAGCCGGGCGCTGGTGACCGGGTCGAACCCGTGGAGCCAGCCGGCGCCCGACAGGCCCGCCGCGTCGATCACCTCGAGCCCGGCGACCCCGGGCGGGACGGCGGCCAGGAACCGGGTCACCAGCGACCAGGCGAACGCCGCCGAGTCGCCGGGCATGATGCCCGTGGAGATCCACACGCCGCGCCGCCAGGGCACCCGCAGGACGAGCGGCACCCGCAGATCCGGCAGCTCGGCGGTGGACAGCCGGCCCACCAGGACTCCCTCGGCCAGGTCGGTGCGCGGTTGCCAGGTCAGCCAGGACGGCGCGTCGAACGGCGCGACCTCCGCGGTGACCTGCGGCTCCACCCGGGCCAGCTCGTCGCGCAACTGCCCGGCGTCGGCCCGCAGCCGCTCATTGGCCGCCGCCATGAGCTGCTCGAACCGCCCGCGCGGCGCCCGCCCCGCGATCTCCTCGTTGCGCAGTGTGAGCGCGTGCTCGGTGGCGGAGCGGAACGAGGCCAGCGAGCGGCTGGCGTCCTCCCAGACCAGCCAGCACCGTTCCAGGTAGCCGACCTCCGCGCCGGACGGCGACTGCTGGGCGGGCGGCGCCTGCGAAGGAGGGGGCGTCCGCGGAGGAGGCGGCGCCTGCGGCCCGGGCGCCCCGCCTTGCAAGGGCGGCGCCCCGACGGCGGGGCCCGGCGGCGCGCCCATGGCCGGCTGCCCGGTCTCGGCGGCCGGTTCGCCCGGGTCGTCCACCTCGACGCCGTGCGCCTCGACCAGCTCGGACAGCCCGCCGGCGTAGCCCTGCCCGACGGCGCGCACCTTCCACCGGTCGTCCCGCCGGTAGATCTCCAGCCCGATGATCGCCTTCTCCGGCCCCAGCCCGGGGACGGTGAACAGGGCCGCGAGGCCGTCGCCCTCGCCGGTGAGCCGGACCTGCGGCGGCGGCATCGACCCGAACGAGCCGGTCCCGGACAGGCTGACCGCGATCAGCACCGCCTGCGCGTCTGCGGGGACCGCGTCGAGGTCGAGGTCCACGCGCTGGCGGCCCCCGCCGTCGGCCCAGCGCACGCCGGGCGCCTCCGGGGCGTTGAAGAACACCAGGTCGGCGTCGGAGCGGACCCGCAGGTCCGGGCCCACGATGAGGGCGCTGACGTCCACGGGAACGGCGCAGGACACGGTGGCGGTCAGCCGCCGGGCGGGCAGCGGGGCGTTGGCGCCGGACGAGAGTTCGGTCATCGGCGGTCAGGCGAGCCCGGCGATCGTCGGCAGCATGTCCTGGAACGTGCGGCCGTGGCACGGCTCGCCGATCGCGTTCATCTTCCAGGCGTCACCGTGACGGTAGATCCGGGCCATCACCATGGCGGTGTGGGTGCCGCCGCCGGTCAGCGTGTACCGGGCCATCTCGCCGCCGTCCATCTCGTTGACCAGCCGGCAGAAGGCGTTCTCCACCTCGTTGAACGTCTGCCCGTTGAAGGAGCTGACCGTGAACACCAGTGACGTGACGTGCACCGGCAGCCTCCCCAGGTCGACGATCACCGACTCGTCGTCGCCGTCGCCCGCCCCGGTCAGGTTGTCGCCGGTGTGCCGGACGGAGCCGTCGTCGCTGGTCAGCTTGCCGAAGTAGACCACGTCGGCGATGTTGCCGTCGGCGAAGAGCACGCAGGACGCGTCGAGGTCGATCTCCCGCTCCCGGGAACCGAAGAAGCCCTTCTTCTTCACCGCGTCCCAGCCGAGGCCCATCCGGACCATGCTCAGCGCACCGCCGGGCTTCTCCAGCGAGATCCGCTGGCCCTTCACCATCGAGACGGTCACAACCGTCGCCTCCTCGCTGTCCCCTGTGCCGTACCGCACCCCAATGCGCACCGGCCTGAAGGCACCCGGTCACCACGCAGAGGCGGACCGGGTGCGAGGAAAGCCTTGCAGCCGATCCGCCTGTTGTCACCCCATTCGCGACCGAACCACGTCGTCCCGGCGTCCTGACCCGGCCCGGCAGGGCGTCGCAGGGGGCCGGTTGCCGCGTCTCCACGTCACCGCATGTAGATCTGCGGCTGGGGCGGGGTGGGCCTGCGGCCCGGCCGTCACTCGCCCGTCTCGCCCGCCAGCAGGGCGCGGTGCTGTTCCATCAGGTCGGTGATGGGGCGGGCCGGGCGGCCGGTGAGGCGCTGGACCGTGTCGGTCAGCGGCTCCCCGAAGCCGGCGCGGAGGGACACGCCGAAGGAGACGATCATGCCGCGCACCTCGTCGGGCACGCCCGCCGCGCGCAGCTGCGCGTCGAACTCCGCGTCGTCCACGCTGAGGTAGCCGACGGGGCGGCCGGAAACCTTGGCGGCGAGCGCGGTGAGGTCGGCGAAGCTGAGCAGCTCGGGACCGGTGACGTCGTAGGTCCTGCCCTCGTGACCGGAGGACGTCAGCACCGCGGCGGCGACGGCGGCGCAGTCGTCGCGGTGGACGAAGGCGCCCCGGGCGTGATCGGTGTTGTCCACCAGCATCCCGCGGCCGATCGCCGGCGGCAGGATCTGGGTGACCGGGGTCTCGGCGAAGAGGCCGTTGCGCAGGTACGTCACGTCGAGCCCGGAGTCGTCCAGCAGCTCATGGGTGCGCAGGTGGTCGGGGACGACCGTGGACGGGCAGGCGGGATCGACCATGATGTAGGACGTGTAGACGATGTGCCGTACCCCGGCGGCCACGGCCGCGTCGACGGCGTTGCGGTGCTGGGTGACGCGGTGGCCGAGCTCGTGCAGGCTGACCAGGTAGAGCCGGTCGGCGCCCTCGAACGCCGCGGGCAGCGTCTCCGGCCGGTCGTAGTCGCCGTACCGTACGGCCACGCCGTGGTCCGCGAACTCGGTGAGCGCGTCGACGTTCCTGCTGACCAGGATGACGTCATCGGGAGAGACCTTTTCCAGCACATACTTCGCGGTGCCGCGGGCGAGTCGGCCGGACGCGCTGGCTATGGCGATCCTCATCACGGTCCCCGATCGGTCGATTACGGGAGGCGACATTCTTGGGACATCTCTTCCGGCATTGCCGGTCACGTTAAACTACTCCCCTCTGCCGTCGCCAGGAGTGCGAGTCACCGGAACGTGCCGACCCCACGAGAAGAGAGAACGCCGCCCCCCGGAGCCGCCGCGGTTCCCGCGGCCGCGCGCACCCTCGTCGATGCCGCCAATCCCTCCTCCGCGCGGGTATACGACTATCTGCTGGGCGGAAAGGACAACTTCGCCACCGACCGGACCGCCGCCGCCAAAATCGCGGAGGCCTTTCCGGCCATTCGAGTCGGCGCCCAGGAGAACCGCAGATTCCTGCTCCGCGGCGTCCGGCACCTCGCCGCCGAAGCCGGAATCCGGCAATTCCTCGACATCGGGACCGGCATTCCGACGTCACCGAACGTGCACGAGGTCGCGCAGGAGGTCGCGCCCGAGGCGCGGATCGCCTACGTCGACAACGACCCGATCGTGCTGGTGCACGCCCGCGCCCTGCTGGTGTCCGATCCCAGGGGGCAGGTGGGCTATCTGGACGCCGACATCCGCGAGCCCCGGTCCATCGTCGACAGCGGACTCGTCCGCACGATCCTGGATTTCGACGAGCCCATCGCGCTGATCCTGAGCGCCATCCTGCACTTCATCCCCGACGAGCAGCGGCCCGCCGAGATCGTCCGCACCCTCGTTGAGGCACTGCCGCCGGGCAGCTACGTGCTCGCCAGCCATGTGACGGCCGAGCACGAACCGGCGCTGCGGTCGGCGTCGGCCGGTTACCGTGACGACGGCGTCCGCACCCAGCCCCGGACCGCCGCCGAGTTCGAGCGGCTCGTCTTCACCGGCCAGGCGCTCGAACTCGTCCAGCCCGGCGTGGTCCTGGTGTCGCAGTGGCGCCGCGATCCCGCCGAGCCCCCCGCCCCCACCCCCGCCCAGGTCTCCGCCTACGGCGCCCTGGCCAAACTCCCCTGACCGGCCGGCGTGGTGGCTAGCGGGGTGTTGTGAGGAGGGCGGCGAGGGCGGCGGTGAACCTGGCGGGGTCGACGTCGGCCGGGGGGCGGCCGAAGAACTCGCGGGACAGGTGGTATCCGGTCAGGGCGGAGACCACGACCGCGAGAAGCGCGTGCGGGTCGTCGTCGCCGGGCAGGGCCGGCAGGTCCCGTGTCAGGTGCTCGGCCTCCTCGGCGATGCCCTCGTCCAGGAGCGCGCCGCGGATCTTGCGGGTGAGTTCGGGGAACCTGCCGTGTTCGCGGGCCAGCAGCGTGATCAGCGGCCTGATCTCGGCCAGGTAGTCGAGTTGCTGCTGGAGGCGCCGGGTGAGCGCCTCCGTCGGGTCGGCGGTGACGGGCCCGCGTTCGAAGGCCTGGCGGTGCTGCTGGGCGCGGCCGAGTTCCCGCTCGAAGACCTCGCCGAACACGTCCTCCTTCGACCTGAAATGCCGGTAGAAGCTGCCGCTGCCGGGAGACAACCCGGCCAGTTCCTCGATGTCGGTGACGGTCGTGCCGCCGAAGCCGCGCTGCTGGATCAGCGCCAGAGCCGCGTCGAGGATGCGTTCGCGCGTGGTGGAGGACACGGACGCAAGATAGCTCTTGCGCATGCAAGAACCTTCTTGCACAGTGGAGGGCCCCAGCAGAAAGGCCCCCCGCCATGCCCGTACTTCGCGTTCCGATCGCGTCGCTCCGTTCCGTCCGGCTCACGTCCGCCGTGCTCCTGGCGATGGCGGGTGCGTCGGCCGTCACCGCGAGTCCCTCGAAGGCGGACGCGTCGCTGATCGCGGCCGACGCACCGGGGGCGGTCGTGGTCTCGCCGGGGGACGGGAACTGGGTGTTCCGGGACGGCGACGGCCGCGAGGTGACGCTGCGCGGCTTCAACGTCTCGGGGAGCACGAAGCTCTACGAGAACGACCTGCTGCCCTTCCGCAGCGCCGCGGACGCCGCCGAGTCGGCACAGGCGATGCGGGATCTGACCGGCGCCAACGCGGTCCGCTTCCTGATCAGCTGGGAGGGCGTCCAGCCCGCCCCCGACCGGATCGACCACGCCTACCTCGACCGGGCCATCGCGCAGATCAGGGCGTTCACCGACCGGGGCTTCCGCGTGCTTCTGGACTACCACCAGGACCTGTACTCCTCGCACCTGTTCAACGAGGGCAGCTGGTACACCGGGGACGGCGCGCCCGCGTGGGTGATCGAGGCGGGCGGCTATCCGAGGGAGTCCTGCGGCATCTGCCTGCTGTGGGGGCAGAACATGCAGACCAACGCCGCCGTCCGCGAGGCCGCCTACGACTTCTGGCGCAACCGGGTGCTCTCCACGTCCGCCGGGCCGGTCGGCGTCCAGGACGCTTTCATCACGCAGGCCAAGGCGACCATGACCTACCTCGAACAGCGACTTCCGCGGGAGGCGTTCGACAGCATCGTCGGGTTCGATCCCTTCAACGAGCCGTTCGACGGCGGCCTGGACGGCGGTACCGGCCTGGAATGGGAGAAGGCGTATCTAATGCCCTTCTACCAGCGTTTCCGCGCCGCCATGGACGAGGCGGGCTGGGCCGCCAAACCGGCCTTCGTCGAACCGCTGGTCTTCTGGAACACCGGCTTCTTCGAGCAGGGCGGCATGGCGTCGGTCGGCCGGCTGGGAACCCGGATGGTCTTCAACAGCCACTACTACGACGGGGCGCGCATGACGCTCGACCCCTCCCCCGCGTCCGACGGAACCTATGCCGCGCCGATGAACGAGATCCGGCAGCGCGCCACGGAGCTGGGGACCGCGCCGTTCGTCTCCGAGTTCGGCAACAAGCTCGACGACGACCGCACCCCGTGGATGATCCGCGCGATGTACCAGGCCATGGACCATGGCGTCCCCGGCCGGACCTGGTGGGACGACCCGGCCGGCGGCGGCTCCGTCCTGTCCGCGATCCAGTGGCACTGGGACATCTACCACGACCGCCACCACGAGCTGATGAACGGCAACCCGAACAAGGTGCAGACCGAGGGCGACGGGTGGAACGACGAGAACCACTCGGTCGTGGCCGTCGACGACGCGGGCGACGTCACGCTCAGGCTCGACCGGCGCGTCCTGGACCGGCTCTACCCCACGGCGGTGAACGGCGACACGCTGGCGTTCGCCTTCGAGAGCCTCGCACGCTCCGGATACGGCGGCGCGGGGCGGCAGCAGGCGTGGCTCACCGTCCCGTCCTCGCTGCCGGCCGTGGCCGCCCTGGTCGAGAACCGCCAGTTCGGCGTCCTCGTGTGGAAGGGGTCGGCGACCGGTGCCCCCACCGACCTGCACCTTCCGGGGTCCTTCGCTCCCGCCGGCACCACCGTCGTCAGTGACCTCGGAACGGTGAACGGCGTTCCCGCCTCCGGTCCGGTCAAGGCCACGCGTGAGCCCGGCTCGTCCTCGGCGCACCGGCTGCAGCTCACACCGGCCGGCGACTCCGCGGCGGCGGTGCATTTCGCCCTCATCGTCAACACCACGACCGGCTCACCGGCGACGCCCGCTCAGCTGGCCGCGGCCCGCGCCGAACTCTCCTCCTGGACGACCCGCCAATTCCCCGCCGGCTGACGTAGTGCGCAGGGCGGCCGTCAGGGTCCGAGTTCTTCGCGGAGCAGCGCGGCGGCGCCGGACATCGCGCGCATCTTCCCCTCCGCGGACGGCCTGGGCAGGTACTTCATCCCGCAGTCGGTGGCGATGACGATTCGCTCGGGCGGGACCCGGTCGAAGGCGCGGCGGACGCGCCCGGCGACGGTCTCGGGGGTCTCCACCGCCTCGTCGGACAGGTCGATCACCCCGAGGATGATCGTCTTGTCCGTGAGGTCGGTGAGGACCCCCAGGTCGAGCCCGGACTGGGCGGTCTCGATGGAGATCTGGTCGACCGGGCAGCCGGCCAGCTCGGGCAGGAACGAGTAGCCCTCGGGACGCTCGTGGATGATCGCCGCGTATCCGAAGCAGATGTGCACCGCCGTCGTGCCGGTGATCCCGTCGAGCGCCGCGTTCAGCGCGGTCAGCCCGTACGCGCGGGCGGCGTCGGGGCGCGCCTGCATGTAGGGCTCGTCGATCTGCACCACGTCCGCGCCGGCCGCGAACAGGTCGGCGATCTCGGCGTTGACCGCCTCGGCGTAGGCCATCGCCGCCGCCTCGGCATCGGGGTAGTGCTCGTTCTGCGCCTGCTGGGACATGGTGAACGGCCCCGGCACCGTCATCTTGATCGTCCGGTCGGTGTGCGCCCGAAGGAACCGCACGTCCTCGACCTCGACCGGGCGCGGCCGGCGGATCGGCCCCGTGATCCGCGGGACGGGATTCGGATGTCCGCTGCGGTCGAGCGCCGTGCCGGGGTTGTCGACGTCGACGCCCTCCAGCGCCGTCGCGAAGTGATTGGAGTAGCTCTCCCGGCGGATCTCGCCGTCGGTGAGGATGTCGAGCCCCGCCTCCTCCTGCGCCCGGATCGCCAGCAGCGTCGCGTCGTCCTGGGCCTCGGCGAGGAGGTCGGGCGCGACGCGCCACAGCTCCTTGGCGCGGACGCGCGGCGGGAACCGGCCGGCGAGCCTCGACCGGTCGATCAGCCACTCGGGCTGGGCGTAACTGCCCACCAGCGACGTCGGCAGTAGCGGCAACGGTGCCATCAACGCTCCTCGGGTGTCGGCCCCTCTACTCCACCACGTTTCAGCGTGCGGTGAACGGGGCGCCGTAGGTCTCGTCGTAGACGATCTCGTTGACGGGGGTGCGGGTCAGCCGGGTGGGGAAGCCGTGCTCGGGGTAGCCGACGGCGATGTGGGCGGCGGTGATGACGCCGTCCGGGATGCCCAGCAGTTCCTTCACCCGCGGCTCGGCGTGGACGAGGAGGGTGGTCAGGGCGCTGGCGACGCCCTGGTCGCGCAGCGCGAGGCAGAAGTTCTGCGCGGTGGGGTAGATGGATCCGCCGCCGACGACGCTGAACCTGTCGAGCTCCAGGTCGGTGGGGTGCAGGCCGTCGATCTCGGCGCACAGGACGACGATGGCCGGGACGTCGTGCAGGTGCTCGGCGAAGTGGTCCGCATCGGTAACGGCCTTCGGCGGGGCGCCGACCCCGACGTCCCCGGTGCCGATGCCTTCCAGGTAGGCCTTCCAGGGCGCCAGGTACCACTCGGCGAGCCGGCGCTTGCGGTCCTTGTCGCGGACGACGACCCAGCGGACGGGTTGCCGGTTGCCGCCCTGCGGAGCGAACCGCGCGGCCTCGAACGCCGACATCAGGACCTCGTCCGGTACCGGGTCGCTGCGGAAGTAGCGGCACGTTCCCGTTGTCTTCATGGCCTCGATGACGTCCATGTCACCTCTCTGGGGGGTCAGGTCGGGTCGGGCTGCGGTTCTGCGCTTGCGGACGGACGGGCGGGCAGCCGGGCGGACGGGCGGGCGGGCGGCCGGCCGGAGCCGGGTCGGCTCAGAGCTTGCGGCCCACGGCGCCGTACATCCACATGAGATCGAGGTCGGGGGTGACGGGGCCGTCCGGCCGCCACAGGGGCGTCTGGACGATGCCGGGCTCCAGCACCTCGAAGCCGTCGAAGAGGCGCTCGATCTCGGCCTTGCGCCGCGGCACGGCGGGGGCCTTGGCGCGGTTGTAGGTGCTGGCGACCTGGGTCACCTGGCCGGCGCGGAAGTCCTGCGTGGGGTGGGACACGGCCAGGTAGCCGCCGGCCGGCATCGCGTCCCGCAGCGGGGCGACGATGTCGTGCGGCTCGCGGTCGGGGACGAACTGCAGCACCGAGACGAGCATGACCGCGAGCGGCTCGTCGAAGTCGATCAGCGAGCGGACCAGGTCGTCGGCGACGATCGCCTCGGGGTCGCGGATATCGGCCTGGACGACGGCCGTCCGGCCCATCCGGTGTGACCTCAGCAGCGCCCGCGCGTGCACCAGGACGATCGGGTCGTTGTCCACGTAGACGACGCGTGTCTCGGGCGCGATCTCCTGGGCGACCTCGTGGACGTTGCGCTGGGCCGGGAGCCCGGCGCCGATGTCGAGGAACTGCCTGACCCCGGCGTTCACCAGGTGGCGGACGGCGCGGTGCAGGAAGGCGCGGTTCTCCTGCGCGATGACGCGCAGTTCGGGCGCGGCCTCCAGGGACGCTTGGGCGGCCACCCGGTCGGCCTCGTAGTTGTCTTTTCCGCCCAGGTAGTAGTCGTACATCCGGGCGGGGTGAGCGACGTTCACGCTGAGGTCAACGCGAGCCTGCTCATCGTTGGTCACTGTCCGGGCCCTCTCGTGCGCGCTCGCCGAACCGCCACCGCGAAGGATCGCGGCCACCTGCGACAAAGCCTATGCGCTCGGATCTTTCCATGTAGCGAAATGTAGGGACGTGGCCACGCACTGCTTCCAGTGATCATCCGACTTCCTTCGAAATGTTTCGAAGGAAGGGTCGCGGTCGCATGCTCCCAGATCAGAGCGCTTTACCGAGAACCAAGGTGAAAGAGGTGGTTGACGAAAGGGATTCCTGGGGTTATTTTCCTGTCGGCTCTCGAAAAGTATCGAAATATTTCGAAGGCCGTGCCGCTCCCGCAGTGAGGAGACAGCCGATGGGCAGACCGTGTCGGACGTGGAAATTGCTCCTGGCCCTGATACCGACCGTCATCGCCTTCACCGCCCAGCCCGCCGCCGCGCTCCCCGCCGACCGCGGAGGGCACGGCCACGACAGGCCCGCCGACCCCTCGTCCTACATCTCCTTCCGGGACGGGCGCGGGTACTTCCCCCTCGTCGCGGACGGAAAGGCCGCACCGCTGGTGGTCAGCGACACGGACCACCCCGGCGTCGTCCGGGTCGCCGGAGACCTGCGCGCCGACATCGAGCGGGTGACCGGCGAGCGGCCCGCGCTCTCCACCGGCGGCGACGTCCCGTCCGGAAGCGCCGTCGTCATCATCGGCACGATCGGCGAGAGCCCGCTCATCGACCGGCTCGTCTCCTCCGGGAAGCTGGACGTGAGGGGCATCGCAGGCAAATGGGAGACCACCCTGGAACAGGTGGTGGACCACCCGATGCCGGGCGTCCGCCGCGCGTTCGTCATCGCCGGCAGTGACCAGCGCGGCACCATCTACGGCGCCTACGACGTCTCCAAGAACATCGGCGTCTCGCCCTGGTACTTCTGGGACGACGTCCCGTCGCGGCACCGGGACGAGGTGTACGTGAAGCCGGGCCGCCACACCCAGGGCACACCGGCCGTGAAATACCGCGGCTTCTTCATCAATGACGAGAACCCCGCACTGAACCGGTGGGCGCCGAAGTTCTTCGGCCAGGGAAAGGCCCCCGGATACCCCAACGGCTTCAACCACGAGTTCTACGCCAAGATCTTCGAGACGATGCTGCGGCTGAAGGCCAACTATCTCTGGCCGGCGGTCTGGGGACGGGCGTTCGCCGAGGACGATCCGCTGAACCACGCGACCGCGAAGAAGTACGGCGTGGTCATGGGGACGTCCCACGAGGCGCCGATGATGCGCGGCATCGAGGAGTGGAACCGGCACGCCGTCCCGGCGGAGCGCGACGAGGACGGGAACATCACCAAGCCGGGCCACGACCCGTACGGCGGAACGGGCGAGTGGAGTTTCCGCCGCAACTCCGAAGCCATCAAGAAGTACTGGCGCGACGGCATCGAGCGGATGGTCGAGGACGACTTCGAGGGCGTCGTGACCATCGGGATGCGCGGCAACGGCGACGTCAGCCTGCCCGACGGCGACGGCATCGAACTGATGCAGAACATCATCGCGAGCGAGCGCCAAATCCTGGAAGAGGTCACCGGTGAGGAGGCGTCCGCCACCCCGCAGGTCTGGACCCTCTACAAGGAGGTGCAGCGGTACTGGGACCGGGGGATGCGCGTCCCCGACGACGTGACCGTCGTCTTCACCGACGACAACTGGGGCAACATGCGCAAGATGCCCGAGCGGGGGCTGCCGGAACGCGCCGGCGGATACGGGCTCTACTACCACTTCGACTATGTGGGCGGCGGCCGCAACTACAAGTGGGTCGACACCGCGCAGCTCGGCAACACGTGGGAGCAGCTGCACCAGTCGTATCAGTACGGCATCCGCAACCTGTGGGTCGCGAACGTCGGCGACATGAAGGCGAACGAGCTGCCGCTGCAGTTCTTCCTCGACTACGCCTGGAACCCGGACCGCTGGCCCCTGCACAAGCTCGGCGAATGGGAACGGAAGTTCGCCGCGCAGAACTTCGGCTCCCGGCACGCGGACGAGATCGCCGAGGTGCTCAACGCCTACGGCGACCTCCAGGCGCTCCGCAAGCCGGAACTGCTCAACCGCCGCATCACCGTCGACCCGGAAAAGGACCTGTCCACCGACCCGGCCGCGGTCGTCTACGACGACGAGCAGACGCCGTTCTACCTGAACCGGTACCGGGAGATGGACAGGGTCACCGCACGGTGGCGGCGGCTCGCCGAGAAGGCGGAGCGGATACGCCGCCGATTGCCGGAGGAGTATCAGGACGCCTATTACCAGCTCGTCTACTACCGGGTGAAGGCGACGGCCAATCTGTACGAGCTGCGTGAGGCCGAGTTCACGAACATCCTCTACGCGGAGCAGGGACGGGCGGCCACCAACGACCAGGCCGACCTCGCCGAGGCCCGGTTCAACGAGGACCAGGCGATGTCGGACCACTACGACAATGAACTCGCCGGCGGGAAATGGAACGGCTTCCAGAGCCAGCCGAAGATCGGTTACGGGGACGTGGAGCGCTACGGCCCGAACGCGCCCTGGCAGCAGCCCGAAAAGGACTACATAGCCCTGCCGGACAAGATCTTCCCCGAGCTCAAGCGGATCGAGGTGCCGGACGGCTCCGAGATGGGCGTGGCCATCGACGGTTCCACCGAGTGGTGGCCGCGGGCGGAGTCCGAGGCCGTCCTGCCGGAGTTCAGCCCGTACCAGAGCGCACCCCGGCAGTACATCGAGGTGTTCAACCGCGGCACCGATCCCTTCGATTACCGGATCACCCCCGCCGAGCCGTGGGTGAAGGTCACCCACGCCAGAGGCCGCGTCGACAAGCAGGTGCGGGCGACGGTGTGGATCGACTGGCGGCATGCGCCCGACGGGACCAGCCGCGTGCCCATCGAGGTCACCGGGGCCGACGGCCGCACCGTGACCGTCCAGGCCGTCGTCGACAAGCCGGAATCGTTCAAGGCCCGCGGATTCCTGGAGGCCGGCGGCTACGTCTCCATGAACGCCGACGGCTACACCCGCGCGACCCGCACGGGCGACGCCCGGTGGAAGCGCGTCCCGGGAGTCGGCCGGACGGGCGCCGGCATGGAACCGTTCCCCGTCACCGCGCCGAGCCGGCAGCCCGGTGAAGGCCCGCGCCTCGAATACGACATGACGCTGACGACGACCGGCCCGGTGAAGGTCTGGGCCTACCTGTCGCCGAGGAACAGCGTCCTGTCGACCGGGGGGCTGAGGTACGCCGTCTCGATCGACGGCGGCGAGCCGCAGGTCGTGAACATCACCGAGGCGACCGGCGCGAACGACACGACCATGAACAAGCAGTGGGAGCGGAACACCTCCGACAACGTCAACCGCACCGTCACCACGCACACCGTCACCGAACCGGGGACGCACACCCTGAAGTTCTGGATGGTCGACCCGACCGTCGTCCTGCAGAAGATCGTCGTCGACACCGGAGGACTCAGGGCCTCCTATCTCGGGCCCCCCGAAAGCAGGCACCACCCCCAAGGAGGAACACAACCATGAGAAGAGCACTCACCGCGGTGCTCGGAGCGGCCACCCTGCTCCTGGCGATGCTGGTGACCGGCGTGCTCCCCGCGTCGGCGGCGGCGAGCACCCTGAAGGAGGCGGCCGCCGCCAAGGGCATCGTCTTCGGCACCGCCGCGGCCCAGAGCCACATGGGCGAGTCCGCGTACGTCGACACGCTCAACCGCGAGTTCAACCAGCTCACCCCCGAGAACGAGATGAAGTGGGAGACGACCGAGCCGTCCCGCAACTCGTTCAATTACGGCGCGGCCGACCAGCTCGTCGGCCACGCCCAGTCGCAGGGCATGGCGGTGCGCGGGCACACCCTCGTCTGGCACAGCCAGCTGCCGAGCTGGGTCGAGGGCATCTCCTCGCGCACCGAGCTGCTGGACGTCATGCGAAACCACATCTCGAACGTCGCCGGCCACTTCAGCGGCGACATCGAGTACTGGGACGTCGTGAACGAGGCGTTCCAGGACGGGTCGGGCGCGCGGCGCGACACCGTCTTCCAGCGCGTCATCGGCGACGGCTACATCGAGGAGGCGTTCCGGGCGGCCCGCCAGGCCGACCCCGGCGCCGAGCTCTGCTACAACGACTACAACATCGACGGCCGCAACGCGAAGAGCGATGCCGTCTACGCCATGGTCCAGGACTTCAAGGCCCGCGGCGTCCCGATCGACTGCGTGGGTCTCCAGGCGCACCTGATCGTGGGCAGCATCCCGGGTGACATCCAGGCCAACATCCAGCGCTTCGCGGACCTGGGCGTGAACGTCTACATCACGGAGCTGGACATCCGGATGCAGACCCCGCCGGACAGCTCCAAGCTCGCCCAGCAGGCGAGCGACTACCGCGCGGTGACGTCCGCGTGCCTGGCGGTGTCGCGCTGCAAGGGCATCACCGTCTGGGGCGTGACCGACAAGTACTCCTGGGTTCCGGACGTGTTCGAGGGCGAGGGCGCGGCGCTGCTCTTCGACGACAACTACAACAAGAAGCCCGCGTACGACGCGACGCTCGAAGCCCTCGGCGGTACCCCCGGCGACGGAGACGGAGATGGGGACGGTGACGGTGACGGAGACAACGATGGCAGCGTCACCTGCGCCTACACCCGCACCGCGCAGTGGAACAACGGGTTCAACGGCCAGGTCACCATCACCGCCGGCAGCAGCGCGGTCAGCTCGTGGACGGCCGTCCTGACCATGAACTCCGGCCAGGACTTGCAGGCCCTCTGGAACGGCAGCCCGACGGAGAACGGCAACGTCATCACGGTCAAGCCCGTGGGCTGGAACTTCAACCTGGCACCGGGCGCGTCCGCTTCGTTCGGTTTCACGGTGAGCGCCCCGGGCGGGAACGTGGCCAACCCCGCACTCACCTGCAGCACCCCCTGACCCCTACCCCTCTTCCTACCCCCTGACCACCGGCACGGCGGCAGCTCCCAGGCCGCCGTGCCGGTGACTTTCTGCGGGAAGCGCCGACCTGCGCGAGATTCATCCACTATCACGGGTACTCCGGAGTGAGTCGGATGGATGAGAGCGGGTGCGCCTTGGCGTTGCGGATCGAGGACTACGGGCTGCTGGGGGACACGCAGACGGCGGCGCTGGTGGGCCGCGACGGGTCGATCGACTGGCTGTGCCTGCCGAGGTTCGACTCCCCCGCGTGCTTCGCATCCCTGCTGGACGACGAGAAGGCGGGGTTCTGGCGGCTCGCGCCCGCGGCGGGCGGGCTGTGCACGCGGCGCCGCTACCGGGACGACACGCTGATCCTGGAATCGGAGTGGGAGACGCCGGAGGGCACCGTCCGGTTGATCGACTTCATGCCGCCGCGCGGGGAGGCCGCCGACGTCGTCCGGATCGTGGAGGGCGTCAGCGGGCGGGTCCCGATGCGCATGGCGCTGCGGCTGCGGTTCGACTACGGGCGGATCGTGCCGTGGATGCGGCACCGCGAAGGGGAGCACAACGCGATCGCGGGCCCGGACGCCGCCTGGCTGAAGACGCCCGTCGAACTGGAGGGACGCGACCTGACCACGTACGGCGACTTCACCGTGTCGGCCGGCGACCGGGTCCCGTTCGTCCTGACGTACAAGCCGTCGCACGAGCCCCGTCCCAAGGCCGTCGAGGCCGAGCGTGCGCTGAAGGACACGGAGCTGTTCTGGTCGGAGTGGATGCGCGACTACGACTACGACGGGCGGTGGGACGAGGCCGTCCGCCGGTCGCTGATCACGCTGAAGGCGCTCACCTACGCCCCGACGGGCGGCATCGTCGCCGCCGCGACCACGTCCCTGCCGGAGCAGCTCGGCGGCCCGCGCAACTGGGACTACCGGTTCTGCTGGCTGCGCGACGCGACGTTCACGCTGCAGGCGCTGCTCGGCACCGGGTTCGTCGCCGAGGCGAAGGCGTGGCGGGAGTGGCTGCTGCGCGCCGTCGCCGGCGACCCCGCCGACCTGCAGATCATGTACGGCATCGACGGGACGCGCCGCCTCACCGAGTTCACCGTGGACTGGCTGGCCGGGTACGAGGGGTCGTCGCCGGTCCGGGTCGGCAACGCCGCGTCCGGCCAGTTCCAGCTCGACACGTGGGGTGAGGTGCTCGACGGCCTGCATCTGGCGCGGGAGGCCGACATCGAGATGGACGAGAACGCCTGGGACATGCAGCTCGCGCTGATGGACTTCCTCGAAGGGCACTGGAGCGACCCCGACAACAGCCTGTGGGAGGTCCGGGGCGACCGGCGCCACTTCGTGCACTCCAAGGTGCTCGCGTGGGCGGGCGTCGACCGGGCCGTCCAGGGGGTCGAGCGGTTCGGGCTGGACGGGCCCGTCGACGCCTGGAAGGCGCTGCGGCGGCGGATCCACGCCGACGTGTGCGAGCACGGTTACGACGCGGACCGCGGCACGTTCACCCAGTTCTACGGCTCCCGCGGGCTGGACGCGGCGCTGCTGCTCCTCCCGCAGGTCGGCTTCCTGCCGTGGAACGACTCGCGCGTGGTCGGGACGGTCGACGCGGTGCTGCGGGAGCTGTACCGCGACGGGTTCGTGCTGCGCTACGACACGGGCGCGGACGGCGGCGTCGACGGGCTCCCCGGGGACGAGGGCGCGTTCCTGGTGTGCACGTTCTGGCTCGCCGACGCCCTGCACGGCATCGGCCGGACCGAGCAGGCCACCGACCTGTTCGAGCGGCTGCTGGACCTGCGCAACGACCTGGGGCTGCTCAGCGAGGAGTACGACACCGCCGCGGGGCGGCAGGTCGGGAACACCCCGCAGGCGTACTCCCATGTCGGGCTCGTCAACACCGCCCGGCATCTCAGCGGGACGCGCCCCGCCTGGCGGGACCGCGCTCAGTCATCACGCCCGTAGTCGTGGAAGGAGAGCGCCATGCGCGCTTTGACCGTCCTGCCGGGCGAGCCCGGCTCGCTCGCCGTCACGGACGTCCCCGCTCCGGAGCCCGGGGAGCACGACCTGCTCGTGGACGGGCTCGCCGCCGGAGTGTGCGGCACCGACAAGGAGATCGTCGCCGGCGAGTTCGGCTCCGCTCCGCCCGGCCGCGAACGGCTGGTCATCGGGCACGAGTCGCTGGGCCGGGTGCGGCACGCCCCGTCCGGCAGCGGCTTCTCCCCCGGCGACCTCGTGGTCGGGGTCGTGCGGCGGCCGGACCCGGTGCCGTGCGGGGCGTGCGCGCACGGCGAGTTCGACATGTGCCGCAACGGCCGCTACACCGAGCGCGGCATCAAGGAACTCGACGGCTTCGCGAGCCGGGTGTGGACAGTGGAGGCGGACTACGCCGTCGCGCTCGATCCGCGGCTGGCGGAGGTGGGCGTGCTCATGGAGCCGGCCACGGTCGTCGCGAAGGCGTGGGACCAGATCGAGAAGGTCGGCCGGCGGGCCTGGTGGGAGCCGCGCAAGGTGCTGGTGACGGGCGCGGGGCCGATCGGGCTGCTGGCCGCGCTGCTGGGCGTGCAACGCGGCCTGGACGTGCACGTCCTCGACCGCGTCACGGACGGCCCCAAGCCGGGACTCGTCGCCGACCTCGGCGCCGCGTACCACCACGACGGCCTGGAGAGCGCGATCGGGGGCACGGAGCCGGACGTGGTCATCGAGGCGACCGGGGCGTCGGAGCTCGTCCTCGGGGCGATGGCGAACAACGCCCCGTACGGGATCGTCTGCCTGACCGGGGTGTCGCCGGCCGGCCGCCAGGTGACCGCGGACGCGGGCGGCCTCAACCGCGACATCGTCCTGGAGAACGACGCGATCATCGGGTCGGTCAACGCGGGCTTCGGCCACTACGAGGATGCGGCGCGGGCCCTGGCGGGGGCCGATCTGGACTGGCTCGGACGGCTGATCTCCCGCCGCGTCCCGCTGGAGGACTTCGAGGACGCGTTCACGCCCCGCCCCGACGACGTCAAGGTCGTCATCGCACTCGACGAATAATCCGGGTTACGCCGGGCGGGTCCTGACCGTTAGAGTCGTTGACCGGTGCGCCGGGAAGTCTGGTCGGCAGTACGTCCGTCGATCCCCGAAGGACCCCGGTCATGACGAATCTCCTGCTGGTCTTCGCCGCTCTGCTGCTGCTGGCGGTGCTGGTGTCGAGCCTGGCCCACCGCACCGTCCTGTCGACGGCGGCCCTGTTCCTGCTGGGCGGATTCCTGCTGGGCGACGGCATCGGCGACGTCATCACGCTCGGCCCTGACGACGAGATCGTCAACACGCTGGCCGAGCTGGCGCTGTTCGCGGTGCTGTTCACCGACGGCATGCACGCCGGCTGGAAGGACCTGCGGAGCGCATGGCGGCTGCCCGGGCGGGCGCTCGGCTGGGGCCTGCCGCTGACACTGCTCATCACCGCGGTCCTCGCCCACTATGTGGTGGGTCTCGGCTGGGTCGAGTCGCTGCTGATCGCGGCGGTGCTCACCCCGACCGACCCGGTGTTCGCGGCGGCGCTGGTCGGCAACGAGAAGGTGCCGCCGCGTCTGCGCCACCTGCTGAACGTGGAGTCCGGCGTCAACGACGGCCTCGTCCTGCCGTTCGTGATCGTGTTCCTGGCGGTCGCGCAAGGGTCGGACGACCTGCACATCGGCACGCTGGGCGCCGAGCTGGCCGGCGGGCTGGCCATCGGGGTGGCGGTGCCGCTGGCGGCGCTCGCGCTGGAGCGCACCCGCCTGTTCGCGGTGTCGCCGAAGTACAAGCCGCTGAACGCCCTGGCGATCGGGCTGCTGGTGCTCGCGCTGGCGCACGCCACGCACGGCAACCTGTTCCTCGCCGCGTTCGCGGCGGGGGTCACGGTGGCGACGGTCGGCGACCAGTACAAGGAGTCGTTCGAGGAGTTCGGCGAGCTGATCGCCGAGCTGCTGAAGCTCGCCGCGCTGCTGGTCTTCGGCGCGCTGCTGTCCCCGACGTTCCTCGGCGACGTCGGCTGGGCGGGCTGGGTGTTCGCGGTGCTGGCCCTGGTCGTCGCGCGTCCGGTGGCGATCTGGGTGTCGTTCCTGCGGTCGGGGCTGACCGCGCGCGAGCAGGGCGCGGTGATGTGGTTCGGGCCGAAGGGGTTCGCCTCGGTGGTGTACGGGCTGATCGTCCTGAAATCGGGCATCTCGGCCGCCGACGAGATCTTCCATCTCGTCGCCGCGACGATCGCGCTGTCGATCCTGGCGCACTCGTCCACCGACGTGATCGTGGCGCGCGGCTTCGACGACGAACGCGAGGTCCCCGCCTGGTTCGGCAGGTCCCGCAATGGGACGGACGCCGCACCGCCGGCCAAGCAATCCGAACAATCCGAGCAATCCGAGCATCCCGATCCCTGATCGGATGGCCGCCGCCGAGCCGCCCGATGCACAATAGGACCATTTCCGGTTAATTGCCGCAAGGCGGCCGGTGGATATCGCCAAAATCCAGCGGGCATCCCGGTCGTCCGGCCAGGATGCGGGCATGACCTTCCCGCTGATGCACGGGTACGACCACATCAACGTGGTCGCCCAGCTCGATCCCGTCGCGGCGGTGCGCGACCGGGAACTCGGTGAGCGAATTCTGCAGTACCCGAAGATCCTTCCCGCCGGCTCCCCCAGTTTCGGGCATGCGGTACAGATTGGAAAAGAGTGGCGAATTGGATCCTTGTGCTCCGATGATCCGTCCGCCGCCCGGTACGGCCTCGCCATGGACCTGCGGACGGCGGCGGCCGAGGAGAAGGACCCGCAGACCGCCGGAGCCATGCTGGCGGCGGCCGGCCGGCTCGACCCCGAGGAGGGCGAGCAGCTCGCCAAGGACGAATGGGAGATCGCCGACCGCCGCTACCGGATCATCCGGGTCGAGAAGTTCGTCCTGATCGGCGACCGGGTCATGGAGCCGCCCCGCTCCACCGACGCCGACCTCGACGGGGACGGCTACCTCCGCGGCCACCCGCTCGACCCGCCTGCGCCGTGCGGGCAGTGGGAGGCGCAACTGCGGCTGAACCTCGTCGCGCGCATGCCCGCGCCCGGCACCGTCCCCGACATGGTGCGCGCGGAGACGCGTCACGCGATCCAGACGCACCCCGGAGTCGTGCTGCTCCCGCCCACCTTCATCGTCATGGAGATCGACGGCGAGTCCTGGGCGCCCATCGCCGGCGGCTCCGATCCCGCCGAGTCCCGCGACCGGCTGGCCCGGCACTTCACCGACCTGCTCCCCCGGCTCCGCGAGTTCCAGGGCGACCCCGCCACCCCCGCGGAACTCACCGAGTGGACCGCCCTCGCCGCGGAGATCCGGTCGGCGCCCGGCCACCACATCACCGCGCGCGGACGCGAGTTCCGCACCGTCCGCATCTCCCGGATGGTGCGCCTGGGCCGCGACGGCCCCGAGGCCCCCCGCCCCTGCGACCAGGAACGCCACGGCCTCACCAGCACCACCGAAACCTAACCCCCGCCCCGGCCCCGGCCGCCGCGCCGCGGACCGGGCCGGTCGCGGTGCGTTTCGGGTCAGTTCACCGGTGGTGTGACGGTTTGTGGTTTTCCGAGGTCGTGGAAGGTGAGCGACGCCTCGAACTTCACCGACAGGCCCATCTTCCTTTCGCCGGTGACGAACTCGCTCGTCATCGTGAGCCGGCGCGGGCGGTCCTGCCCGTCCACCCAGAGTTCGGCGTTGAAGATCGCGTCACCGGGGTACGCGCTGAGCGCCTTCCTGTGCGCCTCCGGGGAGTCTTCGAGGCACTTCGCCACTTCGCACACGATGGAGTAAACGCTCATCCGCTCACCTCCTGCCGCCGCCGTCGACTTCGGGCTGGAGCCGTAGAGCCATGAGTCGAGGAACATCTGCCCGATCAGGGTGGTCTCGATCATGTTCGCGGTGCTCGCCGGGTCGTACCCCTTCTTGCCGACGACCCGCGGCCCCTCCGCCGGCGTCCGCCACTGCTCCGACTGGAGCGTATTGCGGGCATAGAGGCGGTCGCCGACCGTGATCACCCGCACCGCTCCCTTGTTGACGAGGTCGTCGCCGTAATCGCGCTCGATCGTGGTGGTGACCGAGTTCAGGTCGAGGTCGGTGGCGCGCTGCTCCGGGGCGGAGCGGTGCGTCCCGCGCATCTCCGCAGACATCTTGAAGAGCGGAATCCGGACCGTGGACGCGTAGACCTCGACTTCGACGTCGGCCCGGTGCGGATCACCGGTCAGCGCGGCGACGGCCGTCCTCAGCCTGTCGGCCACCTTCTTCTCCGGGGGGTCTTCGGCCGCGCACCCGGACATCCCCATCATGGTCAGCAGGCAGGCACCGATCCCCGCCCCCGTCACCCGCCACTTCATTGAGCGCAGACCTCCGATTCGCGCACGGCACGGGTGACGAAAGGACCGCGAGCCGGCCACCCGTCCCCCGAGCCCGCCCGGCATGGATAGCCCATCCCGGCTGTCCGTCTGCTATCAGCGGCCTGTCATACCTGGTCAGGGCGCTCATTCACGGCGGAAGCGGATCAGGATGGGACGTTCGGTGAGCGTCACCGTCTGCCCGCCGCGGACCGCGACCGTACGGCCGCCGAGGTGGTCCACCCGGTAGGCGCCCGGCTCGACCGGCATCTCGGCCGTGCCCTCGGCCATCCACCGCACCGCGCCCTCCTCCCCGCCTCCGGAGGGCGCCGCGAGCCGGAACCGGCACTGCCACGCGCCGGCGGGCAGGCCGGCCGCCCGTCCCCGCCCGCACGACCGGATCCGGGCGCCGTCCAGCCATTGCTGGAGCCGCTGGACGAACAGCGCGGCCCGGGTCGGGGGGAAGCCTTCCACCTGGAGGACCAGCGGCAGGTTCCGCACACCCCAGCTGTAGAAGTACATGCGGTCGTAGCGGGCGTACAGGCCGGCCAGGTAGTAGCGGACGGCATAGTTGCCGGCGTCCTCCTCGCCCAGCGGTTCGACGGTCGGGATGTCGTGGGCGGGGCCGGTGGCCCACATCGGCAGGTGGACCCCGACGTGATGCAGCGTGTTGTAGATCAGTTCCGCCTGCTCGGTCATCTCCTCGGGCCGTCCCGCCCCCTGCCGCGGATGCAGCTTGACGGCGACCGCGTCGCAGGGGGTGAAGCCGCCCATCGCGCCGAAGCGGGCGAGGTACCGCCGCCCCTCCGGTTTCCACAGGTCGCCGATCGAGGGGCAGACGACCGTGGCCCGCGGATCCACCGCGTCGATGATCGCGCCTGCACGGCGCGTCATCTCCACCAGCGTCGGAAGGTCCCCGGTGTAGTGATAGGGCGTGTTGGGGTAGTCCCAGAGCTCGTAAGCCTCGATCCGTCCCCGATATCGGGTGACCACGGCGCGGACGTAGCGGTCCCAGTCGGCCAGGTCGCGCGGCGGGTCCGTCCTGGAGTCGTCGGTGTAGGCGCTTCTGGGGCTGTCGGGCGCCGCCCAGGCCGGGGTGATGCCCATCGTGTAGGTCATCGGCAGCCGCGCCCGCTCGGCGCCCGCCACCAGGCGGTCGAGGGTCGACCAGTCGAACACGTCCCGCCGCGGCTGGACGTTGGACCACTTCGTCCCGTCGTCCCAGAACCGCACCGACCCTATGCGGAAGCCGGGCATAGTGCCGCTGCCCGTGCCGCCGATCGTCGCGCCGAAGAACGTCTTCGCGACGGGGACGGGCGGCGCGTTCACCCATGCCGGCCCCGGAATCCACTGCCGGTCCTCCGCCGGCACCCCGGCCGGCCGGTCCTGGCCCGCCCGTGTCGCGCCGCCCCCGAGGCCGACGAGCATCGCCAGGGCCAGCGTGACGCCGACGCCCCGAACCCGGAGCCGCCGGAGACCCGCGGCCGAGGGCGGGGGCGGGGGCACCGGCGGGCGCACGGGCGGGGGAACGGGGACGGGTTCCGGCTCGGGCGGCGCCGGGGCCGACGGTCGCGGCTCCTGCTGCGGCGGCGACGGTTCCGGCGTCGCGAACCGCAACTCCGGGTCGCCCCTGAGGATGGCCTCGTGAAGCGAGCGGAGCCGGGGGGTGGGTTCCAGTCCGGTCTCCTCGACCAGCAGCGCCCGCCCCTCCCGGTAGACGTCCAGGGCCTCCGGCCTCCGTCCGCAGCGGTAGAGGGCCAGCATCAGCCGGGCCCGTAACTCCTCGCGGAGCGGATGCTCGCCGACCAGCGCGGTCAGCTCCGCCACGACCGCGCCGTGCCGTCCCAGGGAGAGTTCGAGCGCCAGGCATTCCTCCACCGCCGCCAGGCGCAGTTCCTCCAGGCGCGCCGCCTCGCGGGACACGAACGCGGCGTCGACGCCCTCCAGCGGCCGACCGCGCCAGAGGCCGAGCGCCTCGCGGAACGCGCCGACCGCCTCCGCCGGCCGTTCCGCGGCGGCGCTGTCACGGGCGTCCCCGACCAGCTCGGTGAACGCGGTCACGTCCACCTGGGCCGAGCCCGCGCGCAGGACGTAGCCGGGCGGCCGGGTCTCGATCAGGGCGCCGGCCTCCCCCAGCGCGCGGCGAACCCGATGCACCAGCGTGTGCACCTGCGTGCGAGCCGACGCGGGCGGGCGGTCCCCCCACAGCTCGTCCACCAGCCGGTCGACCGGCACCACCTGGTCCGCGCTGAGCAGCAGCCGCACGAGCAGCGCCCGCTGCCGTCCGCCGCCGAGCGGCAGGACGCGGTCGCCGACGCTCACCTCGACCGGGCCCAGCACGGAGAAGGCGACCTCGTGCATGCGTTCCCTCCGGCTCCGCCCGGGTACGGTGCGCCCGCCCTGAGCGCGGAAGATCGGAGCGGATCGCCCTACTTCATGCCATCCCGCATGCGACCTTGTCCAGGAAACGGCCGGATCTGCCCCCGGCCGGGGTTGTCACCCCGTCTCCGGGGAGGGCGGGGGCCGCCGCAGGCCCGGGAGGAGGCGGAGGGAGCCGAAGGCCAGGCCGGAGACCAGCACCACGTGCACCGCGAGGTGGACCGTCACGAAGTAGGCGGTGAACGCGGGCCCGCGGTGCCGGTGGACGAAGCGCAGCAGCCCCGGGTCGGCGGCGGCGAAGCAGGCCAGGAGGGCGGAGGGCAGCGCGAAGAGCGCCGGGTGCAGCAGGCCCAGCGGCAGGGAGGCCATCGCCAGCGCGCAGGCGAGGATGCCGGCGGGACGGTTGGCGTGCTCCGGCTGCCCGCCGCCCCGCCTGGACGCGGTGAGCGCGAGCGGAATGAGCGGGACGGCCCGGCGCCACTGCTCGGCGAGGATCGGCAGCAGGCGGCTCGCGTCGTCGTGGCGCCCCCGCACCTCGTCGGTGAGGACGACGCGGCACGTGCCCGCGAGCCGGCCGCCGTACTCGACGTCCTCGCAGTCGCGCAGCGTCTCGTCGAACCCGCCCACGGCGCGCAGCACGTCGCGGCGGATGGCGGCCAGCGCGAACACGACGCCGGTGACGTCGCCGAGGTGGCGGCGGCGCCAGTACGCGGCGTGCAGGACGCGGTACCACTCGGCAGGCCCGTCGTCGATGAGGGGCTCGGGCTCGTAGACGCCCTGGACGCACCCGCATTCCGGATCGTCTTCCAGGATCCGCAGCGCGTTCGCCACCGCGTCCGGGCGCAGCTCCACGTCGGAGTCGAGGAAGAACACGACGTCCCCGGTGGTGGCGGCGACGCCCGCGTTCCGGGCGGCCGAGACGCCGCGGTTCACGGGCAGCCGCACGACGCGGCAGCCGAGCCCGGCCGCGATCGCGGCGGAGTCGTCGGCGCTCGCGTCGTCGACCACGACGATCTCGTCGGGGCGGCGGGTCTGCGCCAGCACCGCCTCCAGGCACGGGCGCAGCGTCTTCGCCGCGTTGTAGCAGGGGACGATCAGGGAGAGGGTCGTCATGGCCGGCCGCCCAGTGCCGCGCGGTAGACGGCGAGGGTCTCGCCGGCCGTCCCCGCCCAGCTCAGCCGTTCCCGGACGAGCCGTTCCCCGTGTTCGGCGAGGGCCGCCCGGAGCTCCGGGCGGGTCAGCACCTCGGTGACGGCGTTGGCGATGGCGTCCGGGCCGGTGCCGCCGATGAAGCGTGCGGCGGGCCGGTCCGCGTCGCCGAGGAAGACGCGGGAGAACCCGGCGCCGAGGATCGTCGGCTTGCCCATCGCCATCGATTCGGTCGCGACCAGGCCGAACGGCTCGAAGAGGGAGGGGAACACGCAGGCGTCGGCCATCTCGTAGTACTCCAGCAGCTCCCGCCCGCCGACGAACCCCCCGGAGGTGAGGACGTGCCCGTCCAGTCCCGTCTCAATGACGATGCGCGCGGCGCCCGCGTCGTCTCCCTCCCCGACGAGCACCAGGCGCACTCCGGGGACGTCCTTGCGGATGCTCCGCATCGCCTCGAGGAGTTCGTAGATCCCCTTCTGCCGTTCGAGACGTCCGACGAACAGGAGAACCGGGTCCCCCGGCGGGATCGCGAGGCGTGCCCGCAGGGCGGCGGCGCCGAGGCGGAGTTCGTCCCGGTCGAGAGCGGGATCGGCGAGGACCCGCTCGAACGTCCCGCCCAGGCACACGACGTCGATCGGCGTCCGGTCCCAGCCGGCGGCGGTCAGCTGGTCGCGGACCTCCGGGGTGGGGACGACGACGCGCCGCGCGACCCGCGCCAGCCACCGCTCGACCGCGGCGAACAGGCGCAGCGGGTCGGTGATGCTGCGCTGCGGGGCGACGCCGTACTCGGTGGTGTGGACGTGCAGCACGACCGGCAGCCGCAGCACGTAATGGCAGAGCAGTCCGCACAGGAAGTTCGTCGTGTCGTGGACGGCGACCAGGTCGGGCCGCTCGTCCGGGCCGAGCCGCCGCAGCCGCAGGAAGTACCGCCAGTTGCTCACCACGACGTTCAGGGTGAGCAGCAGGAACTCGATCCTGCGGGTGCGGTTGAGCCGGCGCCGGCGGTTGATCGCGCCGAGGACGCGGCCGAGCGGCCGGTACACGGTGACCGTTCCGCTCGCGTGGTGCACGGGCTGCCGGCCGTCGTTCAGCGTGCACACGGCCAGCCGGTGCTCGCGCGCGAGATGCGGCGTGATCAGCTCGACGTACCGGCCGAGCCCGGTGGCGACGCTCGGCGGGAACTGGTTGACGACGTAGGCGATCCTCACCGCTGCGCCTCCACGCGTTCGGTCTCCCCCTCTTGTGCGGCGGGCCGCCGGGGCGGGCCCGCCGGCCGGTACGTCCTGGCCGTGGCGGTGGCCACCACCGCCACGAGAATCGCGTTGCCCAGCGCGAAGCCGGCCAGTGCCCCGGTCAGCCCCCACCGGGCGACGCACGCCGCCAGGCAGGCGAGCGCGGCGGGCGTCCCGGCCGCCAGGCAGCCGACCAGGAGCCGCGCGCCCCGCACTCCGTCCATGGACAGCGCGACGGAGTACAGGTTGAAGACCATGTGCGCTCCGATGCCGAGCGACGACAGCGCCATCAGCCCGAGCGAGTACGGGTACCCGCCGCCGAGCAGGAAGAAGAACACGGTGCTCGCGGCGAACGACACGGCCGCCGTCCCCGCGGCGACCAGCGGCGTGATCCGCGCGATGCGCCGCATCACGGCCGGTTTGTCCGCCACCGCCAGGGCCGGCAGCAGCACCAGGCCGACCCCGTCGGTGAACAGCACGCCGAGCAGCCGTTTGGGGAAGCCGTTGTAGACCGAGTACACGCCGACGTCCCCCTTCCCCGCCCAGTGGTTCAGGAAGATCACGTCGATCCCGAACAGGACGCCGGTCAGCGCGGCGATCACGGTCATGTAGGCGCCGAGCCGGTACTGCGAGCGCGCCGGCGCCCACGACCACGAGCGCGGGACGATCCCCAGGCCCGGCACCGCCACCAGGACGAACACGACGTTCGTCGCGATCAGCGCGAGGAGGTAGACCTCGGCGTCGCGGATGCCGAAGACCAGCAGGCAGACCGCCGAACCGGCCAGGTAGACGACGGCGACGGCCAGCTTGAGGGTGGCCACGAACGTGTACCGCTTCAGGCCGCGCAGGAGGCCCTCGGTCAGCTGGTTCAACGCCAGGGACAGCCCGAGCGCGAACGAGAAGCACAGCGTCCGGGCGTCGACGCCCACCGGGACGGCGAGGACCGGGGACAGCAGGGCCCCGGCGGCGGTGAGGCCGCCGCCGAGCGCCAGCGTGGAGAGGAACGCCGTCGCCGCCAGGGCCGGACGGTCCGCGGGCTCGGCCCGCGGCAGCTCCTGGAGCATCACGTAGTGCAGGCTCATCAGCATGCCCACGGCGACGATCAGCGCGATCGTCAGGACCAGGGTGAAGTGCCCGAACTCCCGCGGGCCCGCGCCCCGGGCGATGACGAGCGTGGTGCCCGCGGCGGTGCCGCTGGCCAGGCTGCTCAGCAGCGTCGGCCCGGCCGCCCACCCGTGCCCGCCGAGCAGCCCCGTCCGCGGGGGCTTCACCTCGCGCGCCCCGCGTGGGCCCGCCGGGCGAACTCCAGGTCTTCCGCGGTGTTGATGCCACGCGCCTCGTCCGGATCGGTCACATGGACCGGGGTCACATCGCGGCCGCGTGCCTGCGAGAGGTAGGCCAGGAACGGCAGGAAGTTGACCTCTCCGGTCACCGTGCCCCGGGCGGCGTCGGCGAGGTAGTCCCGCCAGGCCGTTTCGAGCCCGTCCGTTCCCAGGCAGAACACGCCGACGTCGCTGAGCCCGCCGGGACGGCACTCGTCGCCCTCGCGGGACTGCCGCACGCGCAGCAGCCGGCCGCCCGCGAGCTCGTACTCGACGTACGGATCGGGCATCGGCACAAGCGGGATGGTGAGCCCAGGCGCCCGCCGGTGCGCGTCCACGACGCGGCGCACCGTCGTCTCGGACAGGTTCGCCTGGTCGCCCCAGACCACCAGAATCCCGTCATGGGACGCCCAGTGCCCGGACGCCCCGAAGACGGCGTCGCCCATGCCGGTCGGCTCGCGCTGGACGCTCACGGACACGGCGCCGCGGCCGATCTCCGCGGCGGCGAGGCGCCGGAACGGCCCCTCCGCCTCGGGCGCCACGACGACGTGGACATGCCCGGTGGACGGCCGCAGCCGGCGGTACAGCAGATGCCACACGGTGACGCCGCCGGCGACCTCCAGCATGATCTTCGGAACGTCCAGGCCGAGCCGCGTCCCGCGTCCCGCCGCCGGAATCACCGCGCACACCGAGCCGGTCATGGCCGTGCCTCCGGGTCGAGAAGGGCGACGAGGTCGTCCAGTCCGTTCACGTGGATCGCTCCGGAGGCGGGCTCGGCCGCGTGCACCTGGAACGTCGCCAGCCCGGCTCCGACGGCGGAGGCGACCCCGTGGACGGAGTCCTCCACGGCCGCCGCCTCCGCCCGCCCGATGCCCCACCGTTCGCACGCGGACAGGTAGAACGCCGGATCCGGCTTGCTCACCGGGACGTCGTCGCCGGTGAGGACGCCGCGGAAGCACCCGTCCAGCGAGCAGGCCGCCAGCACCCGCTCCACCGAGCCGCGGCTGCCGCTCGTCACCAGGTACACGGGTTGACCGCGCCGGGCCAGCGCCGCGAGGAACCGGTGCGCCCCCGGAAACACCGCCACCTTCCCCGCGTCGACATGGGCGCGGTAGTGCCGCCGCTTGCTCCGGATCAGCCGCCCGGCGTCTTCGGCGCCCAGCCCCAGGACGGCCGCGACCTCGTCGGTGCCCGCCCCCGCGTGGTCGTCGTATCGGAAGGAACCCAGCAGGTCGGGGGCGATCTCCGCGAGCGCGGCGCGGAAGGCCGCGTCGTGGGCGGGGGCGGAGTCGACGAGCGTCCCGTCCAGGTCGCAGAGCCAGATCATCCGGCCTCCTCCAGCGGCGTTTCGGCGGGAATGCCCGCCAGGGCGGTGAGGACGTCCACGGTGCGCCGCCCGCTGTGCGTGCCCGGACGCGCGGAATCCTCCAGGTCCGCGCTGATCCACCGCGCCCTCACCCGCCCGCCGCCCTCCGGGACGTCCACCGGAACCGCCGGGACGCCCGCGGCCGGGTTCTCATGGCACAGGACATGGGTGACGGTCCGCCGCTCGTTGAACGGGTCGCCGAGATGGAGCAGGGCGCGGCCGACATGCTCCGACGCGCTCAGCCCCCGGACGTCGTGGTCCTCCCGGATGTTGACGACCATGACCTTCGCCGCGGCGCGGCTCGCCGCGACGGCGTCCGCGACGCCCGGCGTCAGGTAGCTCGGGAACAGCGACGAATGCGGGGTGCCGGGCCCGTACACGATCAGGCGGGCGTCCCGGATCGCCTCCAGCGCCGCCGGGTTCGGCGACACCTCGGCGCGGCGTCCGGCCAGGACCCGCCGCAGCCGCCCGGTGGGCATCGCCTCCAGCTCGTCCCGGTCGCGGACCGGCTCGCGGAGCAGGAACAGGCCGGTGATCGGCGACGGGTCCTGCGGCGCGACGATCTCCGCCTCGTCCGCCAGCAGCCGCCCGTTCTCCTTGAGCGCCACGAGATGGGCGTTCTCGCCGCCGGTCACGTTCAGCAGCCGCACCGGGGACCCGAACGTCCGGGCGGACGAGCCGACCGCCGCGTTGAAGTCCTCCCCCAGCCGCAGGTAGGCGCCGGCGAACACCAGGTTGCCGAGCGCGCAGTCGGCGAGGTCGAAGCGGCCGGCGCCGGCGCCGAGGCGGTCCAGGAAGACGGCCAGGTCCCGGGCGATCGCCAGCCGCGGCCGCCGGGGCAGCGCGTGGCATCCCTCGACGAGGTCGACGGCGAGCCCGTCGACGAACTCGGCGAGATCGCGCGGCGTCGTCCCGTCCGGGAGGCGGTGCTCCAGGACGGAGGCCAGCGCCGCCTGCGCCGGGTCGCGGGCGTCCAGATGCAGGAGGAGGTTCTTGCGGAAGTCCGACGGCCCGAGCATCCCCGGCAGGTAACGGCGCAGCGCGCCGGTCGACATCCCGTTGTCGTAGCCGTTGATCAGCAGGGACAGCCCGATCCCGGGCGTGCGCAGCAGCCGGCGCGCGATCGCCGCACCGCCCCGCCCGCCGCTGAACATCGCGACCGCGGCGCTCACCGGACCTCCCCGGCGGCCCGCCGTTCCAGATCGCCGGCGGACGGGGCGCGCAGCACGCCCCGCCGCTGCAGCCAGTGCCGGTAGCCGAGGTAGCCGACCAGCAGCGCCCGGTCGCGGGCGCCGCGCCAGTACCGCCAGCCGCGTCCGCCGCCGGCCCGCGCCCGGTGCTCGATCGGGATCTCCACCCAGGTGCGGCCGAGCTCGACGACCCGGGCGGTGATCTCGGTCGAGCAGTTCATCCCGCCGGCCTCCAGCGGCAGCGCGCGCAGCAGCGGGCCGTGCACCAGCTTGAAGATCGAGTTGAAGTCGCGGTACCGGGTGCGGTGCAGCACGTTGCTGACCGCGCCGCTCGCCGCCGAGCCCCACCGGTACGCGGCGCCGTCGGCCTTCCGGATCCGGGCGCCGGAGAAGGCCGTCCCCTCACCGGCCCGGACGAGCCCGAGGAACCGGTCGAGGTTGGCGATCGGGAACTGGCCGTCGGAGTCCAGGAGCAGCACCCACTCCATCCGCGTGTGCGCGATCGCGGCGCGGATCGCGGCGCCCGCCCCCCGGTTGCGGTCGAACCGCACGACGACCAGTTCGGGGCAGTCCGCACGCAGCTTTTCGAGGATGTCACCGGTCGCGTCGGTGCTCCCGTCGTCGCAGACGACGATCTCCCACGCGGCGATCGCCGTGTCGCGTTCCAGGTAGGTCCGCCATTCGGTCACCGCCGCGGCGATGTTCTCCGCCTCGTTGTAGGCGGGCGCCGCCACGGAGATCTCGATGGCGGCGGACGCGTCCCCGTACGTAGGCATGGTGTCCCTTCCCGCCTCAGGTACGGACCCGTCCGGTGCCGAGCAGGCGCCCGATCCAGCGGTCCAGAGGCAGCAGGTTGAACCCGGCGATGATCGGAAGATGGGCCAGTGCGAAGACGACCGTCGCGCCGAACGAGATCGGGCCGCCGGTGATCAGGTTGATGTGCGGGGCGTCGATCTCCTGCGGGATGCCGATCGGGTTGACGACGTACCACATGAGGTCGAGGAAGCCGGAGAAGATGATGACGATTCCGGTGAAGACGACCTTCAGGCACCGTCCGGGCGTCCCGCCGCCGAGCCGGTAAGCGGCGGCGATGGTGAGGACGACGCCCGGATAAAGCAGCAGGTATAGATGTGTGTAGAAACTGTCGCCTTGGGCGCGTTCGCCGTCCAGATAGTAGAAGCCGCTGATCCGCGGAACGAGGTAGCCGGTAAAGAAGAGGAACGGCGCGTACAGCACCCAATGGGGAAGCTTGGACGGCCAGGGGAACAGTGCGATTCCGCAGGCCAGGCAGGCGAAGACGAGCAGCTTGACCGGCAGTTCCCAAGCCGACCCGATGTCGCGGCCATGGGGCATGAACAGCCACACGGCCGCTGCGCCGATCACTCCGGCGGCAAAGGCGATCCACCACACGTGAGCGTCCCACCGGCCGGGTGCGGCCGGCACCGCGTCATCGCCCGCCGAGCCCGGCCCGCCGTCGCCGGATGGCGCCTGAGAGACCGAGGCCCCGCCACTTACGGTCATTGCCCGAAACCTTTCCCACGGCACCGCGCGAAGGCGGACGCCGAGCCCCGTGATCCCATTTTCAACTAAGTATGGGAGCGCTCCCACACTTGCGTGAACATGATGAACACCAGTTTTTTGGGAGCGCTCCCAGTAAATTGGACGGCGTCCATTCATGTCAAGGCAAAACCCGAAAACAGGGCCCCAGGGCCCAGGCCCCGCCGGCGCCCGGATGCGCTGGAGTGTCACCCGGTGAGCGCAAGCGAGTCCAGCTCGCGGGGCGGTGGGCTGGGACGGTTATCGCAGGTAGTCGGCGGCGTCGGTGCCTAGGACGTTCAGGAGGGCCAGGGCCTCGGCGCCGGGGGATCCCGGTGGCGCGCTGTAGAGGACGAGGTGCTGGTCGCGGTCGGTGAGCGCGAGCGAGTCGCAGTCGACGGTGATCTCTCCGACGACCGGGTGGCGGAAGGTCTTCGTGAGCATCGGCGCGGCCTGCACGTCGTGCCGTTCCCAGAGCCGGGCGAACTCGGGGCTGCCGGCGCGGAGGTCGTCGACGAGTCCGGTCACCGCGGGGTCGGACGGGTAGCGGGCGAGGGTGGACCGGAGCACCATGACGACGTTGAGCCGGAACTCCGCGGCATCCGAGATCCCGTAGAGCGGCTGATCGGCGGGCGACGGCCCGAGGAAGGCCCGGCGCGCGAGATTGCGGTCCTGCGGGGCGAGTTCGGCGAAGTCCTCCATGAGCGCGGCCGCGAGGTCGTTCCACGCCAGCACCTCGAACGCGGCGGACGTCACGAAGGCGGCCGTCTGCGGCAGTCGTTCGAGGAGCGCGAGGATGCTCGGGCGGACGTCGCGCCGGTGGAGGCCGGTGCGGCTCGGCGCCGTGCCTGCGAGGACGTGCAGGTGATCGGACTCGGTGTCCGTGAGCCGCAGCGCGCCCGCGATCCCGGCGAGGACCTCGCCCGAGGGTCGCGGCGCCCTGCCCTGCTCCAGCCGGACGTAGTACTCGGTGGAGATGTGCGCGAGGACCGCGACCTCCTCGCGGCGGAGGCCCGGTGTCCGGCGTCGCGAGCCCGAGGGGAGGCCGACGTCCTCCGGGTGTAGCCGCTCACGGCGGCTGCGGAGGAACGCCCCGAGCTCATGCTTGTCCATACCCCAAGTCTGCACGCCGTGCGGCGGCGGATCCTGGTACCGCTTGTGCCTGCATACGGTCCGGGGGCCGACCCAACACTGTCGTCATGACGAACAACACCGACATCGCGACCATCGGCCTGCTCTCCGGCAAGGTCGTCTTCATCACCGGCGCCAGCCGCGGCATCGGGGCGGCCGCCGCCCGGCTCTTCGCTCGGGAAGGCGCGGCCGTCGTGCTCGCCGCCCGCAGCACCGAAGCCCTCCAGCGGATCGTCGCCGAGATCCGCGCCGACGGCGGCGTCGCCGACGCCGTCACCCTGGACCTCGCCGACCGCGCGAGCGTCCGCGCGGCCGTCGACCGCGTCGAGGAGCTGCACGGGCGGCTCGACGGCGCCTTCAACAACGGCGCGGTGATCCAGCGGCCCGGCCCGCTCGACGCCACGAGCGAGGAGGACATCGACGAGCAGTTCGCCGTGAACTTCCGCTCGCACTGGACCGCCATGACCGCCGAGGCCGCGCTCATGCGCCGCAGCGGCGGCGGGGCGATCGTCAACACCTCGAGCATCGGCAGCCGCCGCGCGAACCCCGCCCTGCCCGCGTACGGCGCGATGAAGCGCGCGCTCAACAGCATCACCGAGACCGCCGCGGTGAGCTGGGCCCGCGACGGCATCCGGGTGAACGGCATCACCCCCGGCGGCACCGCCACGGAGATGATCGACGCCTGGGAGGCGGCGACGCCCGGCATCATCGAGCGGGCGAAGGCATCGATCCCGCTCGGACGGATGGCCGAGCCCCGGGAGATCGCGGAGGCGGCCGCGTGGCTGCTCAGCGACCGGGCGTCGATGGTGACCGGCGCGAACGTTCCGGTGGACGGCGGCGCCGGCGCCTGAAAGAGCAGAGAGCCGAAGGCATGCCGGATATGGTGATTCCGCACAATTGATAGCGGTCCTTGAGGAGACGTTCGTGGCATCGGATCTGCCCGGAGAGTCGTCGGATCAGGACAAGCTCTCCCGGTTCAATTCGAACACCCCCCATCCGGCCAGGGTCTATGACGTCTGGCTGGGCGGCAAGGACAACTTCGCCGCCGACCGGGCGGCCGCTGAAGCCGGCCTGCGAGCCTTCCCGGCCACGGTCAAGTCCGTGCGGGCCAACCGCGCGTTCTTGGCGCGGACGGTGGAGTACCTGGTCGCCGAGGCCGGGATCCGCCAGTTCCTCGACATCGGCACCGGGCTGCCCTCCGCCAATAACACCCATGAGGTCGCCCAGGCCGTCAGGCCCGAATGCCGGATCGCCTACGTCGACAACGATCCGATCGTGCTGGCTCATGCCGAGGCGCTGCTGAGGAGCAGCGGCCCGGGCGTGACCGACTACATCGACGCCGACCTGCGCGACCCCGGCGGGATCCTGCGGGAATCCTCCCGAACGCTGGATTTCACCGAGCCGGTGGCGGTCATGCTCGTCGCCGTCCTCCATTTCATTTCCGACGCCGCGGACCCGTACCGGATCACGGAAACCCTGATGGCCGCCGTACCGCCGGGCAGTTACCTGGTGGTCTCCCACACCGCGAAGGACATTTTCCCGGAGGAGATGGCCGCGTTCGAACGGGCCATGAACGAGAACTCGGCGGAGAAGGTCACACTGCGCGACCGCGAGCAGGTCTCCGGGTTCTTCCGCGGGCTGGACCTCGTCGAGCCCGGCGTCGTCCAGGTTCCCCGGTGGCGTCCTCGGTCCGACCTTGAGGCGTCCGCACCCGCCGCACTGTGGGGCGCGGTGGCCCGCAAACCGGCTTAGGCCGGAGCCGCGCGTCAGGAGATCTGGGTGAGGGAGTCCAGGTCGCGGGCGTGGCGGGCGTGGCGGGTGGTCATGGTGCGGAACATCTCGTCGCCCCGGTCGGTGCGTTCGACGATCATGGAGGCGCCGATGGACATGACGATGCCGTGGAAGGCGTGGCGGCGGTAGGCGTCCCAGCAGTCGTCCCAGGCGAGGGTGACGCCGCGGGCGGTCAGGGCCTTGTGGTAGCGCTCGACGAGGGCGCGTTCGCGGGTGCGGCGGGTCTCGGTGGGGAGGCTGGAGCCGAGGAAGTAGGCGAGGTCGGCCGGGCCGGGGCCGTAGGCGCAGGTCTGCCAGTCCAGGACGGCGGCGCGGGGGCCGCCGAACAGGAGGTTGTCGGCGCGGAAGTCGCCGTGGAAGAGGGTGGACGGGCCCTCCCGGTCGGCCAGGTACGCGCCGATCGAGGGGAGGAAGTCCTCGATCAGGGCGATGACGCCGGGGTCCAGGTCGGCGGCGTAGCGTTCCTTGAAGCCGTCGTACAGGCCGGTGACCATCGCGGCGGTGAAGGCGGCCGAGTCGGCGTCGTGGCGGTTGAGCCAGGGCAGGGCGGCGAGTTCCGGGTCGTCCCAGCCGGCGGCGTGCAGCGCGGCCATCTCGTCGATCGCGGCGGCGGCGTCCTCGGGGGTGATGCCGGCGAGCTGGTCGCCCGGCACGGCGGGCGCGAGGTCCTCCAGGAGGACGGCGTACTCGTCCGGTTCGGGGTCGTAGGCGGCGAAGTAGCAGGCCGGGATGCCCGCGTCGAGACGGCCGGCGATCTCGGCGTAGAAGCTCGACTCGACCTCGTAGGTGCGGATGGCGCGGGCGGCGGCGCGGCTGGACGGGTCGGCGGCGGGGACCTTCGCGACCATGGTGGGCGGAAGGCCGGCGGGGCCGGCGTAGGTGAGGAAGAGGCGGAGGCTGTCGGACACCTGGCCGGTGCCGACGGGCTCGGTGCGGACGGCGGTGACCTCCGTGCCGAGGGCGTCGCTCACCCAGGACGCGGTCAGGTCGCCGGCGCCGGAGACCGGTCGGGTCATGGGTTCTCCTCGGCGAGATGGGACCAGCCGTGGTCCCGCCAGCCGGGGGGCTGGTGCCATTCCGTCCAGCCGTGGCCGGTGCGGCCGTCGTCGGTGTCGAAGCGGCACAGGGCGCGGGGGAAGCGGGCGGGGCGCCCGTCGGGCGAGGTGATCGCGACGGGGGCGAACGCCACCGGGGTCACCGTCATCGGGGCGCCGGGGAAGCGGAGGCTGGAGCGGGCGGGCAGGCCGTCGGCGAAGGCCGTCTCGGCGGTGAAGCCGGCGCGGTGCTCGATCTCGCCGCCGGGCGGGACGGCGAAGCACGGCCACGCGAGGGGGAAGCCGATGTTGGCCTGCATGCCGTGGATGAAGGTGCCGTCGCCGAGGCGGCCTGACGTCCAGAGCCAGGACACCTTCCACCAGTCGCGTTCGCCCCAGCTGTGGTCGCGTTCCCCGTGGGCGTCGATCGCGATGGTCTCGCCGCCGGCGGTGACGGTGCCGGAGACGGTGCACGGGATCTCGTAGCGCGGGATGTCCTTGTAGGGGTAGGCGCCGCTGACGGTGTCCCATCGCAGGTCGAAGGTGAGGGGGGTCGTTTCGGCGGTGCCGTGGTCACCGTAGGCGGCCGTGGGGTCGGGGAGGATCGAGGCGGTCGCGTCCAGGGTGATGAGGGCCGGGCCGAAGGGCTCGGTGATCCGCTGGGTCGCCGTGTACGCGTCGGCGCGGACGTCGGCCGTGCCGGGCCGGGGAAGCGGCGCGTTGTTGTCGGCGACGAGGAGCAGGGGGCGGCCTGGGCGGACGAGCGCGGCCCAGTACCAGGCGCGGTCCCAGTTCGGGTACAGGCCGAGCCGCACGTAGCCCGCGATGGAGCCGTCCGGCGCGGCGAAGTCGAAGTAGTAGGACTCGTTCCACAGCAGCTCCGGGCCGGGGTCGTGCAGGTCCTCGTCCACGGGCTTCAGCGTCCAGGTGCCGTGCTCGATGATCTTCGCCAATGACCCCTCCGGCACACCCGAATCGGATTCTAGATCGCGATCCTAGCCCTGGTGACCCCGGTTTCGGCAGGGGTGTCGGCGAGAAGACAGCGCGTCCGACGGAAAGTCAGCACGACGGAAAGTATGATCACCCGCAGACCGCGACAATCTCGACATTGGAGGGTCCCGTGGCCGGGCAACCGCAGATCGACTCGTCCGTCCCGCATTCGGCGCGCATCTGGAACTACTGGTTGAACGGCAAGGAGAACTACCCCGTCGACCGGGAGGTCGGCGACGAGTTCCTCCGGATCTTCCCGGCGCAGGCGGACATCGCCCGGCACTCGCGGGCCTTCCTCGGCCGCGCCGTCCGGTATCTGGCGGGCGAGGCCGGAATCCGGCAGTTCCTCGACATCGGCACCGGTCTGCCGACGGTCGACAACACGCACGAGGTCGCGCAGCGGGCCGCGCCGGACGCGCGGATCGTGTACGTCGACAACGACCCGCTCGTCCTCACGCACGCCCGCGCGCTGCTCAGCTCTTCGCCGGCGGGCGCCACCTCCTACATCGACGCCGACATCCGCGATCCTGACGTGATCCTCGCCAAGGCCGCCGAGACGCTGGACTTCGGCCGTCCGGTGGCGCTGCTGCTGCTCGGCATCCTCGGGCACCTCACCGACGAGGAGGACCCGGAGGGCGTCCTCGCCCGGCTGGTCGCGCCGCTCGCGCCGGGCAGCCACGTGGTGATCAACGACGGCACCGACGTCTTCGGGACGCCGGGCGAGGACGGCGTGGACGACACCGCCCGCGCCCGCGCGATCACCCGCTACGTCGAGGCGGGCGGCATCGCCTACAACCTGCGCTCCCCCGAGCGGATCACCGGCTTCTTCACCGGCATGGACCTGGTGGAGCCCGGGGTCGTCACCGTGTCGCGGTGGCGCACCGAGCCGTCCCCGTTCGAGGAGCCGCCCGAGGTGGACGCGTTCTGCGGCGTGGCCCGGATCCGCTGACGCCCGGCGGCGGGCGATCACGAAGACCACATCGAGCCGGCTGGAGGCGGGCGCATGCGCGAGGACGTCACGGGAGTCGACACCGGGAGCGGGGACACGTGGGCGAGCGGCGACTACGGGCGGGTCGGCAACCTGTGGCTCCTCGTCGGCGAGCTGCTCTGCGAGGCGGCGCCGGTCCGGGCCGGGGACCGGGTGATCGACGTGGCGACGGGGACGGGCAACACCGCGCTGGCCGCCGCGCGCCGCTCCTGCGTCGTCACCGGGGTCGACTATGTGCCGGGGCTGCTGGAGCGGGCGAGGGTCCGCGCCGCCGCCGAGGGGCTGGAGGTGGCGTTCGAGACCGGTGACGCCCGGCGGCTGGGGCATCCGGACGGATCCTTCGACGTCGCCGTCTCCACGTTCGGCGTCCAGTACGTCCCGGACCACCGCGGGACGGCGGACGAACTGCTCCGCGTCGTCCGGCCGGGCGGGCGGATCGCGGTGGCGAGCTGGGCGCCGGACGGGTACCTCGGCGAGCTGCTGCGCCTGGTCGAGCAGTACACCGCCGGGTCGGCCGGCCCCCCTGCGCCCACGCTGTGGGGCACCGCGAAGCATGTGGAGGATCTCTTCGGCCCGCACGTCTCCGCCCTCGACTGCACCGAGCGGCAGTGGCGTTTTCGCTTCCGCTCACCGGCGGACATGGTCGGCTGGTTCCGGTCCTACTTCGGCCCGCTGACGGTGGCGTTCGGCGCTCTCGACGGTGACGGGCGGGAGGCGCTGACCGCCGACCTCACCCGGTACGTGAACCGCCACAACCTCGCCGATGACGGCACCGTGGACGTCCCGTCCACCTATCTGGAAGCCGTCGCCGTCACCCCGGCGGGGTGATCGGGGCCGCGGCGGCCGGATGACACCGGATCTTCGGGGAGTCTTGGCGGTCGGATCGCCTGCGTTTCACGCGGTGAGCGTCATGATCAACGGGTTCCCGTCTCCGCCGTGAGGGGCGCCCGCGCGTGATGCGAAGGTTCGTGGCCGGGGCGGTCGCGGCCGTGATCGCGTCCGCCGGCGCCGTTGCGGCACGTGCGGACGCGGCGGGTCCGCCGGACGTCGACGGCGCCGGGTCGGGTGAGCGGCTGGACGCGCGGACCCTCGCGCCGGCACCGTCCAGGACGGCCGGGGAACTGCGGTTCACGTCGTCCGAGCGGCTGGCGCCCGGCGTGGTGTCCAGGACGTTCAGGACGTCGGGGGTCGGCGGCCCGGTCCTCGGCAACCTGCTGGACGTCGACCTGCGAGCTCCGGGGGTGCGCGTGGGCCTGCTGCGTCCGCCGAAGGTCGCGGCGCGGCGGACGGTCTCGGCGATGGCGGACGCGCAGCGCGCCGTGGCCGGGGTGAACGGCGACTTCTTCAACATCAGCGAGACCCGCCCGGGCGTCGCGGCGACCGGCTCGTCGTCCGGCCCGGAGGTGGACGCGGGCCGTCCGCTCAAGGGGGCGGTGCCGGACGGGCAGCGGTTCGGCCCGGCGCTGCCGCCCGGCACGTCCAGTGAGGACGTCATCGGGATCGGCGCCGACCGGCGCGGCCGCCTGGGCCGGCTCCATCTGACCGGGACCGTCCGATCGGAACGCGTCACCGTCGCCTTGCGCGGGCTCAACCAGTACGCGCTGCCGGTCGGGAGCGCGGGGGCGTTCACCCATGACTGGGGCAGCACGTCGCGGCGGCGCGCGGTGTGCGGGACGGACACCGCCCGCAACGCCCCGTGCAGCACGGACACCGCCGAGGTGACCGTCCGGCGGGGCGTGGTCACCGAGGTGACGGACGAGGTCGGCGCGGGCGCGATCCCGCGCGGCACGACCGTGCTGGTCGGGCGGGAGAAGGGCGCGAACGCGCTGCGCGGGCTGCGTCCGGGCGACCGGGTGCGGGTCGGCTACCGCTTCACCGGCCCGAGGCGGTTCAGGTTCGCCGTGGGCGGTTTCGCCATCCTGCGCGACGGTGAACCCCTGAGCGGCCTGAGCCCGCACGGCCCGGCGCCGCGCACGGCCGCCGGGTTCGACCGCGACGGCCGCCGCATGTACCTCGTCGTGGTGGACGGCCTGTCGGAGCGCAGCGGCGGCCTGACCCTCGCCGAGCTGGCGTCCCTCCTGGACAAGGCCGGTGTGGACGACGGCGTCAACCTGGACGGCGGCGGCTCGTCGACGTTCGTCGCGCGGAGCCGCGGCGAGAAGTCGGCGACCGTCCGCAACACGCCCTCGGACGGGACGGAACGCGCCGTCGCGAACGGCATCGGCGTCTTCGCCGGCGCCCGCCGCCCCTGACCGAACGGCCGCCGCCGAAGGCGGGGAGCCTGCGCGTCCGACTGGGCGGGACGCCGTGGTGGCGGCGGGCGGGAGAACCGTTACTCTACCAAACAGTTGTTAGAAAGAAGGGACGCGAGATGGATCTCGAGTTCGGGCCGGCGGACGAGGCGTTCCGCGCCGAGGTGCGGGCATGGCTGCGCGAGCACGTCCCGGCGGAACCGCTGCCGTCGCTGGAGACCGAGGAGGGCTTCGCCGCGCACCGGGAGTGGGAACGGGCGCTCGGCGCGGCACGGCTCGGGGTCGTGTCGTGGCCCGAGGAGTACGGCGGGCGCGGCGTCTCCGTCCTACAGTGGCTGGTGTTCGAGGAGGAGTACTACGCGGCGGGCGCGCCGGGGCGGGTCAGCCAGAACGGCATCAACCTCCTCGCGCCGACGCTGCTGAAGCACGGCACGCCGGAGCAGCTCACACGGATCCTGCCGCCGATGGCCGCCGGCGAGGTGATCTGGGCGCAGGCGTGGTCGGAGCCCGGTGCGGGCAGCGACCTGGCGGCGCTGCGCTCGACCGCCACCCGGACGGACGGTGGCTGGCTGCTGAACGGGCAGAAGACGTGGAGTTCCCGGGCGGCGTTCGCCGACCGCGGTTTCGGGCTGTTCCGCTCCGACCCGGACTCGGCGCGGCACAAGGGGCTGACGTACCTGATGTTCCCGCTGGACGCGGAGGGCGTGACGGTCCGTCCGATCGGGCGGCTGGACGGCAAGCCCGCCTTCGCGGAACTGTTCCTCGACAGGGTGTTCGTTCCCGACGCGGACGTCATCGGGACGGCCGGGGACGGCTGGCGCGTCGCGATGGCCACGGCCGGCAACGAGCGCGGCCTCACGCTGCGCAGCCCCGGCCGGTTCACGGCGGCGGCCGAGCGGCTCGTCGAGCTGTGGCGGGAACGCGCCGACCCGTCCGACACGGCGCTGCGGGACCGGGTCGCCGACGTCTGGATCAGGTCGCGGGCGTACCGGCTCAAGGGCTTCGAGACGATCTCGCGGAGCGAGGACATCGGGTCGGAGTCGAGCCTCAACAAGATCTACTGGTCGGAACTGGACGTGGCGCTGCACGAGACGGCCCTCGACCTGCTCGGCCCGGACGGCGAGCTGGAGTCGGAGTGGCTGGAGAACTACGTGTTCTCGCTCGCCGGCCCGATCTACGCGGGCACCAACGAGATCCAGCGCAACGTGATCGCCGAGCGGCTGCTCGGCCTGCCGAGGGGGTCCCGGTGAAGTTCGTTCTCTCCGCCGAGCAGCGGATGTTCGGCGAGACGCTCCGCGAGCTGCTCGCCGAGGCCGGCACGCCGAAGATCACCCGCGCGTGGGCGGCGGGCGACTCCGGTCCCGGACGCGCGCTGTGGTCGTCGGCCGCCGAGGCCGGGGTGTTCGCGGTGGCCGTCCCCGAGGCGCACGGCGGCGCCGGTCTCCTGCCGGTCGAGCTGGTCGTCGCCGTGGAGGAGCTCGGACGCGCCGCCGCGCCCGGCCCCTATGTCGAAACGCTCGCCGCCGCCGAACTGCTCGGCGACTCCCCCCTGCTCTCCCGGATCGCGGAAGGGGAGGCGATCGTGTCGATGGCCGTCCCGCACGCGCTGGACGCCGACGTCGCCGACCTGGTGATCACCGCGGACGGCACCGAGACCCGCACTGGGGAACGTCTCACCTCCCTCGACCCGGCCCGGCGGCTCTTCCGCGCCGAGGGAGGCGGCGGGTTCACCGGCTTCGGCGCGCTGCTGTGCGCGGCGCAGCAGGTCGGGGTCGGGCAGGCGCTGCTGGACGTGTCCGTGGAGTACGCCAAGACGCGGGAGCAGTTCGGCCGACCGATCGGCGAATACCAGGCGATCAAGCATCATCTGGCGAGCGCGCTGGTCGAGCTGGAGTTCGCCCGCCCGCTCGTGTACGGGGCGGCGCTGTCGTACGGGACGCCGGACTTCGCGCGGGACGTGTCCGCCGCGAAGGTCGCCGCGTCGCAGGCGTCCTACGGGCTGGCGAAGACCGCCCTGCAGGTGCACGGCGCGATCGGCTACACCGACGAGTACGACCCGTCGCTGTGGATCCGCAAGGCACGCGCCCTGTACTCGGCGTGGGGCTCGCCGTCCGAGCACAGGGCGCGCGTCATGGCCGCTCTGTGAGCTAGGCGCGGTCCTTGAGCTCGACGCGGCGGACCTTGCCGGACGCGGTCTTCGGGAGGTCGTCCACGAAGACGACCTCCCGGGGGACCTTGAAGTTCGCGAGCAGCTCCCGGCAGTGCGCGATCAGCTCCCCGGCCGTGGCCTCCCGCTCCGGGCGCAGCCGCACGTAGGCGCGGCCCACCTCGCCCATCCGGGCGTCCGGGACGCCGACGACGCCGGACTCGGCGACGGCGTCATGGCGCGCGAGGACGTCCTCGACCTCGGCCGGGTACACGTTGAACCCGCCGACGACGAACATCTCCTTCGTCCGCCCGGTGATGGCGAGGTTGCCGCGCTCGTCCAGGCGTCCCCGGTCGCCGGTGTCGAGCCAGCCGTCGCGGACGGCCGCCGCGGTGGCCTCCGGGTCGTCCAGGTACCCGGCCATCACGTTGTAGCCGCGGACGAGGACCTCGCCGTCCGTGCCCGCCGGGACCCGCTCGCCCTTCTCGTCGACGATGGCGACCTCGACGTCCGCGATGGGCCGGCCGCAGGTGGTGGAGATGGTCTCGGCGTCGTCGTCCACCGAGCAGGCGGTCACCGTGCCGGACGCCTCCGTCAGCCCGTACGCGGTGACGACCTCCGGGAACAGCTCGGCCTTGATCCGCTGCACCAGCGCGACGGGCACGTCCGCCGCGCCGGTCACGGCCAGCCGCAGGGACGACAGGTCGCGCTCGTCGCGGCCGGGGGCGTCCAGCAGCGACGTGTAGATCGTCGGCGGGCCGGGCAGGACGTTGATCTTCTCCTGCTCGATCAGCCGCAGCGTCTCCGGGACGTCGAACGTCCGCTGGAGCACCATCGTGGCGCCTTTCAGCACGCACGCCAGCACGCCCGCCTTGTAGCCGAACGAGTGGAACATCGGGTTGACGATGAGGTACCGGTCACCGGCCCGGACGCCCGTCCGTCCCGTCCACGCCTCATAGGTGCGGACGTTCTGCTCGTGCGTGCACATGACGCCCTTGGGCCGCCCGGTCGTCCCGGACGTGAACAGGATGTCGGCGACGTCCCCGGGCTCGACGGCCGCCGCCCGAGCGCCGGCCTCCTCCGCCGAGACGGCTGTGCTGGCGAATTCGTCCCAGGTGATGACGCCCGGCCGCGCCGTCCCGTTGAACGTGACGACGGCCTCCAGCCCGGGCAGCCCGGGGATCGCGCCCGTCTCGTCCAGGCCGAGCATGGCCGGGTAGTCGATGCCGAGGAACCCGTCCTCGACGAACAGCAGCTTCACCTGCGCCTTGGACAGCGGCCACCGCGCCTCGTCGCCCTTGAACCGGGTGTTGAGCGGCACGAGCGTCGCCCGCGCGCCCAGGGCGCCCAGCACGGTGACGATCCAGGACAGGCTGTTCGGCGCCCAGATCGCGATGCGGTCCCCCGGCTCGACGCCGGCGCCGATGAACGCGCCCGTCGCCTCGCGCACCCGCCTCCGCAACTCCGCGTAGGTCACCCGGACGTCCCCGTCCACGACGGCCTCCATGTCCGGAGACCCCTCGGCGGCCCATGCCAGCACTCCCGCGATCGTCAGCTCGCTCATAACCCTCCATAGTGGCCACCGCAGGCGCACCCGGACCACACCGTCCCGCTCATCGGTACCACCGAGCGGATCGTGACGATCCCGTCATGGTGGGCGACGAACGGGAATTGAGCACGCTCCAGGCGGCGAGGACCGAACAGAGTGACTCAAGAGAAAGTGGTGCATATCGCGGAACTTTCGGTAAGCGGAGCAATTCCCCGGTCCTGTCTGTACGCAAACGCCCGGATGTTCCAGTCTCGCGTTCATTGCTAGGGTTGCCCTTGTGACTTGATCTTCGATCCGAGGAATGGGCCGATGAGCGAAATGCCCGGAGACGACCGCTGGGCACGACTGGCGGACGCGCAGCGCCGCCTGGCCGAGTTGCGTGCGGGCACCGCCGGGACGGCGCCCGAGGGAACCGGTCGCGCCGGCGACGACCAGGTCCGCGTGACCGCGTCCGGCGGCAGGGTCACCCGCCTCGAACTCGACCCCCGAGCGCTGCGCCGCACCCCGGAGGACCTGGGGGCGCTGATCGCCGAGGCGGCGAACGCGGCGCTGGACGACCTGCGGTCCCGGACGGACTCGGCGGAGGCGCCCCCGGCGGACCCGGCTGCGCTCGCGGCGACGTTGCGCGACGTCCGGGACCAGGGCCTGCGGCAGCTGGCGCTCATCGACGAATCGATCAACGAGGCCGTCGCGCGCGTCCAGGCGAGGATGCGATGAAAGAGGACGCGATGACACGCGACACCGCGGCCGACGACCTCAACGGCCTCCTCCAGCGCGTGTCGGGGTTCGCCGAACAGGCGGGCGGCCCCTGTTCCGAACCGCCCCCCGAAGCCGTCGAGGGCCATGACCCGGACGGCCTGGTGACGGTGCGCGTCACCGCCGGTGGGCGCATCGACCGGGTCAGCGTCGCACCGCGCGCCCTGCGCCTCGGCTCCCACGAGATCGCCGATCGCGCCGCCGCAGCGATCAACGCGGCCCTCGACGCACTGGAACAGGCCACGGCCGGGGCGGGCGCCGCCGGGCCCGCGGATCTCACAGAACGGCTCGGCGAGCTGCGGAACCAAAGCCTGACGCAGATGCGTGCCTACGTGACATCGATGCAGAACCTCATGAACGGTTTCGAACGCCACTGACGGAGGGGCAGCCATGGGTATGCCGGGATACGAGGTCGATCCGGAACTGATCCGGACCGCGGGCGAGGGCATGAGCACGGCCGCGCAGCGACTGGCGGCCGACTGGCAGGCGTTCCAGCAGGAACTGGCGGGCTTCGGAGAACCGTGGGGGCAGGACGACATCGGCTTCCTCATCGGCGGGTGCTACCAGGCCGTCTACCAGGTCGCCGTGGAGTGCTACGAGGACAACCTGACCGCCCTGGACGAGCAGGCGCAGGCGATGAAGTTCGTCGCGGCCAACCATGTCGCGGGCGAGCAGAGCAACGTCGTGGAGATCAACCGGGTCCGGGACGTACTCGGCTGATGGGTCTACAACTCCCCGGCGAACTGATCTCGCTTCTGTCGATGCTCGGCTACACCTGGCCGGAGGCCGACGAGACGAAGCTGCTGTCGATGGGCGGCGCCTGGCTGGGTTTCGCCGGCGCGCACGGCGGCCCGCTCGGCGAGGCGGACGGCAACGCCCAGCGCATCATGCAGGCCAACCGCGGCGACGACATCGAGGCGTTCCGCGCCGAATGGACCAAGGAGGACTCCCCGAAGAGCAACCTCGAGGATCTTGGGACGGCGGCGACCATCATCGGCGCGGGCCTCATGGTCTGCGGCGCCATCGTCCTCGCCCTCAAGATCAACGTCATCATCCAGCTGACGATCCTGGCCATCCAGATCGCCCAGGCGATCGCGACGGCCGCCGTCACCTTCGGCGCCTCGCTGCTGGAGATCCCGATCTTCAAGGAACTCGCGGGCATCGCCATCGACCTGCTCATCGACATGGCCCTCCAGGCCATCTTCAACGGCTAGGCGGACGGTGGCATGCGACGGACGATGCTCCTTGTCCGCGTTCTCCTCACCGCACTGGTGCTGCGGGGCAGGTCCCGCGGCGGCGGGAGCGGCGGCGCGGGCCTGTTCGAACCGGCGATCAAGTGGATGCGCCGCAAGGTGAACAAAAGCAGCCGGCACCACCACGTGTTCCGGGGTGAGATCAGGACGGCCAGGGGCGGCCCGAACCCGGGCCAGCGCACGCCCGGCGGATACCATCACCGCTTCATGGGTCAGGACTGGCCGGACCGCAGGGTCGGCCCCGTGACCGCGACCGGCCCGCACGGCACCTACCGGGCCCGGGTGCAGATGCGGGACGGCAACGGGCAATGGGTCGACAAACCGTTCGCCAGCACGTTCTTCCCCGACAATTGGACGCCGCAGAGCGTGGACCGTACGATCCGGAATGCCTTCGACAACCACACGGTCACCGCACAGGACAGGTTCGGGAACCCGCGCCGCTGGCAGGGAATGGCGGACGGCCTGGTCGTCGAGGGTTCGTTCAACCGCTCCGGTCGCGACTGGAACTCGGCTTGGCCGGTCTTCTGACATCTGAGACGAAAATGACAACGACGAAAATCAGGTTCTTCCGCAACGAGTTGGGCGTGGTCGCGAGCGAGCCCTCCAGCCCGGACTACAGCGCCCTGGGCTCCATGCTGACGAGCGACGTGCAGAGCGACGCGACGTCCTGCCTCGACGTGCTGGCCTGGACCGAGGACGTCTGGCACGGGCCCGAGACGCAGAACTCCTGGCAGGGGAACTCCTGGCGCGTCGTGGTCGATGAGCGGGGCGTGCACCTGCAGGACCTCTACTCCGACGACTGGAGCGAGGACTATTCGTTCGAGGACGCCCACGAGGTCGTCGTGGCGTACTTCGGCTTCCTGCGCCCGGGACGGGAGGCGGCGGCGACGGCGCTGGACACCTGGGAGAGCGAGTGGAAGCGTCCGCACCCCTGCCGCGCCCATCTGGCGTGACGGGGCCGGACTCGGATTAGTAACATGAGGTTTGTTCATTTTCCGGTGAGACCGGGCATATAGCAGGCACCTCAGTCCCCGTCCGACCGCTCCCCCCGCGCGAGGTGCCGGATGTCCCCCACCCCCACCCTCCGGCGTTCGGCTTCGCTGCCGTTCGTCCTCCTCCTCATCGCCTCCTTCCTGACACCCGCCGCACACGCGGCGCCACCGCCCGCCGCCCCGCTCACCGCGACGACCCCCGACGGTGAGGTGCGCGGCTACATCGACGCCCACACCCACCTGATGTCGTACGAGGCGTTCGGCGGGCAACTGATGTGCGGAAAGCCGTTCGACCCACGCGGGATCCAGGAGGCGCTGCGCGACTGCCCCGACCACGCCGGCAACGGCGTGTTCGCCTGGTTCGAGAACTTCACCAGGCACGGCACGCCGTTCGGCACACACGACCCGACCGGCTGGCCCACGTTCAAGGACTGGCCCGCATACGACTCCCGCACCCACCAGCAGGCCCACTACAAATGGCTGGAACGCTCCTGGCGCGCCGGCCAGCGCATCCTCGTCAACCATCTGGTGGCGAACCGGCAACTCTGCGAGATCTATCCGCTCAAGCGCAACTCGTGCGACGAGATGGACGTCATCCGCCTCCAGGCGCAGCGGATGCGGGAGATGGAAGAGGGCATCGACCGGCGCAGCGGCGGGCCCGGCGAAGGCTGGTTCCGGATCGTGCGCGACTCCGCGGAGGCGCGCCGGGTGATCGAGGCGGGCAAGCTCGCCGTGGTCCTCGGCGTCGAGACCTCCGAGCCGTTCGGCTGCCGTGTGATCGCCGGTGAGCCGCAGTGCACCCGCCAGGACATCGACCAGGGCCTGGACGAGATGAAGCGCCTGGGCGTGTCCTCCATGTTCGTGTGCCACAAGTACGACAACGCGCTGTGCGGCGTCCGCTTCGACGGCGGCACCACGGGCGCGTTCGTCAACGCGGGCAACTTCCTGGGGACGGGACGCTTCTGGCAGGCCGAGACCTGCACCGGCCCCGCCCACGACAACACCATCGAACCGGCCGGCGCGGTCAACGAGCAGGTCGCGCAACTCCTGCGCCTGCTCGGGCAGGCCGGAATCACCCTGCCGCTGTATCCGGAGGCGCCGCACTGCAACGTCAACGGGCTCAGCGACCTCGGCGAACACATGGTGCGCGGCCTGATGGAACGCCACATGATCGTCGAGATCGACCACATGAGCGTGAAGGCCGCCGACGAGACCCTCGGCCTGCTGGAGGAGGCGCGCTACCCGGGCGTCATCTCGTCCCACAGCTGGATGGACGACACCTACAAGCCCCGCGTCTACGCCCTCGGCGGCATGATCACCGGCTACGGCCACGCGGCGGACGGCTTCGTCCAGCAGTGGAAGCGCAACAAGGCCCACCACACCTCCGGGACCGCCTTCGGCTACGGCTACGGCCTCGACGCCAACGGGATGGGCGCGCTTCCTCCCCCGCGCGGCGACAACACCGACCCGCTGCGCTACCCGTACACCTCACCGTTCGACCTGACGGTGAAGCTCGACCGCCTGCGCACCGGGACCCGCACCTGGGACCTCAACACCGACGGCGTCGCCAACTACGGCCTCGTCCCCGACTGGCTCGCCGACGTCGGCAACGTCGGCGGCCAGGAGGTCATCGACGATCTGGCCCGGGGCGCCGAGGTCTACCTCCAGATGTGGCACCGCACCGAAACCGGATCGGGGTGAGAACGAGCCGGCCGCGGCCCGAACGGGCGTGTCAACCGCGTGCGCGGAGGTAGGCGTCCAGCTCGGCGGCCCCGGCCAGCATCGCGCGTCCGCGCGCGGACAGCCGGCCGTGCCAGTCGAGCAGGGCGCCCTCCAGCGGCTCCAGCCCGCCGGCCGACCGCACCTGGGCGATCAGCGGGGCGATCTGCTCCAGCAGGTAACCGCCCCGCCTGAGCTGATGGGCCAGCCGGACGTCCCGCACGTCGGCCTCGTCGTAGACGCGGTAGCCGGTCAGCGGGTCGCGGCGCGGGCGCACCAGCCCGGCACGCTCCCACTTGCGCAGCGTGGCGGGCCGGATCCCGAGCTGGTCCGCCAGCGGCCCGATGAAGGTGCCACCGGACCCGGACACCGCACCGCCGGGCCGGGACACCGTGGCGCCGGGCCCGGACGCCATGCCGCCGGGCTCGGATGCCGCGCCGGCGGGCCCGGACGCCGTGGTGCGATCGGACGCCGTGGTGCGATCGGACGCCGTGGTGCGGTAGGACGCCGCGCCGGGGTCCAGGTCGCGGAGGGCGCTCTCCACGGCCTGGAGGGTCCGGCGGTCGTCGAGGAGCTGGGCGTGGCTCACGTCGATGAGGCGGAACGCCTCCTCGGCCGCGTCCTCGTTCACCGCCCGCATGATCGACGTCGCCGTCTGGTGGCCGTGGCCGGGCACCAGGGCGAGGAACGCGCTCAGGGCCCGCGCGTGCAGCGGCGTATAGGTGCGGTAGCCGTGGGCCGTGCGAGCGGCGGCCGGGAGGATGCCGGCGTCCTCGTAGTTCCGGATCGCCTGCGTGGACAGACCGTGCCCGCGCGCCAGGTCAACGGGCCGCAGCCGTCCGCCGTTTTGAAGGTTTCGTCCCATTACCCTGCCGATATCACGGTGAAGTTTCAACCGAAGGTTCAACGATACCGTTGAAGGCATGGCTACCGACATCAAGGACAGCACCCATCCCGTCGAGGCCGCCGCCGTCATGAGCCTCCTCCCCGGCCGGCCACGAATCCTCGCCCTGGGCGAACCCACCCACCGCGAGGACGCTCTGCTCGACCTGCGCAACGAGCTCTTCCGGCAGCTCGTCGAGCAGGAGGGCTACCGGTCGATCTCCATCGAGAGCGACTGCATGATGGGCCTGCTCGTGGACGACTACGTCACCTCGGGCACCGGCACCCTCGACGACGTCATGGAGCACGGCTTCAGCCACGAGTGGGGCGCGCAGGCGGGCAACCGCGAGCTCGTGCGCTGGATGCGCGCCTACAACGACGTCCGGCCCGCGTCCGAGCATCTGCGCTTCGCCGGTATCGACGGCCCGCTGGAGTTCTGGGCCGCTAGCCCCCGGCAGGCCCTCACCGCACTCCACGGCTACCTCGCCGCCCAAGTCGAGACAGACCTGCTCCCCTGCACCGCGGAAACACTCGACCGTCTCCTCGGCAGCGACGACCGATGGTCCAACCCCGCCACAGTGATGGACCCCTCCCAGTCCATAGGCCGGTCGACCGAGGCCGGGCAACTGCGGATACTCGCCGACGACCTGATCGCGTTGCTCGACGCGCAGACGCCGCACCTGATCGCGGCGACCTCGCGCCACGACTGGGAACGGGCGCGGCTGTACGGGCGCACCGCCACCGGCCTGCTCGGCTACCACTACTGGATGGCCGACACCTCCCCGGCCCGCGTGACGCGAATGTGCGGCCAGCGGGATTCGATGATGGCCGCCAACCTCCTCGCCGTCACCGAGTGGGGCCCGGCGTTGGTCCACGCCCACAACAGCCATCTCCAGCGGGACAAGAGCTCGATGCGGATGGGCGAGCTTCCGCTGGAGTGGTGGAGCGCCGGTGCGATCGTCAACTCGTACCTGGGCGAGGATTACGCGTTCGTCGCCACAGCCCTCGGCACGATCCGTCATCAGGGCGTGGACGTCCCGCCCGCGGACACCCTCGAAGGGCTCCTCTACGCGCTCCCAGAGGACCGCTTTGTCGTCGACGTCCCCCGGCTGGCCGCCGCCCTCGGCGACGCACGCCCCGCCCACCGCATGTCGCCCTGGTTCGGCTACGCCTCCCTGGACCCGGCCCACCTGTCCGAGATCGACGGGCTCGTGTTCATCAAGGACGTCCTGCAAAGCTAAGGCCTGTTTAACAAGTCCCGTGGTGGGGGTTTGTTGAACAGCCGGGTTCGTGGTCGGTGTCTGTCCAGCGTGACCATGGCCCCCGCCCGGCGGTGTGGTGGGTGGGGGTGGTTCATCCGGGGTCGGCACCGTACTGGTCCGGGTTCGCCGAGCAGAGGCCGCCCGCCGGCGCCGCCGCGGCTTGCGGCGGCGGGGGTTGGTGGGGGTGGCTGCCGCGTTCCCCGTCCCGGGACCGGACGGGCCGGTGCCGGGTGTGGGGATGGGTGCGGTTGACTCGGTCAGGGCTCCAGGCAGCCCTGGCCCGCCCGCGCACAGGACGTGGCGGGAGGTGTGGTAGTCCACCTGTGCGGTGGAGGGGTCGTCGGGGTCGTTGAGCTGGGTGAAGGCGGCGAGGGCGGCGGAGACCAGGTCGCGGTCGCCGGTGAGGCCGCAGCCGCCGTCGGCGATGCGGCAGTGGTGGGTGCGGACGCCGAGGTGTTTGGGGACGCGGCGTCCGCAGGGGCAGTGCTGGGACAGGGCGGTGGTGCGGGTGGCGGCCCGCAGCAGCCGCCCGCCCGTGCTCGCGCATTCGTGGTCCAGGGCGGTGATGAGCATGCCGGGGGTGAACCGGGCGCAGGCCCGTCCCCACAGCCGGAACCAGCCGCGGATGTCGCAGTCCTCGACCACCAGGATCGGGCCGTGCACCGCCACGATCTGCCCAGCGACCCGCTGCGCCCGGGTCTTGCGAGATTGGGCGGCGCGCTGCTGGGCGGCCGTGTCACGGGCACGCAGCCGCCGGTAGTTGTTGGACAGGGTGTCGCGACGATACGCGTGGCGGGGTTTGCCGTCGCTCCGCGACAGCCGTGCCCCGCCGGGCACCGTGACTTGTTTGGGTGGGAGCCCGGCCGCCTGCCGCCGACGTTGGCGTTTGCGTTGGCGTTTGCCGAGTTGGTATTGGGCGGTGTTGGATGCGCGGCGGGAGCGCTCCAGCGCCCGCTGCCGGCGGCGCCGTTTGCGTTCGCGGCGGGTGATGCGGGTCTGCTCGTCGGGCGGCGTGGTCACCTTCGAGGAGACCACCGCCGTCTGCGGCGATGCCCCGGCGGCGGCCAACCCGGCGGGGACCGGCCCGGCGGGGACCGACACCACGGCGAGGTTGGAGACGTTGCCGTCCACCCCGCCGCAGCGGCCCATGGGGGCGTGGGCTCGCCGCGCCGCCGTCGAGGGCGCGAGGTAGGCGGGTCGCAGCACCATCAGGTGCGCCTCGTATATCCACCCGCCCGGCTCGGCCGGATCCTGGCGGCGCACCAGATCGACCTTGTGGAACGCCTCCGGATCGCCCAGGGTGTGCACAAGGTGCGGCCACTGCCCCGCGCCCTGCGGCAGCCGCACCGGCACCACCAGATCGCCCCGGCGCCCGTCCGGGCCACCCGCGTACACCAGCGTCAGCGGCCCGTCATGCTCCCACCACACCCCCTTGTTCCCCCGGCTGCGGGGCGCCGGCGGCACCGGCATCGTGCGGGGCTGGGCCAGCACGCCGGTCCCCGGCGGCAACGCCGCCGCCTCCTGCGGGGTGGTGCCTTCGGGCAGGCCGGGCGCACGGTGGGCGGCAAGGTGACCGGCCAGAGTGCCGTGCAACCGGAACGTCTCCCACTTACGGGACTTGGTGTGGGAACGGGCACGTCCCGGAATCCGGGTGAACTCCCACCACGAACCCACTTTGGGCACACCCTGGCGGCGCCCCGACGCGTCGGCGAACAGGTGCCGTTCCAGGCCGTTCCACACCTCGTCGGCGATGTGCATGGCCACCGCCTTGGACAGGTGATGCTTCAAATGCCCGGAGGCGTCCAGATGCCGGTAGGCCGCCCGCTCCAGCGCCTCCCGCGACAATCCCAGCCGCACCCGCCACCGCTTGGCCTCCCCCGGGGTGCGGCCGCGCCGACAACCGGCCCGGTAGGCCGACGCGCGGGACCGGGCATCACGCCGCAGCGCCCGCTTCAGACTCCACGCCGCGGCGAACAGCCCCTCCAGCCGGTGCCGGGCCGCCGGGTCCGGAGTCAGCCGTAACCGCACCACCGTCACCGGCCCACCGGCCGGACGCCGCCACGCCGGAGCCTTGTTCTTCCCCCGAAACCGCCGCACCTGCGCCCCGTCCGCCATCGCGCCATTTACACCGCGCCGCATGACGGCGGGAGCGGCGCCGTCCTCATTGCCGACTGCGGACTGCATCACGGCCCACCCACCACAGAAACGGCCCTGACAGCCCCCGCCCCCGGCTCGCCGATACTTTTCTAAACACGACCTAGAAGGCTGCTGAAGATCTTGGTGTATTGGCCTCGCCGCGGACGCGGCGGGGCCAGGCTGTTGCGGTGTGGTGATGGGGGAATGGGCCGGGGAGACGATCGGGCAGCCACCCAGGACACCGTCACCCAGCTGATCGCCGCGGTCCGGGCGGTGATCCGCGAGGTGCCGGCTGCGGCCGAGGTCGCCGCCGCCCGGTGCACCGCGCATGACTACTGGCCCTGGTCGCAGGTCAGGACGTCGAACCGGCCGACGGGTCCGACGGACGCGACGGACGCTGGCGCATCGTGGACGGCACCGCACCGGTCCGGGTGATCTCGGTCGTCGATCCCCATGCGCGGCACGTGCACAAGACCCGCAGCCACCGCCAGGACGGTTTCAAGGCCCACCTGGCCGTCGAGCCCGAGACCGGCCTGTTCACCGCCGTGGCCCTGCGGCCGGGCGCCGGGCCCGCCCACCACGAGGCCGTCGTCGGCCTGGACCTGCTCGCCGCCGAGCAGGCACCGGTGGACGTCTTCGCCCGACACCGCCTACTCCACCGGCCACGCCCTCCACACCCTGCGGGCGGCCGGGCACCGGCTGTTCGTCAAGCCCGCCCCACCGCAGCCCGTCGTCCCCGGCGGCCTCACCCTGGACGACTTCGCCATCGACACCACCTCCGCCACCGTGACCTGCCCCTCCGGGCACACTGTCAGGCTCTCGGCCCCCGGCGGGCGGCACCACCAGCCACCCGCCGCCAGGCCGCCGGCGACCCGGCATGGCAAGCCGACTACCGCCGCTGGAGACCACCGGTCGAACGCGCCGTCGCCTGGCTCGTCCACCAAGGCAACCGCCGCCTCCGCTACCGCGGCACCATCGCAGGCGACGCCTGGCTCTGCACCCGGGCCGCCGCCCTCAACCTCCGCAGACTGATCAACCTCGGACTAACCAGAACCAACGGCATGTGGCACCTCTCCACCGCCGACGCATAACCACGGAGGCTGTCCGACCCACAGCCAGACAGCCCCTCACACAAGATCTTCAGCAGGCTTCTAGCCCGCTCAGCCGCAGCACCGCGCGAGACCCCCCGTCGAGCAAAGCGCACTTTCTAGATCGTTGCCGGCCAGGCTCAACACTTAGCCCTTGCGCTAACTATCGTCCGATGTGATACTTAGCCTCATGGCACAGTATTCGGCGCAGCTCGACGGGGTGTTCGTCGCCCTCGGCGACCCGACGCGGCGCGCGGTCGTCCGGCGCCTCGGCCACGGGCCCACCAGCGTCGGCGACCTCGCACGCGAGTTCCCGATGACCCTCCCTTCGTTCATGAAGCACGTGCGGACCCTCGAATCGAACGGGCTCATCCGCACGGTCAAGTCCGGCCGGGTGCGCACCTGCGTGCTCAACCGCGAGCGGCTCGCCCTCGTCGACGACTGGCTCGCGGAGCAGCGCCGGATCTGGGAGGGGCGCACCGACCGCCTCGAACAGTTCGTCACCGACCCGGAGGAGAACACGCGATGAATCCCGACCTCGACCTTGGCCTGGAGCGGATCATCCGCGCGCCCCGGGCGACCGTGTGGAGCGCCTGGACCGACCCGTCCCGCCTTGAGCGGTGGTGGGTCCCGGCTCCGTCCCGCTGCCGGGTGGACCGCCTGGACGTGCGGCCCGGCGGGGCATTCGTGACGCGGCTGAGCGACGACGGGGCCGAGTTCGTCCCGCACATGGACGCGTGCTTCCTCGCCGTCGACGAACTCGAACGGATCGTGTTCACGAACGCGATCGACAGCACATGGCGTCCCGCAACCCCCGCCCCGGTCGCGATGACCGCCACGATCACGCTGAACGACCACCCGGACGGCACGGACTACCGGCTCGTCGTCCGCCACGGCACCCCGGACGCCCGCGCCCATCACGAGAAGCTCGGCTTCGCCGACGGCTGGGGCACGGTCGCCGCCCAGCTCGCCGCATTCGCCGAGGAGTCGCAGTGAAGATCACCCTCACCGAGTTCGTCACCCTCGACGGGGTCAGCCAGGGACCCGGCTCGCCGGAGGAGGACACCAGCGGCGGCTTCGCTCGCGGCGGCTGGCTCGTCCCCCACATGGACGGGACGTTCGTCCAGCGCGCGTCCGACTGGCTCGACCTGGCCGACGGCCTGCTGCTCGGACGGCGGACCTACGAGGCGTTCGCCCGCGACTGGCCGAAGATCACCGACCCGGCCGACCCTTTCGCCGAGCGGATGAACACACTCCCGAAATACGTCGTGACGAACACCCTCACCGAAGGGACGTGGAATCCCACGACCGTCCTCAAGGGCGACCCGGTCCACACGGTCGGCGAACTGAAGGCACGGCCGGGCCGGGAACTCCAGATCCACGGCAGCGCCCGCCTCGGCGACTCACTGCTGTCGGCGGGCCTGATCGACACGCTCCGCCTCGTGGTCGCCCCCGCCGTCCTCCGAACCGGCCGGCGGCTGCTGACCGGCGCGGGCACCCCGTCCGGCCTCCGCCTGCTCCACCACGAGGCCACACCGAACGGCCTGCTCCTCCTCGAATACGAGGTGACCGGCGACGCACGCCAAGCCGAATACGAGGGAGTCGCCGCCTTCTCATGAGGCGCGCCACCCGAACCGGCATTTGGCACACTCCTCCTGTGACTGACGGGCGTGGCGCGCACCGGTGGGGCCATGTGAAGGGCTTCGGGGCGGCCTGGGTGCAGGCTCAGCGGGTGAGACGGCGGCTCGCGCGCGGTTTCGGCCCGGACGCCATGATGTCCCGCAAGCCCAGGCCGTTCCAGGAGCTCGCCCGCATCGTGTGGACGGCACCCGAGGGTGGCCGCGCGTCCTCGATCGCCCTCCGGGCGGCGCGGTCGGCGGCTGCGAACCCGTACGCGCTGCGGGAGATGATGGCCGCGTTCGCCTTCACGACCATGGGCAACGTCTTCTCCAAGCGTCTCGACTCCGTCGCCCCGTGCCCCACGCCGTCCCCGGTCATCGCCTTCCTCCTCGAACCGGCCGAGGACGACACGCACCCCCGGCGAAGACTTCGGCCCGCTGTGCGATCTGCTGGCCCGGACCGACCAGCCCGACATCCTGGACGCCCTCCACTCGGCGTTCTCCCAAGGCGTCGGCGACGCCGCCTATTACGCGGCGAGACCGGGCGAAGCTCCCAGGCCCCGGCCGTACCGGCTGTGGACAGGTACGAGCCCGGCGCTGCTCACCCGCGTGGTGGAGGACCCACGGCGTGGTGAAGTCGCTGCGCGACGGGTTCTCCATCGAGGCCCCGCCGGAGTTAATGCAGGCGTGCAGGCAAGCGCTGCGGCGGCTGGAGGACCCCGCGGCCCGCGACGATATATGCCGAAGCGCCCTTTATGGCGACGAGGAGATGCGCGCTGCCGCCGTCGACGCCGGCTATGTCCCCTCCGGCGTGGATGAGCTTCAAAAGGCGGCGTTCTTGTTCGCCACCGAGCAGTGGGAGCGCTACGAAGCCGCCGACCCCGACGGCACCCTCCTGACCGCCTTCTGCGCCGAGGAGCGCTTCTTTCCCACGAGATGGCGGGACGCGTTCCAGAGGGGCATCCGCAGGGCCGCGAGCAGGTCCGGCCGCGCCGACCCCTTCCCTCCGCCTCCCCGCACGCCGACTCCGTCCAGACGCCGGGACGGCACCGGCGCCTGGCCCACCAGCCCCTCCGACCCAGGCGGCCACGACGCAGGAGGCCACGACGGGGGCGGCTTCAGCGGCGGCGGGTTCAGCGGGGGCGGTTTCTCCTTCTGACCTCGACTACCCCTCCACCACGAAGGGGAGCCGTCAACGCTTCAACTCAGCCACCAGCGCCAGAAAGGAATCACGGCTGACCAGCAGCTTCGGACCATCCGCATCCTGGCTGTCGCGGACGGCGATGTTTCCGAGGATGTTCGCAACCTCCACACACTCGCTCTGCGAGCCCGTGCCGCTGTGGCTCGACTTCCGCCACAGAGTGCGACTCATACCCGTAGGCATCAGCGCTTCAGCTCAGCCACGAAAGCACGGAAGGAGTCACGGCTGACCAGCAGCTTCGGACCATCCGGATCCTTGCTGTCGCGCATCCCCACGTTTCCCGAGAGATTCGCGACCTCCACGCACGCGGACTCCTGACCTGTGCCGCTGCGGCTCGACTTGCGCCAGGTGGTCATGAATATTTCTCCAGTTCGGCTCTCAGGAGGGCCCGAGACGGGCCGACAGGGGCGGCTATGTCGCTTATCAAGTCGTACCTTACTGCCACCTCCTGTATATCGAACGGGTCCATCAGGAACCGGCCACGGCTTGCAGCCTCGGTGTAGGCAACGTCGCGATCATCGACCGTGAGGATCATGAAAGGGCCGTCGAGTCCCGGATGCGCCCCAGCTTCCTTCTCCACGACCCGGAGACTGACCTGCGGAAGTTCGCTCAGTTCGATCAGATGGGCGAGTTGATCCCGCATGACCTCACGCGTGCCGACCAATTGCCCCAAAACTGCCCACCCCAGAAACGCGGTCAGGCGCGGAGGGTTCTCCTTGTCGAAGACGGCCGCCTTGCGGGACATCCGCCGCTCTAGGGCTGAGTTCGGGTCGTCGGCGGTACCGGCCATCAGCGTGGCGCGTGCATAGTCCGGCGTCTGGAGAAGGCCAGGGATCACGGACGTATCGGACATCCTGATACGCGTCGCACGCCGCTCGAACTCCGCGAGCGACAGGAGCCAATCCCCCTCGTCGGCCCTGTCGGCGAAGTCGACCAGGTTCGTGAACATGTCGTTCGTCGCCCAGAGGCGGTCGATGATCTCGGCGTGGGCGCGCTTGAGCCTGAGCGTCGCGGACTCGTATCGGGAAACGGTCGAACGGTCACAGTCGAGGACGTCCCCGAGAGCCTGGCCGGACATTCCGTGCGCCTCACGGTATCGCCGCAGGTGAACCGCGATGAAGTGCCAGATTGATCTTGACGGGTCCAGTGAATCCCGCGCGTGCATGGCCCCTCCTGGTTTGTTGCGGTCCATTCCGGAACGTAGCGAAGCTATCGCGGAGCGTGCACGCTGTCAGGCGCATCAACGGAAACGTCACGGAAGGGTCAGGGCAATGCCGTCAGCGGCTCGCGTGGAGGAGATACCGACTCTCGTTCTGGAATCCGATGATCAGGCGCCACGCCTGGCGCGGCGGTTTCTCGCCGAGCGGTTCCGGGAGTGGGGAATCGGCGACGACTACGTGGGACGGCTCGTGGTCTGCGAGCTGGTCACCAATAGTTACCTGCACGGGAAAGGTCCGATCGTCGTGCGGGTGTTCCGCGACGGACACGACGGCCTTGTCGTCGTGGAGGTCGAGGACGCCGGTGAGGGCCTGCCCTTCATACCGCCGGAGAATTACGCAGCGACCTCGGGGCGAGGATTGCTGCTCATGGCGGAGCTCGTCCAGCGGTGGGGCGTCCGGCCCCTGGACGAGGGCGGCAAGGTCACCTGGGCGACGCTCCGTTGAGAGCGGTGCTGCGGTGGCGGACCTGGGTGGGGCGCCGACGGACGGTCCGGGACCTGGAGTCGCTCGCCGCCGCGCTCGAACCCTGCGGATGGCGGCTGCTCCGCTACTACCGACGCAAGGATTTTCCGGTTTCGCTTCCGCTGCTGAGGGTGTACGCCAGCGGGATCGAGCGCGACGTCGGGCTCGTGATCGCCGTGCGGGCGACACCCCGCGGGACCTGGGGCTACTTCGCCGTCAAGACGGGACGGTCGGAGTTCTTGTTCGCGTGCGGGGACGCCCAGGCGGCGGCCGAGCGGATCGACGGTCTCCTCAAACACCAGATGTACCCGCGAACATTTCCACCGCCGCGTTGTCTGCGGTAGTGCTGGGGGTCGGTCGTGGTCGGCGGGGATGAGATCGGCGGGACGGACGCCCCGGATCCTCGACGGCCGCCGCGCTGGGTGGTGAGGTTAGTTGATGAGGCCGCTGAGGCCCTTGCCGAGTAGGACGGTGCCGATGACCAGCAGCAGTACGAACATCACTGTGGCGTTGTTGTGCTCCAGCCACGCCTTGAGGGTGTTCAGTGGGCCGCGCATCCGTTCGGCGTTGGTGAGGTAGACCGCGACCGGCACCGCCACGCTGGACGCCGCGATCACGGTGAACACGGCGACCGCGACGGTCTCGCCGCCGGCGCCCATCTCGCCCTGGGCTATGGCGATTCCTGCGGCGGCGCACATCATCAGGTTCTTCGGGTTCACCGCCGACAGCAGCGCCCCCAGCGACGCCGCCCTCGCCGGGGTCAGCTTGTCGATGGCCTTCATCCACCCGGGCAGTTCGGCGGCCTCACCCTGGACGGGACGTGTGGTCCACTGCTTCGCGGCCAAGGTCAGCATGAGCACGCCGAGCAGCAGCTTGATCCACGAGACCGGTGTCTTGGGCTCGCCGGACGAGGCGGTCATCCCTACGGCGTTGGCGATCACGATCAGCACGGTCGTCGCGATCACGATGCCGGCGACCCAGCCGATAAGGAAGCCCAGCCCGGAGGCGCGTGCCCGGGGCGCCAGCAGCATGAGGATCACGGCGATGACCGGGATCGGGCTGATCGCCACCCCGACCGCCAGCGGCAGCAGTTCCCCGATGGCCTCGCCCATATGCGTCCCCGATCCGCGGACGAATACGCCGCTGGCATTCCTGCATACCCGCCGTCAAGGCGTCGATGCCACGCCGGTTGTGCGGCCTTTTCGCCACTTCATGGACGGTGCACGTTTTCGTCAAATCACCCTTAGAAGGCGGTTGGTCAAGGTTTGCACCCTCCCCACAAAGGGGGAGCTTTCGGTCACCGAGTCGGCGGCCCCGGTCCGCCGTGAGGGAGGGGTTCCCATGACGACCAAGATGGCCCACGGCGCTGCCTCGGCCTCCACGCGGCAGCGCCACCGCACCTCGGGGTGGCTGACCTTCGCCGGCACGCTCGCCCTGGTGGTCGGCGCGTTCAACATCATCGCCGGACTGGTGGCGCTGTTCGACGACGACTACTACCTCGTCGGCGAGAACCAGATCCTGGTCTTCGATTTCACGGCCTGGGGCTGGATCTGGCTCATTCTGGGCATCGTCCAGATCGCGGTCGGCGCCGGCATTGTGGCGGGCCAGATGTGGGCCCGTGCGGTCGGCGTGTTCTTCGCCGTCCTGGCGGCGATCGGGCACCTGGCCTTCCTTCAGGCGTTTCCCATCTGGTCGGTGCTCACCATCGCCCTGTGCGTGCTGCTGATCTACGCGCTCACCGCACCGCCGGCCGGGGCGAGGGCCAGCTGAGTCATCGGTAGCGCCAGAGGCGGGTTGCTCCGCTGCCGGAGCCCGCAGCGGCGGCGAGCATTTTGCCGTTGGGCGCGAACGCGACCGTGGAGACCTCGGTGGTGTGGCCGCTCAGGGTGCCCGGCCGCTTCGCGGGGCGGGCGGCGGCGTCCCACACCCGGATCTCCCGGTCCTGGCTGCCGCTGACGAGCGTGCCGTCCGCGCTTGTTCCCGGTGGCGAGCCGTCGCCCGTCCCGGTTGAACGCGATCGCGGCGGCGCCGCCCCCGCGCGAACCGTTCCCGGAAGTGGGCGTCGCCGGCGTGTTCGGGGCGGATCAGCTTCACCGCCACCTGGCGTCCGCCGGGCGACTCCCCCAGGAACACCTGGCCCATGCCGCCCTCGCCGAGGCGGGCGTCGAGCCGGTAGGGGCCGATCGTGCGGGGGTCGCCGGGGCGTAGAGGGGCCATGCGTCACCTGCTCGTCGGGAGCCGGGGAGTCAGGGTTGGAGCGACCGCCAGATGCGGGACGGGAGGACGTCGGCGGCCTCGTCCAGGTCGATGGCGGGGTCGCACGACAGCCAGCGGCGGGCGGTCTCGGCGACGGGGCCGATGAGGAGCATCTCCATCGTCGCGGGCGAGAGCGGGGCCACCTCTCCCGCCTTGATGTGCGGGACCATCCATTCGACGAGACGCGCGATCCGGGGCGCCTTCAGTTCGGCGACGACGTCCGCGTGCTCAGGGAGGAACGCGGCGTGCGCCGACGCGTGGATGAACCGCGCGGCGTCGCTGTGCTCCCGGGTGAACGCCAGGTAGGCGCGTGCCACCGCCTCGACGCCCGCCCGCGCCTCGGTGATCCCGGTGAGCGCGTCGAGGAGGGCGTCCAGGAGATCGGCCAGGCAGCGGGCGCACAGCGCGGCGGCGAGGCCGTCGAAGGAGCCGAAATGGTGGTAGAGGCTGCCGCTGCTCAGGCCGGTGGCGTCGATGACGGCCGTCATCGTGAAGCCCTCGCGGCCGTGTTCCGCGTGCACCCGGAGGGCCGCGTCGAGGACCCGGGCGACGGTCACGTCCGTGCCCTGGTGCTTACGCGGCATCGACTGCCTTCACGGCGTCGTCCCAGAGCCGCCGGGCGAGGGCGGTGTCGCGGGCGACGGGCTTGAGCCGCTGCTCCCTGCGTCCGTGGAAGTACCGGCCCGTCCCTTCGGCGGTCAGCAGGTTCGCCACGGGCTCGGCGCCGGCCTCGGCGGACTTGAGCGTCCGCTTGACGGTCCGCAGCAGCAGTCCTTGGACGCCACCGCGCTCGCCCAGGCCGGTCCGCAGGACGCCCGGGTGCACGGCGTCGATCGTCACACCGGCATCTTTCCACCGCTCGGCGAACAGCGGGACCATCAGCAGGTTGGCGAGCTTGGTGTTGGCGTAGGTCTTGGTGGCGCTGAAGTCAGCGCCGGCCGGCGTGCGATCCGGGTCGACCTTGCCCATGACGTACAGGCCGGCGCTGACCTGCACGACCCGCCGCAGTTGCCGCTCAAGCAGCTGGTTCAGCAGGAACGGCGCGAGATGGTTGGTGAAGAACGCCTGCTCGAACCCGTCCTCGTTGAGGTCGCGGCGGCTGGGCCAGACCGCCGCGTTGTGGACGAGCGCGTCGATGGCGGGGACCGCCGCGGCGATCTCCCCGGCGGCGGCCCGCGCCGTCCGGAGGGTCGACAGGTCCCCGACGAGGAGTTCCGCGCCGATCTCCCGCGCGGCGGCCCGCCCTTCGTCCGGCCGCCGCGCCATGATCGTCACCCGGTGGCCGCGCCGGGCGGCCTCCGCCGCCACGGCCCGCCCCACCCCGCGGTTCCCGCCCGTCACCACCACGTTCAGCGTCTCGCCCATGGCAGGGCAGCGTAGCCGGTACTGGAGACTCTCTCTAGAGACTCTCTCTAATTTATCGGCGCGCGGCCAGTTGGTCCCGCAGCCAGTGGTAGGACGCCTTGGGCGTGCGCTTCTGCGTGGCGAAGTCGACGTGCACGAGACCGAATCGCTGGTCGTTGCCCTCGGCCCACTCGAAGTTGTCGATCAGCGACCAGATGAAGTAGCCGCGGACGTCCACCCCGTCCTCGATGGCCCGGTGCAGTGCCCGGATGTGGCCGTCCAGGTAGGCGATCCGGTCGCGGTCGGGGGTGCCCGGCTCGTCGCGGGCCGAACAGCCGTTCTCGGTGATGAGGATCGGCGGCAGGGCCTCGCCGTAGGTGCCGCGCAGTCCCGTCAGCAGTTCGTGGAGCCCGCCCGGGACGACCGGCCAGCCGAACGCGGTGACCGGGTAGCCCTCGATGGGCGTGTCCGCGAACGGCAGCCCGGCGGCCTGGATGTGCCCCTCAACCTCGCTGAGCACGGACGCTCCGGGGGCGGCGTCGCCGGAGCCGCCCGGGGCGGCGATCCGGGTCGGGCTGTAGTAGTTGACGCCGAGGCGGTCGAGCGGCGCGGAGATCACGGCGAGATCGCCGTCGCGGATGTAGTCCGGCTCCGCCGGGACGCCGAAGGCAGCGAGGTCGGGCAGGCGGCCGAGCAGAACCGGGTCCGTGAACAGGCGGTTCTGGAGGGCGTCGAAGGCGTCGGCGGCCCTGCGGTCCGCGGGGGCGCCGGTGGCCGTCCACACCGGGCTGTAGTTGTTGGTGATCGCGATCTGGCCGGACGTCCGCTCCCGCAGCACCGGAACGGCGAGTCCGTGGCCGAGGAGCAGGTGGTGGGCCACCGGCAGGGCGTCCAGCAGGAGCGTCTCCCCCGGGGCGTGCGTCCCGATGGCGTAGCCCTCGGACATGTGGACGAACGGCTCGTTCAGCGTGATCCAGATGCCGACCCGGTCGCCCAGGCGGTCGGCGACGAGGCCGGCGTACTCGGCGAAGCGGTGGGCGGTGTCGCGGTTCAGCCAGCCGCCGCCGTCCTGGAGCGCCTGCGGAAGGTCCCAGTGGTAGAGGGTGAGCGCGGGCGTGATCTGCCGCTCGGCGAGCGCGTCGACCAGCCGGTCGTAGAAGTCGAGGCCCGCGGCGTTGGCGGGTCCGCGGCCCTCGGGCTGGATCCGCGGCCACGCGACCGAGAACCGGTAGGCGTCGACGCCGAGGCCGGCCATCAGCGCGACGTCCTCCGGCCAGCGGTGGTAGTGGTCGCAGGCGACGTCGCCGGTGTCGCCGTTCCTGATCCGGCCGGGTTCGGCGCAGAAGGCGTCCCAGATGGAGGCGCCCCTGCCGTCCTCCTTCACCGCACCTTCGATCTGGTAGGCGGCCGTGGCCGTGCCCCAGAGGAAGCCTTCGGGAAATCGGGGAAGCACGCGCTCTCCTCTCCTAACATGAGTGTGCGTCATATTTAACATGAACATGCGTCATGTTTTCGAGAGGTGGGGGATGGGGACTCCGGACGGGGTGCGGCGCAGGCCGACCCAGCGGCGCAGCGTCGAGCGCGTCGAGCGGCTGCTCGACGCGTGCGCCGAACTGCTCGCCGAGACCGGGCACGAGGCGCTGACCACCCGGGACGTCGCCCGGCGGGCGAACGTCCCGATCGGCACGCTCTACCAGTTCTTCGACGGCAAGTCCGGCCTGCTGTACGAGCTGGCGATGCGCAACCTGTCGATCCTGGTCGCGCGCGTCCACGAACGGCTGACCCGCGAGCCGATGCGGAGCTGGGCGGACGCGGCCGTCCTGGTCTACGAGGAGAGCCTCGCGCTGCGCCGGACCGTCCCCGGCTTCTTCGTGGCCGACTTCCGCGACACCGGCGCCATCGACACCGACCTCGTGCACCGGATCGACGCGCAGATGGCGGCGCGCATGTACGAGCTCGGGACCGAGAAGGCCGGGCTCCCGCCGCTGCCCGACCACGAGCGCGTCCTGCTCGTCGCCATCACCTCCTCGGACGGCCTGCTGCGGCTCGCCCACCGCTCGCGCGAGGACGGGGACCCGGCCGTGATCGCCCTCGGCGCCCGCCTCCTGCGCGCCTATTTCGCGGAGGTGGCCGGCCCCTCGGAGGACACCGGCGCGGGCGAATAACATGAGCCTTGTTCACTTTTGGCCGGATCGGTGATATCACTCACGAAGCCCCATGAACCGCCGCCCGCCCCGAGGTGATCGATGACCGCCACGCCCCGTCGCCGCGAAGCCGAGGTCCGATGGACGAGGTGAAGGTCGCCGGGCCTCCCGGCATCCGCGACGACGGCGGGGTGGGGCGGAACTGGCTGCTCGGATACGGGGCCGCCTGGTTCGGCTACTGGCTCGTCATCCTCCTGCCGCCGCAGTTCATGACGCCCCACCTCATCGGGCACATCGCACCGGACGACAAGGTGGGCGTGCTGTCCTACCTGATGGTCCAGAACTCGCTGGTCGTGGTGGTCTGCGTGCCGGTCGCCGGGATGCTCTGCGACCGGAGCCGGACCAGGTTCGGCCGCCGCCGCGTCTGGGCGCTCGGCGGTTTCCTGCTCGCCGCCGTCCCGTACGCGATGATCGGCGCGCAGACGAGCTGGCCGGTCGTGGCGGGCCTGATGGTGGTCGTGTCGGTGGGGGCGTCGGCGGTGCTGGCCTCGCTCAGCGCCGTGATCGCCGACCGGGTGCCGCCGCACCGGCGGGGCGCCGCGTCCGCCGCGATGGGCGTCCCGCAGGTGATCGCCCTCGTCGTCGGCATGATCCTGGTAACGATGGTCGTCACGTCCATTCCGTGGAGCTGGGCGCTCATCGCGGTGCTGGCCGCCGCGTCGCCGCTGCCGTTCTTCCTCGCCCGGACACGATCCCGGCCCGCCGAACGGCCGATGGCCCCTTCTACGGACGCGCCCATGGACATGCCCGCAGACGTGGTCGCGGACCCGGTCGGGGCGCCCCGGCCCGGGGAGCGGGTGCCGTTCCCGCGTCCCCGGAAGGACCCCGACTACTACTGGGCGCTGACGTCCCGGGTTCTGATCAACGCGGGGAACCTGGCGGGGACGACGTACCTGCTGTACTTCCTCACCGACGTCCTGCACCGGCCCGACCCGGAGACGTCGCTGCTCATCCTCACGCTGATCTACCTGGTGTGCTGCGCCACGACCGGCTGGCTCGGCGGCAAGGCGTCGGACCTGCTGGGACGCCGCCGCGACCTGATCGCCGTCGCGGGGGCGCTGCAGGCCGGCGCGGCGGCGCTGCTCGCGATCGCGCCCGCCTGGCCGGCGGCGATGGCGGGGGCGGTGCTGCTCGGCGCGGGCTACGGCGCGTTCCTGTCCGTCGACCAGGCCCTGGTCACCGACGTGCTGCCGGACCAGCGCAGCCGCGCCCGCGACCTCGGCGTCATCAACGCGGCGCAGAACGTCCCGCTGGCGTTCGGCGTCGCCTGGCTCGTGCTCACCTTCGTCGGCGGTTACCGGGTCCTGTACGCCACGGCCGCCGTCATCATGCTGCTCGGTTCCGTCTCCGTCTACCGGATCAGGAGTGTGCGGTGAAAGCCGTCATGGTCATGTTCGACACCCTCAACCGGCGGTTCCTGCCGCCGTACGGGGCATCGGGCGTGCACGCCCCCAACTTCACCCGGCTCGCCGAGCGGACGGCCACGTTCGACAACTGCTACGGCGGCAGCATGCCGTGCATGCCGGCGCGCCGCGAAATGCACACCGGCAGGTACAACTTCCTGCATCGCGGCTGGGGGCCGCTGGAGCCGTTCGACGACTCGGTGCCGGAAATCCTCAAGGAGAACGGCGTCTACACGCACCTGGCCACCGACCACCAGCATTACTGGCTGGACGGCGGCTCGACCTACCATCCGCGCTTCAACACCTTCGAGTTCTTCCGGGGGCAGGAGGGCGACGAGTGGAAGGGACATGTCGCCGACCCCGCCGTGCCCGACTCCGTCCCGCATTCGGCGAACCCGCTGCGCCGCCAGGACTGGGTGAACCGCCTTTACATGAAGGAGGAGGCGGACCATCCGCAGACGGGCACGTTCGACGCGGGCCTGCATTTCATCAAGACCAACCATGCCGAGGACAACTGGTTCGTCCAGATCGAGACGTTCGACCCGCACGAGCCGTTCTTCACCTACGACGACTACAGGAAGCTCTACCCGGACGACTACGACGGCCCGCACTTCGACTGGCCCGACTACAAACAGGTCACCGAGACGCCCGAGCAGGTCGCGCATCTGAGGAACCAGTACATGGCGCTGCTGTCCATGTGCGACCGGTCCCTCGGACGCGTCCTCGACACGATGGACGAACTCGACCTGTGGGACGACACGCTCCTCATCGTTTGCACCGACCACGGGCTCCTGCTGGGCGAGCACGACTGGTGGGGCAAGAACGCGCCGCCGTTCTGGGACGAGACGATCCACACCCCGCTGTTCATCTGGGATCCGCGCAGCCGGGTCGCGGGCGAGCGGCGGGCCGGCCTCGTCCAGACGATCGACTTCGGGCCCACCCTCCTGGAGTTCTTCGGCGTCGACCGCACCCCCGACATGCGGGGCGTCCCGCTGCGCGAGACCGTCGCGCGGGACTCCCCCGTCCGGAAGGCGGGCCTGTTCGGCTGTTTCGGCGGCCATGTCAGCGTCACCGACGGCCGCCACGTCTACATGCGCGCGTGCGCGGAGCCGGGGAACCGGCCGCTCGCCGAGTACACCCTCATGCCCACCCACATGCGGGGCCGCATGCCGGTGGAGACGCTGCGGGACGCGACAATGGCCGACCCGTTCCCGTTCACGAAGGGCGTCGCACCGCTGCGGCTCCCCGGTTTCTCCTACACCGACCCCTACTCCTTCGGCACGCTCCTGTACGACCTGGAGAACGACCCGGAACAGCGTTCACCCCTCATCGACGATGAACTCGAATTGCGCATGGTCACGCTCATGGTCGACCTGATGCGCGCCGAACACGCGCCCGCCGAACAGTACGAACGTCTCGGCCTGCCGCCCTCCGGGCCGGTGACCGCCGCGCATCTCCTGGTCGAGAAGCAATGGGACCAGGTGCGGGCGTCCGGAAAACCGCCGCTGACCGCCGCGGAGTTCCCCGCGTCCCGCCTGTCCGTGACGACGCCGACGCACCTCCTCGTCGCCGAACCGGCCGCCGAGGCCGTCCTGCGGAAACATCTCGGGGCCCTCATGGACAGCCCGCTGCTGCCGGAGGCGATGCCGTTCTCCCTCCTCGAAATCGCCGGAATGGCCGTGGGCGTCATCAGCCGCGAAACCCTGCACGACATCGCCGACGACCTGAGCGACCTGTGACCACCCTGATCCATCTCCCGGGCGGCCCGTTCCTGATGGGCGGTGAGGACCGCGACGCGAATCCCGGCGACGGCGAAGGCCCGGTCCGTGAGGTCTCCGTGGCGCCGTTCGCCATTTCCCCGTACACCGTGACCAACGCCGAATTCGCCGCGTTCGCCGACGCCACCGGACACCGCACCGACGCCGAACGTTTCGGCTGGTCGCACGTCTTCGCGGGCTTCCTCCCGGCCTCGCTCCGCCGCGTCTCCCCGCGGACCGAACGCGCCCCGTGGTGGTGCGCCGTCCGCGAAGCGTCCTGGCGGCGGCCCGAAGGGCCGGGCTCCTCGCTGGACGGCCGCGCCGACCACCCCGTCGTCCACGTCTCCTGGAACGACGCCACCGCGTTCTGCCGCTGGGCCGGCGTCCGCCTCCCCACCGAAACCGAATGGGAGTACGCCGCCCGCGGCGGCCTGGTGGGCAGACGCTTCCCGTGGGGCGACGACCTCACCCCGGACGGCCGGCACATGTGCAACATCTGGCAGGGCCGTTTCCCCACCCGCAACACCGCCGAGGACGGCTACAAGGGCACCGCCCCGGTCACCGCCTTCCCACCGAACGGCTACGGCCTGCACAACATGGCCGGGAACGTCTGGGAATGGTGCGCCGACTCCTGGGACGACGGCAGAGCCCTGCGCGGCGGCTCCTACCTGTGCCACGACTCCTACTGCAACCGCTACCGCGTGGCCGCCCGCACGAACAACTCCCCCGACAGCTCCTCCGGCAACACCGGCTTCCGCTGCGCCGCCGGCTGAGGGCCCGGCGGGCGCCGCCGCCCCGTCCGCATGGCCGGGGGCGGCGGCGCCTGCGGTCAGCAGGTGCCGAGCATCGCCGACAGGGCGCTCTTCTCGGCGCCGTCGACGGTGAGGTCGTAGTACCACTTCACCTGGATCCAGGCGCGGGCGTAGGTGCAGCGGAACGCGGAACGCGGCGGCTGCCATTCGGCGGGGTCCTTGTGCCCCTTGGCCTGGTTGACGTTGTCGGTGACGGCCCACAGCTCGGGGCCGCCGAGGTCGTTGGCGTAGGTCTGGCGGCGGGACGTCGACCAGGCCCAGGCGCCCGACGCCCACGCCTCGGCGAGGGGCACCACGTGGTCGATGTCCACGTCGGACGCCGCGTACCAGGTGGCGCCGTCGTAGGGCGAGTACCAGGAGCCGGAGGTCGGGTAGCAGGAGGAGTTGGTGGCGACGTTCCGGCCGTCCCGCTTGAGGACGGTCTCGCGGGTGTTGCACGACCCGGAGATCGTGATCCAGTGCGGGAACAGGTCGCGGTCGTAGCTGCCGGCGTGCGACTCGGCGGCGACGGTGAGCGCGGCCAGCCGGTACGCGGCGGTGGAGGCGGACGGGATGTTGGGCGGGGTCGCGGACGCCGGCGCGGCGGGAACGCCGATCAGCGCCGCGGCCAGCACCGCGGGTAGCAGGAGCAGGAACGGTCGTCGCATCGGGGGGAGCCCTTCTGCGGCCGTTCCCTGCCAGGGCGGGGGGCGCTCTGAGCGGGGCGGGAACGGCGGCACTGCGACGGTGACATTTGGGACAAATCCCAATAAATGTCACGCATTGCTCAGCCGCGACCCCGCCTTTGGTCGGAAGCTGCCGTCCAGCCCCGTCCCGACCCCCTCTGGCCTGCCACGACAGCGCGGGCGACGAGCCCGTCCCGGCGGATGAAAACTCGCTGAACCCCGCCCGCACCGGAAGAATCGCGCCTCCGAACACCTGAGCTGCCGGGCACGGACGAGGTCCGCGCCCGGCAGGAGGCGGCTCACACCTTCAGCCGCCGGTCCGCCGGCCGGGCGTTCCCGGGCTCCGGGCGGCGGGCCTCCCGCGCGTGGTGCGCGACCACGGCCAGCGCCGCGGCCAGGAAGATCACCTGCATCACGGTCCTGGGGACCAGGCGGTCGTCCCACGGAAGGTCCGTTCCGTTGAGGGCCAGGTGCACGTTCGCCGGGAACATCCCGACCAGCATCAGGCTGAGGCCGCCCGCGGCCCACGGCGCGGTCCGCCCCCACAGGAGTCCCGCCGCGCCGGCGAGCTCCAGCACGCCGGTCACGTTCACCAGGAACTCCGGTGCGGGCAGCGCGGGCGGAACCATGTCGATCAGTTCCTGGCGCATGCCGACGAAGTGCGCGATCCCCGTCACCGTGAACATCAGGGCGAGCCCGCCGCGCAGCGGCACCGGCCACGGCCGCAGCCTCCGGACGCCCGCCCGGCCCGCCACCAGCCCGGCCAGCGTGCCTCCGATCAAGAACATCAATGGTGCCATGTCGATCCCCCTTCGAACTTGTCACTGACAAGTTTCACCGCCACAGGGCCATCTTGTCAATGCCTAGATTGATTTCGACGGGAAGCCGGGCTGGCCGCGCCGGAACGTACGTGATTTCCCGGATACCGGCCGCAGACCTTCCGAGCACACACTGCAGTCGTACGACCACTCCGAGTAATCAGGGAGGATCCGTGAGGATCAGGAAAGCCGCCCTCGCCGCCGTGGTCGCGGGCTCCGCACTGACCGTCGGCGCGACCGCCACCCCGGCGCTCGCCGCGTCGTGGCACAACACCGGCCAGACCTTCTACTGGTACTCCAGCTGCGCCGCGGCGGGCAAGGCCGGGATGTCCTCCGGCTGGCAGGCCTACGACTGCAAGGGCAGCTCCGCGCCGTGGGCCAGCTACGAGCTGTGGGGCCTGTACTGATCAAGTACTGATCGGGCACCGGACGAGTCCGGACGGCACGACACCGCCCCCGTCCACCGCGGCGGGGGCGGTTTCTCTTTCTAGGTCGCGAGGCCGGGCAGGGTGGCGAGGAGCCGGCGGCGTTCCTCCTCGTCCTGGCGGACCTGCTGACCGTAGAAGCCGCCGCCCCGTATCGCGGCATCGCCGTTGGCCAGTTCGTGAAGCTCGGGCAGCAGCGGGGCGGCGTCCGCGCCCAGGTCCCGCAGCGGCTCGACGATCCACGGCCCGGCTCCCAGGTGTGCGAGCCGCCGCCGGACGGCGTCCACGAGCGGCGCGGCCTCGCCGGATCGCGGACGGGTCGTCCCCGCCGGACGTGGCCGCGACGTCGCGCAGTGCGGGAAGGAGATTATCGATGGGCAGTTCGTGCTCGACCGCCGTTCGCGCCGCTGGCAGAGGCTCGCCGCAGGCTGCGGCTTCGGCGATGCGGGCGCTCACCTGTCCGGTGTCCCCGGTGATCGCGGCGAGCGCCCGCGCGCAGTCGAGGCGCCGCCCCCAGGGGGCCTCCGGGTCGTCGCGGACCAGGGTCAGCGCGGGCACCGCCGCCGACGCCGCGGGACCGATCGCGGCGAGCGCCCGAACCGTCCACCCGCGGTCGTGCAGGACGAGCGGGACGAGTTCGGGCACCGCGCCCGCCGCGACCGGCCCCCACAGGTGCAGCAGCCGCGTCAGCCCGTTCACCTCGTTGTGCCACTGCATCCTGCCGAGGTACGCGTCGTACCCGCCGGACTCCGCGGGCCCTTCGGGAGGCAGCGCCGCCAGCCGCCGCCGCACCGCGGCCAGCAGCTCCGGGTCGGCGGTCACGCCGGTGTCGATGAGCAGGTTCAGGGCGTCCGCGGTGATCCCGCCCGCGACGAGCGCGGTCATGAACGGTCTGCGCCAGCGGGGATCGCCGAGCGCGATCAGCGCCTCCAGAGCCGCGCCGAACACCCGCGCCTCAAGTGAGCCGACGTCCTCGAACGCGGCGGGCGGTGGGTCGGCGACCTGTTGCGCCAGGGATTCGACGGCCTCCGCGGCGGCCTCGGCCACATCACGGATCGCGGTGGCCGCGGTGAGGCGAACGCCGATGTCGGGATGCCGGATGCCCGCTGCGAGCAGCGGCGCCGACTCGGCGCGGGCCGAGCGTGACCGCACGCACCGCTCGTAGGCGGCGTCGATGGCCGTCCGCGCGGAATCGGCGGTGCCCTGGTCGAACAGCGTGCGGGCCAGGGCCGAGAACGACGCACCGTCGATCCGGGCGGCGATGTCGCCGAACGGGTCGTCCGCCCAGACCCAGCCCTTGAGCGGCTCACCTTTCATCCAGCATTCGATGACCGCGGCCGAAGCCGCGTCCGACCATGGGAGCCCGTTGGCGGCGATCGCCCACAACGCGCCGGCACGGACGGCGGACGACCGTCCCGCCACCTCATCGGCCAGTCATGCGGCGCTGCCCGGCGGGTCGAGGCGGCCGGCGGCGGCCAGCAGGCCCGCCAGCACGCGCGGCGACCTCTCCCGTCTCCGCCGCGCCCGCAGCGCGGGCACCACCTGGGCCGCGCGGTCGCGAGGAAGGTGGCCGAGCACGTAGGTGGCGTGGTGCCGGATCCCGGCGTCCGGATCGTCCAGCAGCGGCAGCAGCAGCCGGGTCTCGCCGGCCAGGGCCGCGCCCACGTCCGCGATGACCTGCGGGGCGGCGTCGTCGGTGGCGGCGATCGCACCGAGCAGGGACACCAGCGTCCCGCGCCGGCGCGTCCCGGAGTGGGCGGCGAGCCGGGCGATGAACGGCACCGCCCACGGCGTCGCACCGACAGCGAGATCTCGGCCGCGCTATTCGATCACGCGTCCGCGCCGAGGATCAGGCCGCTGGTCGGGACGCCCGTACCCGCGGTGACGAGGACGTTGTGGACGTCGCCCGGCTGGTTCACCGAGGTGCCCCGCACGAGGCGGACGCCTTCCGCGATGCCGTTCATGCCGTGGATGTACGCCTCGCCCAGCTGGCCGCCGTGGGTGTTGAACGGGAGACGTCCGCCGAGTTCGAGGTTGCCGTCCGCGACGAAGTCCTTGGCCTCGCCCTTGGCGCAGAAGCCGAGTTCTTCGAGCTGCGGCAGGACGAGCGGCGTGAAGTGGTCGTAGAGGATCGCGGCCTGGACGTCGGCGGGGGTGAGGCGGGACTGCGTGTAGAGCTGCCGTCCCACCAGGCCCATTTCCGGGATGCCGGAGATCTCGGAGCGGTAGTAGCTCGTCATCATGTGCTGGTCGTTGCCGGACCCCTGCGCGGCGCCCCAGATGAGCGCCGGGTGGTGCGGGAGGTCGCGGGCCCGTTCGGCGGAGACGACGACGAGGGCCTGGCCGCCGTCGCTCTCCTGGCAGCAGTCCAGAAGGCGGAGCGGTTCGGCGATCCAGCGGGACGCCTGGTGGTCCTCCAGGGTGATGGGGCGGCCGTAGAACCACGCGGCGGGGTTCTTCGCGGCGTGCGCCCGGTCGACGACGGCGACGCGGCCGAAGTCCTCGCTCGTGGCGCCGTACTCGTGCATGTACCGGCGGGCGAACATGGCGACCCACTGGGCGGGGGTGGCCAGGCCGAACGGCGTCATCCACGAGTAGGCGGCGCGGTCGGCGCTGACGTCGACGGGGCGGTCCGCCTGGCCGAGGCCGTAGCGGACGCCGGAGCGCTCGTTGAACGCGCGGTAGCAGACGACGACGTCGGCGACGCCGGTCGCGACGGCCATCGCGGCCTGCTGGACGGTGGCGCAGGCGGCGCCGCCGCCGTGGCCGATGCGGGAGAAGAACTTCAGCTCGCCGATGCCGAGGTTGCGGGCGATGTGGATCTCGGAGCTGGTGTCGGCGGTGAACGTCACCATGCCGTCCACGTCGGACGGTTCCAGGCCGGCGTCGGTGACGGCGGCGAGGACCGCCTCGCAGGCCAGCCGCAGTTCGCTGCGGCCGGACTCCTTGGAGAACTCGGTGGCGCCGATCCCCGCGATCGCGGCCGCCCCGGGGAGCACGCTCATGAGTCCCTTCCCTGCAGTTGGACGACGACCGTGCCGGTGACGTGGGGGCCGAGGGCGTTGACGCCGCGCACCGAGATCTCGACACGGCGGTCGTCGTGCTTGGCGGAGACGGTGCCGGTGAGGACCATCGTGTCGCCCGGGTAGTTGGGCGCACCGAGCCGGATCCTGATCGCCTTCACCACGGCGGCGGGCCCGGCCCAGCCGGTGACGTACCGGTCGACGAGCCCGTTGGTCGTCAGGATGTTCATGAAGACGTCCTTGGAGCCGCGCTCGACGGCGAGCGACGGGTCGTGGTGGACGTCCTGGTAGTCGCGGCTGGCGAGGGCGGTCGCGACGATCATCGTGCGGGTGAGCGGGATGCTCAGCTCGGGGAGTTCCTCCCCCACCGCCACGTCGTCGTAGTGCTTCACCTCGTGGTCGCTCACAGGGCCGCTCCGAGGAGTTCGAGGTCGAAGGAGGCGCCGCCGAGCGTCCCGGAGATCTGCTTGCCCCACAGGAAGTGCCGGTGCACCGGATAGTCGACGTCCACGCCGATGCCGCCGTGCAGGTGCTGGACGCGGTGGACGACGTTCAGCCCGCCCTGGTCCGACCACCATTTGGCGACCAGGACGGCGGTCTCGGCGTCCTCCCCTGCGGCGATCAGGGAGATCGCGTGCCAGAGGCAGACGCGGAGCGCGTCGATCTCGATGTAGCAGTCGGCGAGCTGGTGCTGCACGGCCTGGAACGTGGCGAGCGGCCGGCCGAACTGCTCGCGTCCGGTGAGGTGGTCGGCGGCCAGGCGGAGCGCGCCTTCGGCCACGCCGATCTGGACGGCCGCCAGGGAGACGCGGGCGAGCCGGAGCGCGGCCGCCAGGGCCCCGTCGCCGAGGGGCTGGGCGGGGGCGCCGTCGAGGGTGAGGTGTCCGGCCTTGTCGCGGGTGGTGGTTTCGGTGCGTTCCCACGACGTCCCGGCCGCGGAGGTCTCCACCAGGAACAGGCCGGGGCCGTCCGGGGAGGAGGCCGCCACCAGGACGTGGCTCGTCCCGGACGGTGTCGGGACGACGGCCTTCGTGCCGGTCAGCAGCCAGCCGTCCCCGTCGCGGACGGCGGTGCAGCGCGGCGCGGCGGGGTCGGCCGTCCCGAACTCCTCCAGCGCGACGGTCAGCCGCGCCGAGCCGTCCAGGACGTCCCGCTGCGCGGGCGACCCGTGCTCGGCGATCGTCAAGGCGGCGACGACGGACGGCCAGATCGGGACGGGCGCGACGGTGCGGCCCTGCTCCTCCAGCAGGACGGCCAGCCCGGCGGCGCCGAGCCCGGCCCCGCCGGCGTCCTCCGGGAGCGCGACGCCGAGCAGGCCCGTCTCGCCCAGCTCCGTCCACAGGCCCTCGTCGAAGCCGCGCTCGGACTCCTCCGCGGCCTTGATCCGCGCCTGGGTCGCCCGGTCGGCGAAGATCTGCCGGGCCAGGTCCCTGACGGCCTCCAGCTCCTCGCCCAGTGTGAAGTCCATCAGCGCTCCTTCGCGGCGGCCGGGCGGAACGCCGGCAGCGACAGGTCGGGGTCCGGGTCGATCCAGTCGAGGACGACGGGCATGCCGACCTCGACGTCCTCGGGCGCGACCCCGGTCATGTTCGTGATCAGCCGGGTGCCCTCGGTCAGCTCGATCAGCGCGACGACCAGCGGATACTCGAACGCCGGGTGGCGCGGGTGGTGGTTGACCACGTAGCTGTGGACGTGGCCCTCGCCCTGCGCCTCGACGGTGTCCCAGTCGAACGAGCCGCACTGCGGGCAGCACGGGCCGGGCGGGTGCCGCAGCGACTTGCAGTCGGCGCAGCGCTGGATGACGAGCCGGTGCTCGCGGGCCGCGTCGAACCAGAACGCGTTGTCGGGGTTGATCGCGGGCCTCGGCCGCAGCGCCTTCGGCGCGGGCTTCCCGGCGGGACGGAAGCGGAGCAGCCGCCACTTCTGCGTGGCGACGATCTCGCCGGACGCGTCCCGGTACGTCTTGACCGTGCTGACGAAGCGTCCCGCGCCGAGCGCCGTCTGCTTCTCCGGGGAGATCGACTCGACGGTCTCCTCGACGCTGACGTGGTCGCCCGGCACCAGCTCGCGGTGGAACTCCAGCTCCGAGTCGGTGGCGACGACGGAGGTGTACCCGCCCTCGGCGAGCAGCGCGGTCAGCTCGTCGGGGCCGGCGGGGTCCTCGTCCGCGCGGACGGACGCGGCGTACCCGCGCATCACCCACGCCTGGATCATCGACGCGGGCGCCACGACACCGTCGCGCCCGTTCGCCCTGGCGGCGTCGTCGTCCAGGTAGATCGGGTTGTCGTCCGCCATCGCCTCGACCCAGTGGCGGATCATGGGGACGTTCACCGGGTCCGGTCCGGGACGGCGTTCGAGGAGTTCCCGTCCGGCCCACGCCCGCAGCCTGGCCTCGTAGTCGTCCGTGGGTGCGTCGCTCATGATCGCCTCGACCTCGGCAGCCCCAGCCCCTGGACGGCGACCATGTCGCGCAGGACCTCGTTGACGCCGCCGCCGAACGTGTTCACGATGCCCTGCCGCGACAGCTGCTCGATCTGCCCGTACAGCACCGCGCCGGGCGACTCGGGACGGATCCGTCCCGCCGCGCCGAGGATGCCGGTCAGCGTGCGCTGCACGTCGATGTGCGTCTCCGTCCCGTAGGACTTCGTGGCCCCGGCCTGCGCGCCGGTCAGCGTCCCCGCGTCGACGGCCATGGTCATCTTCCAGTTCATCAGCCGCATCGCCTCCAGCCTGGCGTGGGTGCGGGCGAGGTCGGCGCGCACCCACGGCAGGTCGATGACGCCGTTGTCGCGGGCCCAGTCCCGCACGTCCTCCCACAGCCGGATCATCCGGCCGCCGAGCGCGGCGAGCCCGATGCGCTCGTGGTTGAGCTGGGTGGTGATCAGGCCCCAGCCGCCGTCGACGTCCCCGACGACCGCGGACGCGGGCACCCGGACGCCGTTGTAGTACGTCGTCGTCACGACCATCCCGCCGACGGTCTGGATCGGGCTCCAGGAGAACCCGTCGGCGTCGGTCGGGACGATCAGGATCGAGATGCCCTTGTGCTTCGGCGCGTCCGGGTTCGTGCGGGCGGCGAGCCAGACGTGGTCGGCGGTGTTGGCGCCGCTGGTGAAGACCTTGCTGCCGTCGATGACGAACGCGTCGCCGTCCCGGACGGCTTTCGTCCGCAGCGACGCGAGGTCGGTTCCGGCGTCGGGTTCGGTGTAGCCGATCGCGAACACGATGTCGCCGGACAGGATGCCCGGAAGGAACCGCTTCTTCTGCTCGTCCGTGCCGAAGCGCATCAGCGTCGGGCCGACCGTGTTGACGGTGACGAACGGGAACGGCAGCCCGGCGCGCTGCACCTCGTCGAAGAACACGTACTGCTCGGCGATCGACCTGCCCTGGCCGCCGTACTCCTCGGGCCAGCCGTAGCCGAGCCAGCCGTCGTTGCCGAGCATCTTGACGATCTCGCGGAACCGGTCGCCGCCCACGCCCTGCTCGCCGGCGCGGCGCCGCACGTCCTCGGGCAGCAGGCCCGCGAAGTACGTCCTCAGTTCCGCGCGCAGCCTGCGATGCGCGTCGGACTCACGCAGATCCATACATGCCCTTCCTAGGTCACGGGAGGAAACGCCGGCGGCCGGCGGCGGCGAACGCCTCGCGGAGCGCCGCCCGGTCCGCCTCGGTCATCAGGACGTACTCGGGCCCGTCCCGGCCCGCCCATCGGTACACGGGGTCGCTGGTCCGCCAGCCTTCGAGCTGCATCTCCTTCTTCCTCAGCTTGCCCGAACCGGTCGTCGGCAGCGCGTGCGAGACGCGCACGAAGCGCGGCGCGCCCTTGGTGCCGAGATCGTCCTGGGCGGCGAGGAACTCCGGGAAGCCGAGGTCGTCGAACTCGACGCCCGCGGGGATCTCGATGGCCGCCATCACCTGGTCGCCGGAGCGCGGGTCCGGGACGCCGAACGCGACCGCGTCGACGATCTTCGGGTGGCGGCGGACGACGTTCTGGGTGAGCAGCGCGGAGATGTTCTCCGAGTCGACCCGGATCCAGTCGCCGGACCGCCCGCCGAAGTACAGGAACCCGTCGCCGTCGACGTAGCCGAGGTCGCCCGTCCAGTACCAGCCGTGCCTGACCCGCTCAGCGTCCGCGCCGGGGTTGTCGTAGTAGCCCTCGAACTTCGCGGCGCCGTGCACGTCGACGATCTCGCCGACGGCGGCTTCGGCGTTGGTGACGCGGCCGTGCCCGTCCAGGATCGCGGGGGCGCAGGTCTCGCGGGTCTCCGGGTGGACGATCCGGACACCGTCGTGGGCGGGGCGCCCCAACGCGGTCGGCGGCGTGTCCGGATCCCGCTTGATCATGCCGGCGCTCTCGCTGGAGCCGTAGCCCTCGACGAGCTTGGCGCCGAAGCGGCGCAGGAACTCGGCCTTGTCCTCGGGGGACGCCTCCGTCCCGAAGCCGTGCGTCAGCGTGTTGTCGCCGTCGTCCGGCCGCTCGGGCGTCGCGAGGACGTAGCCGATCGCCTTGCCGACGTAGGTGAAGAACGTCGCGCCGTAGAACCGCACGTCCGGCAGGAACCCGGACGCGGAGAACTTCGGCGCGAGCACGACGGTCGCGCCGGCGGCGAGCGCCGGAGCCCACAGCGCCATCAGCGCGTTGCCGTGGAACAGCGGCATCGGGCAGTAGCAGACGTCCTCGCGTTTCACGTCGTACTTGGCGCTGTTGTTGCGGCCCAGCTCGGCGAGCCGTCCCTGCGAGCAGCGCGCCGCCTTCGACTTCCCGGTCGTCCCGGACGTGAACAGCAGAAGCATCTGCGTCTTCGGGGTGACCGACTCGTCGGGTTTCGGCTCGCACGCGCGGGCTGCGACCCGTGCCGCGTATCCGTCTTCGTCGATCAGGAGGAAACGGTCGCGCGGGACGCCGATGTCGAGCCCGTCCAGCAGTTCCAGCCCGGCCCGGTCGGTGACGAGGAGCTGCAGGTCGGTGTGCCGGACCTCCTGCTCCAGGGAGGCGCCGGTCCGGGTCGGGTTGACACCGACGATCGTCGCGCCGCTCAGCGCCGCCGCCCCCAGCCACAGGACGTACTCCGGGACGTTGTCCAGCAGCACGCCGATGTGGAACGGCCCGTCCCGGCGCAGCTCTCGCGCCAGGGACGCGCGGGCGGCACTCTCCCGGACGACCTCGTCCCACGTCCAGGTCCGCTCGCGGCTGCGCAGGCCGGGACGGTCGTCGTTCAGCCGCGCGAGCAGCAGACCGGCGATCGTCTCGTCACGCACCCGTGCTCCCCCAGGCCGGTTCGGTGGACAGGACGCAGTGGGTGCCGCCGTAGATCGCGGTCATGCACTTGTTGCAGTGGATGCACAGCGACCGGGTCGCGGGCTCGTCCTTGATCCGGTTGATCAGGTCGGGCTCGCGCAGCAGGGCGCGGGCCATCGCGACGAACTCGAAGCCCTCCGCCATGGCGGTGTCCATGCCGGCCTTGTCGGTGACGCCGCCGAGCAGGATCATCGGCAGCTTCACCGCGGCGCGGATCTGCCGGGCGTCCCTGAGCAGGTAGAGGTCCTCGTAGGGGTAGCTCTTCAGGAAGTGCTTGCCGACGAGCTTGATCCCGAGCTTGGTCGGCTGCTTCATGACGGAGGCGAACTCGCGCAGCGGCGCGTCGCCCTTGAACAGGTACATGGGGTTGAGCAGGGAGCTGCCGGCGGTCATCTGGAGGGCGTCGACCGAGCCGTCGGCCTCCAGCCACCGCGCGACCTGGATGGCCTCGTCCACCCAGAAGCCGCCGGGCACGCCGTCGTCCATGTTCAGCTTCGCGGTGATCGCAAGGCGGTCGCCGACGGCGTCGCGGACGGCGCGGCCGATGTCGCGCGCCAGCCGGGCCCGGTTCTCCAGCGACCCGCCGTACTCGTCCCCGCGGTGGTTGATCTTCGGGCTGAGGAACGCGCTCGTCAGGTAGTTGTGCCCCATGTGGATCTCGATGGAGTCGAACCCGGCCTCGATCGCCTTCCGGCCCGCCTGAGCGTGCGCCTCGATGATGCGCGCCAGGTCCGCGTGGGTGGCGGCCTTGGCGACGGTCTGCGTGGTCAGGTGGAAGTGGCGGCTGGGCGCGAGCGCGGGCAGCTTGTTGCTCTTGGGGTTGGCGACCGGGCCTGCGTGCCCGATCTGCGCCTGGGCGGCCGCCCCCTCGGCGTGCACGGCGTCGGTCAGTTTGCGGAGGCCGGGCATCGCCTCGTCCCGCCAGTGGATCTGCCTGCGGTCGGTGCGGCCCTCCGGCGCGACCGCGCAGTACGCGACGGTCGTCATCGCGGCGCCGCCGCGCGCGTGCCGGACATGGAAGTCGATCAGCGCGTCGGTGACCTGGCCGTCCTTGGTCAGCCCCTCGTACGTCGCCGCCTTGATGACGCGGTTCCGCAGCGTGACGGGCCCCAGCTTGCCGGGGGCGAACACGTCGGGCTTCGGGTCGTTCATTAAGAGTCCTCCATCAGGACTAGACGTTAATCAGCGGCCTGTCCGGGCACTCCGCACATCCCGCTGACTGGGAACTTCACCCCAGAGGCGCGCGCCGCCCGGCGTCCTGCGGCGACCGCTGCCGCCCCGCGCGCCGCGGGCGAGATGCCCGCGCGAATTGAGTACCTGCGCTCATGACCGGCGCTCCCGATGCGGCGACCATGGGCCCATGTCCAAGAACTTTTTGCCGCTGGCCGTATTGGTCGCCCTCGTGGCGGCGATCATCCTGCTCTTCGTCAAGGACGTCCCCCTCTCCACGGCGCTCTCCGTTGGAGCCGGCGCATTGTGCCTGGGATGGCTGGTCCTGCTGCTCACCGTTCCGTGGAACCTCTATTTCCAGGCGCGCGGCCTCCAAGAGGAGATCCGGGCCGCAAAGGAAAGGGGCCTGCACCTTCCCCTGCCCTCCGAAAGCCGGGAGGAGGCCGGCCGGATCGCCGCCCGGATGAAGCTCGCGGCCATCGGCGCGCACGTGCTGTCAGCCGTTCTCATCGCCGCGATCACCTACTTCTCGGGCGCGGAGATCGGGTACTACTTCGCCGCCTTCTACCTGGCCAGCACGTCGTTCCGGCCGGCCGGGGCCTGGTTCGCCCACCTGCGCCGGCGGCTCGACGCGATGCGGCGGGAAGTGCGTTTCCCACGCGACGACATCCTCGCCCTGAAGGAACGCGTCAATTTCCTGGAGATGCGGGCGCAGAACCTGCGGGCCACCACCGAGCAGCTCCATTCGGCCGACCTCGCCACGGAAGAGCGGCTCGCCGACCTTTCGGTCACGACCGCACGGAGCGCGAGAGAACTGGACCGCCGGCTGGACGCGCTGGGACGGCAGTTCGAGGACACGGTGGCGCAGCTGACCGACAATCGGGAGGTCATAGCCGGAATCAAGGCGTTCCTCCGCCTGCTCCGCGCCGAGACCGCCTGACCACCCCGACCGCCTGACCTCACTCCTGCGGCGGCGCCGCATGAGCAGCCCTCCATCCAGGCTGGACGCTGATCAGCGGGATGTTCTGGCACTCCGCACATCCCGCTGACCGGAAGCGCCAGGCCTTAGGCGTCCTTGCGCAGCGCCTCGGCTATCCGGTCCGCCTGGGCCTCCTGCTCCACCAGCTGGCGCAGCAGCCACAGGCGCAAAACGCGGGTGACCGCGGCGGCCAGGTACAGGGCGGCGCCGAGGACGGTCACCGCCAGGAACCCGACCGCGAGGGTCTGCAGCGAGCCGACGTCCCGCATGTCGTCCTTGGTCAGCGAGACGTTGTAGGCGATGAAGACGCCGACGACGCCGGCGACCATCGCCACGGCGCCGACGATGCGGAACACGCCGTCGAAGCGGGACTGATCGGTCTTGAGCTTCTGCCGCGCCACGTCGTCCTTGAACCGCTGGCGCCGTTCCTCGGTGAGCATTAGGGGTCAACCTCCCAGGTAGTCGCTGGACAGCCGGTCTTCGATCTCGCCGGGCGGGCCGGCCGCCACCACGCGCCCGTGCAGCATCAGCGCGGCGGTGTCGGCGATCGGCAGGACGGCGCGGGCGAACTGCTCCGCGACCAGCACCGACAGGCCGCCCGCGACCAGCTCGGCGACCGTCTCGTACATCCGGGTGACGATCATGGGCGCGAGGCCCATGGACAGCTCGTCGAGCAGCAGCACCACCGGATCGGTGCCGAGGGCCCGCGACAGCGCGAGCATCTGCTGCTCGCCGCCCGACAGCGATCCGGCGAGCTGGTGGCGGCGCTCCCCGAGGATCGGGAAGCGGGCGTACGCCTTCTCCTCCATGTCCTCCAGCCGGGCGCCGGTCCCGGTGGCGGCCCACAGGTTCTCCCGCACCGTCAGGTTGGGGAAGATCCCGCGGCCCTCTGGGATGGAGCACACGCCGAGTCGTGCCGCGTCCTGCGCCGAGACGCCGTTCACCTTGCGTCCCGCGAACCGCAGCTCGCCGCCGGACACCGGGTGCAGGCCCGCGCACACCCGCATCGTCGTCGACTTGCCGCCGCCGTTCGGGCCGAGCAGCGCCAGCAGCGAGCCCGGCCGCAGCGCCAGGTCGACGCCGTGCAGCACCTCGATCGCGCCGTAGCCCGCGCGGACGCCGGCCAGTTCCAGCAGCGGCACGGCGTCCTCGGCGGCGGTGTGATCGGCGGCCGGACGCGGTTTCGGGACGGTCTCAGCCATGACTGGCCTCCTCTGTGCCGATGTAGGCGGCGATGACCTCCGGCGATTCCCTGATCTCCGGTGGGGTGCCGGACGCGATGAGCGCGCCGTAGTCGAGGACGTGGATGGTGGAGCACAGCTTCATGACGAGCGGCAGGTCGTGTTCGACGAGGCAGATCGCGAGGCCCTCGCCGGCGAGGCCGGTGAGCATCTCGGCGAACGCCTCCGTCTCGCTTTCGGTCTGGCCGGACGCGGGCTCGTCCAGCAGGAGGACGCGCGGTGAGGTCATCAGCGCGCGCGCCACCTCCACGACGCGGGCTCGTCCGATGGGGATGTCGGACACATCGCGGTCGGCGATGTCGGTGAGGCCGGTGCGTTCGAGAACCTTCTCGGTCTCCGCGTTCAGGTCGAAGCGTTTGCGGCCGGTGCTGCGCAGGATGTCGCCGGCGACGCGCACGTTGTCGCGTACCGACAGCGACAGGAACAGCTCCAGCCGCTGGAACGTGCGCGCCATGCCGCGCCGCGCGCGCTTGGCCGGGGACAGGCCGGTGATGTCGTTCCCGTCCAGGAGCACCTGGCCGGACGCGGGCTTCTGCAAGCCGGTGATGGTGTTGAACATCGTGGTCTTGCCGGCGCCGTTCGGGCCGATCAGCCCGGTGATCTGCCCTTCGGCCATCGTGACCCCGACGTTGTCCACCGCCGTGTTGCCGCCGAACCGGACGGTGATCCCCCGGGTTTCAAGCAGGATCTTGTCTTCAGGCAGGTTGTTCTCAGGCACGGGCCCCTCCCTTCTCCAGGGCCGGCAGGCCGAGTTCGCGGTCGAGCCGTGCCCGCAGCTCATCGGTGTAGGGCTCGTCCACGCCGATCAGCTCCAGCGGGGTCGGGCGGTCGCGCCGCCCCTCGTCCAGGTACATGCGCCCGAAGACGGGGAGGAGCATCACCGCGCACAGGGCGATGAGCGCGAACGTCCAGGTCCCGATCACGCCGGTCAGCGCGAGGACGTACAGGACCGCGCCGAACGCACCCGCCCCGTACAGGACGGGCCTGGCGCGGCGCATCGAACGGTAGCCCTCGATGACGTCATGGACGAAGCCGCTCGGGTTCCTCCCGACGCCCATCCCGACCAGCGCCGTCCCGACCAGGACGAGGTGGCCGAGCGCGTCGTAGACGGTGGCCATGCCCTCGTTCTCCAGCGCGAGGTCGCCGAACGTCGCCACCAGGACGGTCGCGCCGACGCCCGCCATCAGCCCGCCGAACAGGGCGCCGCTGATGTACCCGATGCCCGCCACCACGACCAGCATCAGCAGCGACAGGCTGCCGATGAAGGAGAAGTTCTCCTCCGCGACGGTGCCGGTCGCGGACGACATCAGGACGCCGCCGAGCCCCGCGATCGCCGCGGAGATCATGAAGACGCTCAGCTTCAGCCGGACGAGGTTCTGCCCGAGCATCGCCGTCGCCGCCGGGCTGTCCTTCATCGCCGCGAGCCGCCGCCCGTACCCGCTGCCCCGCAGGGCCGCGAGCCCGACCGCGATCAGCGCGAACAGGACGGTCGCGGTCATCAGGAACGCGGTCCCGTCCCGCAGGTCGAGGGGGCCGACCTTCAGCGGCGGGACGACGAGCGAGCCGTCCGGGAACAGCGCGAACGTGAACCCGAACAGCTCGTGCTCGGCGCTGTCGCGGAGCACCATGTTGGACAGGAACTCGCCGAACGCCATCGTCGCGAGCGCCAGGTACAGGCCGCGCAGCCGCAGCGCCGGCAGCGCGACGAGCCCGCCGACGAGCGCCGCCACCGCCACTCCCAGCAGCAGGCCCTGGATGCTCATGTACGACGCGAGGCCGGTGCCCTGCACGCCGGCGTGGAACGCCACGACGGTCGCGACCGCCCCGAACGCCAGCGGCGCGAGGTTCAGCTCGCCCGCGTAGCCGGTCAGCACGGTCAGCGACAGCGCGATGATCGCGAACGTCATGCCGAGCGCGAACGTGCCGACGGCGCCGTCCGACAGCAGCAGGCTGTACAGGTACACGACCGCGATCAGCACGGCCCCCCATACGGCCGCCGCCCGGACGGTCGGGACCCGGTACCGCTCGCGGGTCCGGATCGCGGCGCCGCGCAGCCGGTCCTGGGGCAGCACCACCAACACCACGAACAGCAGGATCATCGGCAGCGAGACGCGCAGGTTGCCGGTGAACGTGCCCGCCGACGGCAGGTAGGCGAGCACGTAGTTGGCGGCCAGGCCGAGCACCATCGCCCCGGCGAACGTGCGGGGGATGCTGCGCAGCCGGCCGAACATCGCCGCCGCGAACGCGTCGATCACCAGCAGGGTCAGCATGTTCGCGTCCAGGCCGCCGCCGCTGATCGGCACGATCAGGACCCCGGCGAGGACGGCGAGGGTCGAGCCGAGCGCCCACGACAGCATCGCCGTCCGCTCCGGGTCGTGGCCGTTCAGCCGCAGCAGGTCGGGGTCGTCGACCGAGCCGCGCATCACCACGCCGACCCGGCTGCGGGTGAACAGCACCCGCAGCCCGGCGGCGATCGCCACGGCGGCGACCAGGCAGACGATCTCGTGGTACCGGATCACCACCCCGCCCACGGTGATCTTCGCGCCCGCGCCGAAGAACATGTCCACGGTGTGGGCCTCGTCCGGGCTCCAGACCCACTGCGCCAGATAGACGGTGCCGAGCAGCACCGCCACCGTCACGATGATCTTCGTGACGTCGGCGGTGCCGCGCAGGCCCCGCATGATCGCGGTGTGCAGCGCGGCGCCCATCGCGGGGCCGACGAGCCCGATCACGATGATCAGCGCGAGCCACACCGGCCAGCCCCACCGCTCGGTGAAGTGCCAGTACAGGAACGTGCCGAACATCGCCTGCGCGCCGTGGGCGAAGTTGAAGATCCCCGAGGTGTTGTACGTCAGCACGAGCCCCGAGGCCGCGATGGAGTACACCGATCCCAGGACCAGGCCGAGGATGGTGTAGGTCAGGAACGTCGTCATGGGTTCACCGCCATGTGGTCGCCGCCGGCGGCGGGCGGGTGGGCGCCGCCGCCGGCGGCCGGATCAGGTGTCCGGCTCAGGACGTCTGGGGCTTGATGACGTCGTCGGTCAGGAACTTCGTCGAGATGCGGTCCTCGTTCAGCTTCGTCCCCCAGTTCGCCTTGTCGATCTTGACGGTGAACTCGGGGCCGCACTCGAACTCACCGGTGTTCTTCGGGTGGATCTGCTCGTACTTCGTCCCGGTCAGCTTGACCATCAGGCCGCACGAGGCGGGCTTGTTGTTGCCGGGGTCGGTCGGCGCGTGCAGGCCGCCGCCCGTCCACTCGTGCACCTTGGACAGCTCGTTGATCACGCACTGCCGGGTGAGGTCGGAGCCGCACTTGTCCGCGGACTGCGCCCACAGCAGGAACGAGGATGTGGCCTGCATGCCGAGCAGCGCGACCTTGCCCTTCTTCGCGGTGACGAGGTCGGTGTACTGCTTCACCGCCGGGACCGCGGCCGCATTCTCCAGCGGCTGGAAGATCATGCCGATGTGCAGGCCGTCACCGGTGCCGGCGGTGTTCCACTTGGAGACCGCCTGGCTGTACCAGGTCGCCTCGAAGACGTACTTCGGCTCGGCGCCCGACCGCTCGATCGACTCCAGCAGGCTGAACTGGCCCGGGTCGGGCGAGTCCGACGACCACAGGTACTTGGCCCCGCAGTCCTTGATCTTCTCGGCGAACGGCATGTAGCTGCTCTCGCCCTTGTCGTTCAGCCGGACGCCGCACTTCATCGGCTCCATGCCGATTTCCTTCATCGCGCCGGTGATCTTGGTGGTGCCGGCGCTGACGGCCGGGGACGTGGACAGCAGGATGTCCGTCTTCTTCTTGAAGTCGGGGAAGAGCTTCTCCGCGATGCGGAGCCCGCCGATGTTCATCATGTCCACCGGGTACGGGACGGCCTCGTACTTCATCGGCCCCATCGCGGCGTTCGGGCCGACGGTGAAGCCCGCGACCGTCGGCAGCTTGCACGCCACCCGGTGCTGCTCGGCGGCCTCGTCCATCGCGAAGCCCTGCCCGACGAGGAAGAAGTCCTGCTTGCAGGACTCCTGCATCACCTTCGCGGACTGCATGTAGGCGGCGTCGTACTGGTTGCCCTTGATCTTGCGGCCGTTGATGCCGCCCTGCTCGTTGCACCAGTCGACCATCGCGGCGACGGCGTCGCCCATCTCCTTGGACAGGCCCGGCGCGGACGGGAAGCCGCGGTCGTCGCCGAACCCGATCGTGATCGCGTCGTCGGTGACGCCCTGGTCGGTCTTGCCCTTGGCGTCGCCCGGCCCGCACGGGGACGGGAGCGTCCCGAACGCCGTGGCGGCCGCCGGCTTGGCGTCCGAGTCGCCGGAGGACACCCCGTCGTCGCCCGAACGGCTACTGGAACAGGACGCGGTCACCAGCGCGACCGCCAGGGCGCCCACTGCGAGGCGTCCGATCTTGTCGACCTTCATCGGTCGTACTCCTTTCACCGGCCGCGTGGGCGGCGAGTGGGGTGGGTGGGGTGATGTCAGGCGGGGGGCGGTGGTCTGTCGTCTCGGTCGCCGGGGGCGGTCCGCGCCCGGGGGCTGCCCGCGCCGCCGGGCGCCTTATGGAACGTTCCTTGCCGAAAGGTGTGCGCCGTGCGCGGCGCGGCGTCAGCCGAAGTTGGCCTGGCCGCCGTCGAGCGGGATCGTCGCGCCGGTGAGGTAGCGCATGCCCGGCTGGACGAGCGCCACCACCGCCCTGCCGATGTCCTCTTCGCAGTCGCCGATGTAGCCGAGCGGGATCGACGCGCGGAACTCCTCGGCCGCCTCGGGATTGTTGTCCGCCCACCACTTCAGCCCCGGCGAGAGGGCGTGGGGGGCGATGTTGTTGGCGCGGATCCCGTCCGGGCCCCACTCGGCCGCGGCCGTCCGGGTCAGCGACCGGAGCGCCTGCTTCGCCGCGGCGTAGGCGCCGTAGGTGGCCGGGTCCCAGCGGACCATCGCGGAGGTGACGAGGTTGACGATGCTGCCGCCGCCGCGCGCCTTCATGTGCGGATGGCACGCCCTCATGAAGGCGAACGCGGCGAACGGGCCGGTGCGGAACCCCTTCTGGAACTTGGCGTCGCTCATCGACAGCAGCGGGCCGTAGGAGCCCGCGTAGGCGTTGTTGACCAGGACGTCGATGCCGCCGAACGTCTCCGCGACCCGGTCCACCAGGCCGGGGACGGCCTCGGTGTCCGCGACGTCGCAGACGAACGGTTCCGCCTTCGCGCCCCGCTCCCGGATCAGCTCGCAGGTCGCGTCCAGCTTGGCCTCCGTGCGGCCGAGCACGGCGATCGCGGCGCCCTCGGACGCGAGGGCGAGCGCGATGCCCTGCCCCACGCCCTGCCCCGCCCCGGTGATGATCGCGACCTTGTCGCTCAGGCTTCCCATTGCCACTCCGCTCAGTACTGCTTCGCGCCCAGCCCGGTCCTCACCCGTCGTTTCGGCGGGCCCGGCCCAGTCAGTCCTGGTGACGGTCATGGTGATGTGACGCGGCGCACGTGATAGGCCCAGTCCCGCTCACCGGGAATTCATCGGCCGGGGACGGCCTTCCGCCGTCCCGCTGAGCGGAATGTGCTGGTGAAGCGCTCGATGGGCCGCGGACAATGAACCGTCGGCGACGAGGAGGGGTTCGATGGACATCGAGAAGCTCACCGGCCCGGGCGGCGAGTTCGAACTGCGGGAGGAGAACGTGCTGGGCGCCCGGGTGCCCGTGTTCGCCAACCGCGCCCGCAGCCTGGGCGAGGTCCTCGTCCGCTCGGCGTCGCACGGCGACCGCGACTACATCGTCACCGCGTCCCGCCGCATGAGCTTCGCCGAGCACACCGCCGCCGTCGCGTCCATGGCGAAGGCGCTGCGGGACGACCTGGGCGTCGAGCCCGGCGACCGCATCGCGATCAACGCGGCGAACTCCCCCGAATGGATCGTGTCGTTCTGGGCGGCGGTCGCGGCCGGCGCCGTCCCGGTCGGCTACAACGCCTGGTGGGCGCCGCAGGAGATCGAGTACGCGCTCGGCCACACCGACCCGAAGATCGTCATCGCGGACGAGAAGAGGGCCGAGCTGATCTCCGAGGACGTGCTGACGGTCGAGAAGGACGTCCCGTCCCTGACGGCGCGCTACCCGGGCGCCGAACTGGACGTCCCGGACGTCCCCGAGGACGACCCGGCGGTCATCCTCTACACGAGCGGCACGTCGGGGCGTCCCAAGGGAGCCGTCCACTCCCACCGCAACCTGACCTCGGTGATCGAGTACCACCGGTTCAACGACGCGATGATGGAGATGTTCGGCATCGACCCGTCGTCGCGCCGGTACCTGCTCGCGCTGCCGCTGTTCCACATCGCGTCCCTGCACAACCTCGCCGTCCCACGGCTCGCCACCGGCACCGCCGTGATCATGACCGAGGGCGGGTTCGACGTGGACAAGGTCCTCGGCCTGGTCGAGAAGGAACGGGTGACGAACTGGGGCGCCGTCCCCACGATGGCGCACCGCATGATGGAGCACGGCGACCTGTCGAAGTACGACCTGTCGTCGCTCACCGCGTTCGCGCTGGCCTCGGCGCCGTCGTCGCCCGCGTTCAAGGAGCGGCTCCAGGCCGTGTTCCCGCCCGCGCGGGCCGCCCTCGTCGACAGCTACGGGCTGACGGAGTCGTGCACCGCCATCTCCGTCGCCACCCCCATGGACCTCGCCGAGGCGCCGGGGACGCTCGGCCGCCCGAACCTCGGCGTCGAGGTGGAGATCCGCGACCCCGAGGGCAAGCCCGTCCCGGAGGGCGTCGAGGGCGAGGTCTGCGCCCGCAGCGCCTACAACATGACCGGCTACTGGCGGGACCCCGAGGCCACCGACCGCACCATCGGCGACCGCTGGCTCCACACCGGCGACATCGGCGTCATGGAGCAGGGGCGGCTGCGGCTCACCACCCGCCGCTCCGACCTGATCATCCGCGGTGGCGAGAACATCTACCCGATCGAGGTCGAGAACGTCCTCGCCGAGTACCCGGGGCTCCGGGAGTGCGCCGTCGTCGGCGTCCCCCACCCGGACCTGGGCCAGGAGGTCGTCGCGGTCGCCGTGTTCGCCGAAGCCCCGCCCTCCGCCGAGGAGCTGACGCGCTTCGCCAAGGAGCGGCTCGCCTACTTCAAGGTCCCGTCCCGCTGGCATGTGACGACCGACCCGCTGCCCCGCAACGCCACCGGCAAGGTGCTGCGCAGGCAGGTCGAGTCCGAGATCTCCTGATGCGCGCGGCGCCGTCCGTCAGGCTCGGGCCGGCGGGCGGCGCGCGTGGGACAGCAGCGCGGCGGCGGGACCGGACGGGGTGGTGCCGATCCGCCAGACGGCCCGCAGGGAACGCTCCACCGTCACGTCCTCGATGGGGATCTCGGCGAGCGTCCCGGTGGCCAGGTCGGCCGCCACGACGAGGTCGCTGATCAGCGCGGGTCCCGCGCCCGCGACCACCGCGCTGCGCACGGCCGTGGCGGAGCCGAGTTCCAGCAGCGGCGGCGCGAGGTCGAGGCCGTGCGCGGCCATCGCCTGCGCGGCGGCCTGCCGGGTGCCCGAGCCCGCCTCCCGGCTGATCAGCGGCGTCGCGGCGACCTCGGCCGGCGGGACGGGGCGCTTCCGGCGCGCCCACCGGTGACCGGGCGGCGTGACGAGGACCAGCCGGTCCCCCGCCACCGCCCTGGACCGCAGCCCGGCGGGGCGGCCCGGCGACTCGATGAACCCGATGTCGACCTCGCCTTGCCGCGCGAGTTCACAGACGTGCGCCGAGTTCGTCACCTGCATTCCGACGCGCAGGTCGGGGTCGGCGCGGCGCAGCTCCCCGATCCAGGCGGGCAGCAGGTACTCGGCGATCGTGAGGCTGGCCGCGACGGTGAGGTGGCCGGTGTGCTCGCGGCGGAGCGCCTCGACACCGTCGGCGAGCGCGTTGAGGGCGTCCAGGACCCGCTGCGCCCAGCCGGTCACCAGCGTCCCGGCGGGGGTGAGGGTCGAGCCGCTGCGGGTCCTGTCGACGAGCCGGACCCCCAGCCGGCGTTCCAGCCGGGACAGCCGTTTGCTCGCGGACGGCTGGCTGATCCGCAGCTCCGTGGCGGCGGCGGTCAGGCTGCCCCGCTCGGCGACCAGCACGAGCAGCCGCAGCGAATCGACGTCGGGCAGCTCACCGCCGGGCGACCCCGTGTCAGGGGGCCTCGTGTCAGGGGGCCTCGTGTCAGGGGGCCTCGTGTCAGGGGGCCTCGTGTCAGGGGGCCTCGTGCTGCCGTGCGGCCCGGGGTCGGACGGCCCGGGGTCGGACGGCCCGGGGTCGGACGGCCCCGGCTCGGACGGCCCGGGGGCGGACGGCCCGGGCTCGGACGGCCCGGGGTCAGGGGGTGGGGTCATGCCTTCAGGCTATGACGTGAGGTCGAATCGGCCGGTACCGGGACCGCGGCCGCCGCGGAACGCTCGGATGCATGAGCACGCTGGAAGTGATCCGCCCGCTGCGGGCGGCGGCACGGCGGAGGCGGGCCGCGCCGGGCATCGCGGTGGCGGCGGGCGGCGCCGCGCTGGCGATCGCGGTCAACCGGTTCGTTCCGGCGCTGAGCGCCCTCACCGTCGCGGTGCTCATCGGCGTGCTGGCCGGCGGGACGCTGCCCGCGGTCACCGCGCACGGCCTGCAGTGGGCGACCCGCACGTTCCTGCGCGCCGGTGTGGTGCTGCTCGGCCTGCAGCTCAGCCTGACCGAGGTGCTGCGCCTCGGCCCGGGCCTGCTCGCCGTCGTGGTCGCCACCGTCGTGCTCGCCTTCACCGGGACGCTCGCGCTCGCCCGGCTGCTCGGCGTGTCACGCGGCCTCGGCCTCATGGTCGCGACGGGTTTCTCGATCTGCGGGGCCTCCGCCATCGTGGCCATGGACAGCGTCGCCCGCAGCGAGAAGGAGGACGTCGCGACCGGCGTGACGCTCGTGACGATCTACGGCGGCGCCGCCATCGCCGCCGTCCCGTTCCTCGGCGGCCGCGTGCTCGGCCTGGACCCCGAGTCGCTCGGCATGTGGGCGGGGCTGAGCGTCCACGAGGTCGCGCAGGTCGTCGCGGCCGCGTCCCCGGCCGGCGCGGCGGCGGTCGGCACGGCCGTGATCGTGAAGCTGACGCGGGTGGTGCTGCTCGCGCCGATGGTCGCGGGGATGGGCGTCCTCGAACGCCGGGCAGGCGGCGCGGACGGCGGGAAGCGCCCGCCGATCGTGCCGCCGTTCGTCGCCGGCTTCCTGGCCATGCTGCTGCTGCGCAGCGCGGGCGCCGTCCCCGCCCCGGTCCTCACCGGCGCGAAGGAGATCTCGACGGTGCTGCTGGCGGCGGCGATGTTCGGCCTGGGAACGTCCGTCCGCGTCCGCGCCCTGCTGCGGACGGGCCGGCGCGGCCTCCTCCTCGGCGCCCTCTCGACCGTCCTGGTCGGCACCGTCTCCCTCACCGCCCTGACCCTCCTCGGCCACTCGTGACCCTTCACTTGAGGCAGTCGGTGCGGCGGTGCAGGCCCTGGCCGTCCATCGTGTACGCGTCGGTCAGGGTCATGGTGGTCGTGGTGTTCTCGGCCTTGGCGCCGATGCCGAACACGGCCTGGATGCCCAGCTCGGCGCCTTCCTTCTCCGACTTCCCCTCGTAGGCCCGCAGGTCGAGGGTGCCCTTGTCGCCGAGCTGGGTGAGCAGCGCGTCCGGGTCGCCGGGGTTTTCGAGGAAGCTCTCGAACGCCGCCCGGTTCCCCGGATCGGTGAGGTCGAGCCCGAGTTCGACCTGGAGCATTCCCCGCGGATCCTCGGTGTGGGTCACCCCGACGCTCACCGCCGCCGCGTCGATGAGGCCGCCGAGCCGTCCCATCTTGTCGGTCGGCGCGTAGTCCGTCACACCGCCGAGGTCCCCGTTCAGGCCGTTGACCTGACCCTGGAACGCCATCTGGCCGCCGATCTTCAGGCTCTTCGGGCGGCCCTCCTTGTCGGTGGTGACCGAGAGGCTGACCTGCCCGTCGACCTGGCCGTGCGCCTCCCCCGCCACGATGATGCCGAGCTGCCCGAGCGCCTTCGCGTCGACCTGGAACGTCGTCGTGGTCTCGCCCGCGTCGCCGTTGTGCTCCACCACCGACGAGGAGCCGATGCCCAGTTCGGCCGCGGTGCTCGCCCCGAACAGCGACCCGGCGATCTTGACCGTCCCCTCGTGGCCGACCTTGGTGTACTGCGACTGGATCATTCCCGCCCGGAAGGCGGACAGGGAACTCTGCATGGCCAGCATCTGCTCCCGCGTCACCTCCCCCGTGAAGACCTTGCGCTCAAGGTCCTGGAGAGCCCGGCGGTAGGCGATGTACCTGTCCCGGTCCTCACCCGTGGGGAAGTAGAGGATGTCGCCCTGCTCGGTGATCTCGCCGCCGCTCAGCTGGACGGACCCGCCGGCGCCCTTCGGCAGGTTGAACGAGAATCCGATCGACGTGCCCGAGCCGTGGACGGTGCCCTCCTTCAGCATCGCCCCGCCGTCGGAGAAGATCTGCACCGTGTGCGTCTCGCCCTCGGTCGTGGTGTCGATGCCCAGCAGGGTCTGGCGGATGGTGTTGCGCTCCACGGTCGACACCGCGCAGGGCGCCTGAGCCACGGGCTCCCGCTGGTCACCGCCCTGTTCCGTACCGTCGCCGTCCCCGCCGTCCCCGCCGTCCCCGCCGTCCCCGCCCTGCCCGCCGTCCCCGCACTCGCCGCCGAACAGGTCGCAGACGGCGTTCTTGATCCCGGGCTGGGCCACACCGGGGACGGCGGTGAACAGGATTCCGACCACCATCGCGGCGACCGCGACGAGCGCCCCGTATTCGAGCGCCCCGGCGCCCCGGTCGTTCCGCCGACCGCTCGCGGCCGCTGTTCCCCGCACCATGCCAAACCCCGTTCGGCCGCCCCCGGCACAGCGCCCCACCGGGCGCGAAAACACGACTTAGATGGCGACCGCTCACATCCGGTTCCAGCGCCGCGGGGCAGCCCGTTGCCGGACGTGCAAGAGCCCCGGCCGCAACCGGGGCTCGATGGGCGTGCGGGCTTCAGCGGTTGCCGGGCGACAGGCTGCCGGCCGGTGTCTTCCCCGCCTGCCCGAGCCGCTCGTCCAGAAAGTTCTCCCAGGTGCGGGTGCCGTGGTCGGCTCCGTCCAGGGCCAGGTTGTCGCCGGCGCGGTAGGCGCGGCCGGCCTTTCCGGGGATGCGGACGGGCATCATCGGGCGGCGCTTGCCGCGCGCCTTGAGGTATCCGCGGACCAGCTCGTCCAGCCCGTAGACCTTCGGGCCGGCGAGGTCGGGCACCCGCCCGGCAGGCTCACCGAGCGCCAGACCGGCGATCCGTTCGGCGACGTCGCGCGCGTCGACCGGCTGGAACCGGAGACCGCCCGGCTTCGGGACGACCGGGAACTTAGCCATGCTCTGCACGACCTTCAGGACGAGGTCGTTGAACTGGGCGGCACGCTGGATCGTCCACGACACGCCCGAGTCGATCACGGCCTGCTCCGCGTCCAGCTGAGTCTTGAGCCAGGCCAGCGGGACCCGGTCGGAGCCGATGACCGAGATGAACACCAGGTGCTTCACCCCCGCCCGCGCGGCGGCCCGCACCAGGTTCCGGGTGGCCTCGTCGTCGCCCTTGGCACCGCCCGCGAGGTGGACGACGATCTCGGACCCGCCGATCGCGGCCTCGATCCCCTCGTTCTTGAGCAGGTCACCGGTCACGTACTCGACACCGTCCTCGGCCTCACGGCCGCGGCGGCTGAGCACCCGCACGTCACGTCCGGCTTCGCGCAGCAGCGGGACGACGTGCCGCCCGAGCGTGCCCGTACCACCGGTGACCAGGATGGGTGACGTCATGACTCCTCCAAAGGCGCCCGACCCGAAGGCCGCAAAAGCTTGTTCCCTGCATGTGCCCCTCACGACTCACCGAACCCCCGAAACGTGACATCACCCCGGGGAAGACCGGATCGACCAGCCCGTGCCGGCCACGGTGACGGCCTGGTCATCACGGATCGAGACCACGGGCCATGGCAGTTCGGCAGCCTGACGGTCATGGCGTGCGGCACGTCCCCGATCGCGGTGGGCCAGCACCACGAACGGGACCAGGCCGAGTCCGGCGGTGGACGAGACGATCCCGGGATCATCCGCGTCCTGGAAAGACCGAAGATCCGGTCCCGCGAGGGCCGCCCCGGCCGAGATCCCGACATAGGCCAGAGACCCACTGCGAATCGCGGTCGCCGCGAGCCGAGCGAACCCACTTCGGCGGGCGTGCTGCAGCAGGAACATCGCGTAGCCGCCGACGACGAAGACGACCTGCGACCGCGTCAATACTCGCCTGACGTCATCGTGCGCAGCGTGCTCAAGATCCAGATACTCGACCACCAGCCCTTCGGACGTCAGCAGGTCGGCGGCGGCCTGGACGTACGGGGCGGACGCGAGCGGGTTGGCCGCCGTGGGAACCAGCGCCGCCCGCCGGGGCCGGGCGGGCAGCGCGGCCAGCCACGCCGGCAGCGCTCCCAACCCCGCGGACCCCAGAAACAGACGCTCACGAGACACCGATCTGCTCTCCGTCCACGGCCGTCGCCCATTCGCGGGGTAACTGAAAACCACCGGCTCTCCGGGGTCAGACCCCGAGAACGCCCACCAGCCATTGGGAGAACCACGTGAACCCGACCTACGACTTCACCGGCCAGGTCGCGCTGGTCACCGGCGCCGCCTCCGGGATGGGCCTGGCCACCGCGCACGCTTTCGCCGAAGCCGGCGCTGCGGTCGTCCTCGCCGACCTGAACGCCGACGCGTTGGACCAGGCCGCACGGCAGCTGACCGCCGCCGGGCACCAGGTCCTGGCAGCGGCCTGTGATGTGACCGACGAAGGCCAGGTCGCCGCCATGGTCGACCAGACCGTCCACGCTTTCGGGCGGTTGGACATGGCCTTCAACAACGCCGGAATCCAGATCCCGCCCGCTGATGCCGCCGACGAGGACATCGAGGTCTTCGACCGCGTCAACGCCATCAACCTGCGCGGCGTGTGGGCCTGTATGAAGCACGAACTGCGCCAGATGCGTACCCAGGGCAGCGGCGCCATCGTCAACTGCTCCTCCTTGGGCGGCCTGGTCGGCATCCCCGGCCGCGCCTCCTACCACGCCTCCAAACACGGCGTGATCGGCATCACCAAGAGCGCCGCACTCGAATACGCCCCGCGGGGCATCCGGATCAACGCCGTATGCCCTGGCACCATCGACACCCCGATGGTCACCGACATGATCGCCAACGGCGAACTCGACCGCGCCCAGGCCGAAGCCGACCAGCCCATCGCCCGCCTCGGACGCGCCGACGAGATCGCCCAGGCCGTCCTGTGGCTGTCCAGCCCCGGCGCCAGCTTCGTCGTCGGCGTCGCGCTCCCCGTCGACGGCGGGTACGTCGCTCGCTGACCAGCACGGGCCCGCGGGGGCGCGGCGGGCAGCGCGGCCAGCCACGCCGGCAGCGCCACCCAGGAACAGACGCGGTTCTCCATTCACGGGTAGACGCGTCCCCGCTCCGGGGCCGGAAAGAACGCGACCCCGGCGGCGAGTGGGGCGCCGGCCGGGGTCTGTTCTGGAATTGGGGCCGGTGTGCGGGTCGCCTCTCGGCGAGGGGCGCGACGCGGCTCCAGCCGGACGGTATTCCGCGAAGGCAATAGGTGAGGCCCGGGGACTCCAGGCACACCGACCACATGATGTAACCCCATGGCCCCGGCCGTTGTTCCCGCCTCACGCCGAGGCGGCGAAGCGGTCACCATCGGCCCGGCATACGCCGGGGCGGGCGCCGCTCCGTCATCGGATCAGCGGTAGCGGTAGATGGCCCCGTCCCTCGCCTCCGGGGTCAAGATCCGGCCAACCCCCCACAGCGACCGGGTTCCGGGGACGAGCGCCAACTCCGTGATCTCCGCGGTACGGCCACCCGTGTCGATCGTCGCCGTTCGCCAGGTGCCGTCCGCCGCCCTGTGCATCAGCGGCGTGGACTCGGGCGTAGGACCGTACGGATCGCCCCAGCCGATGGTCCACAGCCCGCCGCGCCCGTCGGAGGCGAGCCTTTCGGGAATATGCCTGCCCGGGACGTCCTCGCGCCGCCAGGTCGTGCCGTCCCAGTGGGCCAGAACGGCCTGCTCCTCGTTATGGTCCCCACCGTCCGACCGGTAGACGAACCCGGCCACCCACACGTCCCGCCGGGACGTCGCGAGGACGTCGCGCAGGTGCACGCACTGGTACGGGCCGCCCTCGTCGGGCTGCGGGATGTCGGGCGGCAACGCGTCACCGGTGGGGACGGCGCTCCACCGTCTGCCGTCGTAATGCGCGACCGTGCGGTCTCCGCAGCCGGTCGACCGCTGGGCGCCCACGGCCCAGATGTCGCGTGCGGAGACGACGCTGCCGCGTTCCGGCAGGAGATCACCGACGTCGGCCCGGCTCCATCGGCTCCCGTCGAAATGCCAGGTCCCCACGCCCGCCCCGGCCCGCGAGTAGCCGAAGACCCAGACGTCGCGGCGGCCGGTGGTGATCACGTCGCTGGTCAGCCCGTCCGCCCACTGGTGAGAGATGCTCCACGTCTTCCCATCCCAGCGCAGCGCGGAAGAAGGCCCCGCGTCACCGTAGTCGGCGATGGCCCACACATTTCGGGCCGAGGTCGTGCTGGCGGCGTCGATGCCACCGACGACGCCGTCCGGCAGGTCGACGTCGTGCCACACGCCGCCCGCCCAGCGCCTCGCGATGGGCCGCATGGGCGGGGTGTCACCGATCACGCCCCCGAACACCCATGCGTTGCGCTTGCTCGACACGGCCACCGCCCGGAAGTCGTCCGAGCCGGGGGTCGGGCGGGCGTCGAAGACTCGCCACTTCGCACCATTCGCCTGTGCGGGCACCGCCGCCAGCGTGCCCGCCATTGCGGCCGCCATCAGCGCGGCACCGCACGCCACGGCTCGTCTCGTTCTGATCATCACCAACTCGTCCCTCCTCGCGGGGACTGGCGAAGGTCTCCCCGTCATTCATGACCTTCGTGAGGAGGACGGGCATTCACCGCGAGGAGAGCACTGCGGCGACCACTGCCGGACACGACGTTTACCGGAGCCCGCCCCCGAATCAGCCGCACGCACGTTGCCCGGACACGACAAGGCCCCGGCCGCAACCGGGGCTCAGATGGGGGTGTGTGAGGAAGTCAGCGGGGCAGTTCGTCCCGCTTCACCTGGGCGAGGAGGGCGGTGAAGGCTTCGGGGGTGAGGGTGAGGTGACCGGCCCCGGGCACCTTGCTGTCACGAGCACCGATGCCCGTGGGGAGACGGGCCAGTTCCACGCAGTTGTCGGTGCCTCCCGCGCCGCTGTAGCTGCTTTTTCGCCAGGTCGTCATGTGCACATCCTTGCCATCCACTCGCGAGACTGGTTCTCACTCCAGGACCGCGCGGCGATCCTTTCGAAGCGTATAGCCACGTCTGCGGCGACCACTGCCGGACAGACCAAAGCCCCGGCCGAAACCGGGACTCAGATGGGCGGGTGTGCGAGGGAGTCAGCGGGGAATCTCGTCCCGCTTCACGCTGGCCAGGAGAGTAGCGAATACTTCGGGATTGAGCGCGAGGTGCCCGGCCTCGGGGGCCTTACTGTCCCGCAGACCGATTCGCCCACCCAGATCGGCCACCTCAACGCACTCGTTGCCCTGAGTGTTGCTCCGGCTCGACGTGCGCCATACCAGGCTCACGCCATCACCTCCATGATCTGCTCAGACGGGGGGTGCGAGGGGGTTAGCGGGGAAGGTCGTTCCGCTTCACCTGGGCGAGGAGGGCGGTGAAGGCTTCGGGGGTGAGGGTGAGGTGACCGGCCTCGGGTGCCTTGCTGTCACGAGCACCGATGCCAGTGGGGAGACGGGCAAGTTCCACGCAGTTGTCGGTGCCCCCTACACCGCTGTAGCTGCTTCTTCGCCAGGTCGTCATGTGCACATCCTTGCCATCCACTCGCGAGACTGGTTCTCACTCCAGGACCGCGCGGCGATCCTTTCGAAGCGTATAGCCACGTCTGCGGCGACCACTGCCGGACAAGACCAAAGCCCCGGGCGCGACCGGGGCTCAGATCAGGGTGTGCGAGGGAGTCAACGGGGAAGCTCGTCCCGCTTCACCTGGGCAAGGAGGGCGGTGAAGGCTTCGGGGGTGAGGGCGAGGTGACCGGACTCGGGCACCTTGCTGTCTCTAAGACCGACGGCGTTGGGCAGGCGAGCGAGTTCGACGCACTCACTTGTGCCCCCCACGCCACTGTGGCTGCTCTTTCGCCAGACTGTCATGTGCGCATCCTTGTTATCCACTCGCGGGACTGGTCTTCGCTCCAGGATCGCGCGGCGATCCTTTCGAAGCGTACAGCTACGCCAGCCGCTTCGGCCTGATCTTCTATGATGCGCCCGACCTCGAGGACCGTGCCCGCGAACGCCGCCCGGCCACCGTTCCGCAGTTCGAAGTAGGTGAACCCGCCGTCGATTCCGATGTGGGGAAGTGCGCTTTCCGGGATCACGCGAATGGAGATGTTCCGGAGGCTCATGAGCTTGAGCAGCAGGTCACGCTGCTCCTCCATGACCGCGGTGCCTCCCATCGGGCGGAGAGCGGCCTCATCTAGGACGGCCCATATCGCCGGGTCGCCAGCCAGTATCGCCTCCTGTTGTTCCATCCGCTTTGTGACCGCGCGCTCGACGTCATCGACTATTAGCGCGTCATGTCCCTCCATCAACAAGGACCGCGCATACCCTTCGCTCTGGAACGGCATCGGGATGACGTTGTTGTAGAAGAAGCGGAGCGTCGCTGCCTCCCGCAGGTACCTGCGGAGCTTTTCGTGCCAGTTGGGGTCGACGCCGAGCTTGGCGTAGTGGAGCAGGATCGTGAAGAGGCCGCCGGTGTCCCAGGCCTTGTCGAGGACGGCGCACTCGTGTTCGTCCAGTTGGCGGGTACCGCCCTCGTATTTGGAAACTTGGCTCTTCGTGCAGTTGATGAGCTGGCCGACCTGGGTCTGGGTCATCTTGTGCTTCTGACGGAGGAAGCGCAGGTAGTAGGCCATGAGCGCGTAGAGCGAGATCTCCGGGTTCGGTGACGGGTTGACCATGATCGATTCCCCCTCCGGGCGCTGACTGAGTTGCCGTCGTGTCCGACAACGGTGACAAAGTAAGTCAGCGATCCCAGTCTTGTCCCGGGAATTCGAGGACGAAGGAGAAAGACGTGGGGATCAATGCCCTTAATTCGGGCGAACTGGATATGTCGCTTCTGGCGGCGCCTACCGCGCCGGGGATGATGCGGACGCTGGTCGAGTTCCGGCTTCGGGAATGGGGTGTGGCCGGCAACGCGGACGACGTTTATCTGGTCGCCAGCGAATTGATCACCAACGCCGTCCGGAGCACGCCCGATCGGGAGATCCGGGTCAGGCTCGTTCGGGAGGACGGGGCCGTCGTCCTGGGGGTGTGGGACTCGTCGGAGGTCATGCCGGTGGTCCGGCCGCTGACGGAGATGACGCTGGACGACATCGTCCCCGACGCACGGGCACTCGACGCCGGGCACGACGACGGGATGGGTGGGCGCGGTTTGCCGCTCGTCCAAGCCCTGTCGGTCGAGTGCAGGGTGACCAAGACCGAGCCTCGCGGAAAGTGGGTTTGGGCGAGGGTGGCGGTCTGATGGAGCAGTTTCTCCTGCGCTGGCGGACGTATTGCGGACGCAAAAGCACGGTGCGGCTTCTTGAGGTGCTCGCCGTCGCGGCGAAGGCGCACGGGTGGAGGTGCGTCAAACTTTACGAACGCGAGCAATTTCCGTTGCCGGTGCCGCTGCTGTGGATATACGCCAGCGGAGTCGCGGAGGACGTCGGGGTGCTGGTGAGCGTGCGAGCCATTCCCGGTGGCGGTTGGGCGTATTACCAGGCGCAGCGCGGACGGTTCGGCTACCTCTTCCCCTGCGGGGACGTGAAGGCGGCGGCCGAGCAGGTCGATCTGCTGCTGAAGCACCGCATGTATCCGTCCACCTGGTGAATCGAGAGCGCAGGGGCGCGGGAGTTCTCAGTTCAAAGTCGGTAGCGGGTTTGGGCGAACCGCTCGCCGCGGCCGAACGAGAGGATCTTCGACGGCCTCACGGCGAACACCGGGACCACTTCCTCCGGGTCTTGCGTCTCCGGCTGGGGGCCCTCCGGGCGGTGGCGGAAGCCGCCCTCGACGACGTCGTAGGGCCATCCGATCTTCGACTGCCACAACTCGGTGAGGCGTTCCAGTGTCGTGCGGTCGGTGACGCGTTCCGCCCGCCCCTCGACGATGACGTCGAGGCCACGCCGATACGCGTTGTTCCCGGTGGTGAGGACGCAGTTCGGGTTGCGTCCGAGGTTGCGGCCCTTCTGCTCTTCGAGCCCGGTGCTGAAGTACAGCGCGCCGTCGAGCCACATGGCCGGCAATGGCGTGACGTGTGGTCGGCCATCGGCCCGGACCGTCGAGATCCAAAAGATCTCTGCTCGCTCCAGGACGGCGACCACTTCACTCCACGGTGTCGCCGTGGCACCGGCGCTGCTGTACCCGGGGTGGAGTTTCGCAACAGGTTCGTTCGTCATGACGACCGTAGGCCCCTCGTTGATCGGCACAGATCCTCGCCGGGGGCACGAGCCTGCGCATCCGTCGGTTTCTGATCATGCTCGTATGCGTCGATCGTAAATGCATGCTGCCCAGAAACCATCGGTAGCCACGCCCAGTTGATCCAGGCGCGGCGTGCAGGAAGCAAGGGCCGGGCAGCTCCGCTACCTCGCCTGGTTCGGGTCCGCGCCCCCGGTCATCTGATGGATCAGGAGCGCCAGGCCGCGACGACGTCTCGCGGCGTCCAGACCAGGTCGATCGGGTCGGTGGCCTCCACGCCCGAAAGGGAGACGGCCACCAGGGCCGTCGTTGCAGGGTCAAGGCCGGGGACCTGGGTCGCGGAGCGGCGGAGTTCGGCCAGGTCGTGGGCGTCGAAAGGACTGTTGAGCCATTTAATCGAGCCGGCGAAGCAGATGCGGTCCGCGACGGGGGCTCGGTCCGCGCCGATGAGGTCGATCTCCGGGTTGAACTGGCGGTTCCACCATCCGCCTACCGTTTCGACGTCCGGCCATGGCAGGTCCGTTAGTTCGAGGGCTTGGCGGATCAGAGGCTCGACCGCCCGGCCGCGCCAGGACGTCCAGCGGCGCCGGACGAGGCGGAAACCCGCTTCGGGACGGCCTCGGCGGGCCTGTTCGTGTGCCGCTCGCAGAGCGGTCAGGTAGAGGCGCAGGTTGCTGTCGGCGATCCGGTAGAGGGCGGGCTTTCCCGGTCTGGTGGACAAGGGCTCGTCAATGGCGAGGACGTTCTTTTCGGTGGTGAGGCGGCGCAGGAGCGGTGAAAGGGTCCCCGAGGGCAGGACTCCTTCTCGGCTGCCAGCGGTCGCGGCGATGTTGGCGTGGGTGCGGTCGCCTGCGCCGACGGCCTCCAGGACGCGGCGGGAGATGTCGGGGTTGGGGAATTCGGCCAGCAGGGACGCCTCTGGGACGTTGAAAAGGGCCGCGGCCGGGTCGGCGCATTCGGTTTCGATGAATTCGAGGGCGGGTGTTCCGTGCGGCCAGGTGCGGATGATGCCGGGCAGGCCACCCGAGACGAGGTGCGCGTCAATGGCGTCCGCCGCGTCCAGACCGAGGGCCTGGCCCGTATCGGCCGGGTTCAGGGGGCCGAGTATCAGATTGTCGGCGCGGCCATAGAAGGGCCGGTCGTAGGCGGTGAGCCTTTCCATCATATGGACGTCGCTGCCCAGAAGCAGGAGAAGGACGGGCTTGGACGACAGCAGCCGGTCCCAGCCGGTTTGCAGTGCGCCGTCGAACAGGGGGTCCTGTTCGGCCAGCCATGGCAACTCGTCCAGAACGACGATCGACGGCCTGTCGGGGAGGGTCGAGGCCAGGATCCGGAGCGCGTCCGGCCAACTGCCGTTGTCCAGGAGCGGGACGAGTTCGGGGTCGGCCGGCAGGGCCGACTCCTTGAGGTCGCGCAGGAACGCGGCCACCGCCTCGATGGGTGAGGCGCCCTTGGTGGCCGTGGAGAAGACGTAGTGCACTTCGGACCGGTCGCAGAACTCCTGGACGAGCCGTGACTTGCCCACCTGACGGCGGCCCCGGAGGGCGACGGCCGTTCCCCTGCCCGTGGTGGAGACCCGCTCCAGCCGCTTCGCCAGCAGCGCCAGTTCGGTCTTCCTGCCGATGAACACGGTGGCTCCGAACTATGTAGATTCAACCTACGTAGATTCAGTCTACATAGTTCGGAGTCCTTGTCAGCGGGGGCGGGGCGGGTGTTTGGCGATGAACAGGCCCTCGGCGGTCACGCAGTCTTCGCCGCCGGTCCGGATGGCGCCCTCCGTGCGGATCTTGCGGCCGTCCACCGAGATCTGCCTGGCGGTGATCGTCAGCGGTTCGAAGAGCGGCGTCAGGCGGTGGTAGCGCAGCGTCAGCTCCGCCGTCATGCCCGATGTGCCCGCCCAGCCGTTCGCCACGCCCAGCGTGTGGTCCAGGAGCAGGGCCGACACGCCGCCGTGGACGCTGGACGGCGGGCCCTGGTAGGGCAGCCCGAGCGTCGTCGTGGCCTCGATGGTGTGGGAGTCGACGCCGACGTACTCCAGGGGCGGGGCGATCGGGTTCTCGGGGCCGGTCACCGGATCGTGGCGCGTGTTGCCGTCCCCGACCCACATGTTGACGAGGCGGTCGTTCCGCGACGGGGCCGTCTCCTCCAGATCGTCGGCGACGGCGTTGAGCCGGTCGGCGATGTCCGCCATGTCGGCGTCCGTCATGTCGCCGGACCCGACGAGGGCGTCGATGACCCGGCGGGCCGCCGCCGAGGCCGCGTCCACGCCGCACGGCCGGGTTTCGGAGTGCAGGTCGATCGTCATCACGCCACCGGGTCCCGGGGCAGGCCGAGAAGCCGCTCGCCGATGATGTTCAGCTGCACGTCCGTCGTACCTCCAGCGATCGACATGTTCCTCGAGTTCAGGAACATCCACGTCGGGTCGCCCATTCCGCCCTCGCCCTCGCCGGTCAGCGCGTCCGGGCCGATCCAGTCGACGGCGGTCTCCCACACCTGCTGCATGTGCTCGACGCCGATGAGCTTGCCGATGCTGGACTCGGCGCCCGGCTGCCCGCCCGCGAGGGAGCGCAGCGTGGTGCGCAGGCCGAACAGGCTGCTGGACTGGGCGTCGCAGAGGATCCCGCCGAGCGTGGTGAGGCGCTCGTCGTCCGCGCCTTCGGCTGCCAGTTCGACGAGGGCCTCGCCTCCGCTGCCCAGGGACGAGTCGTTGGACAGCGACACCCGCTCGTTCGCAAGGGTCGTGCGGGCGAGTTTCCAGCCGTCACCTGCGGCGGCGACAAGAAGGTCGTCCGGGATGAACACGCCGTCGAGGAACACCTCGTTGAACAGGGTGTCGCCGGTCAGCTCGCGCAGCGGGCGGACGTCGATGCCGGGCGACTTCATGTCGAGCAGGAAGTACGACAAGCCCTTGTGCTTCGGGACGGACGGGTCGGTGCGCGCCAGCAGGATGCCCCAGTCGGCCTCGCGCGCCATGGACGTCCACACCTTCTGGCCGGTGATCTTCCAGCCGCCCTCGACCTTCTCCGCGCGGGTGCCGAGGGCGGCGAGGTCGGAGCCGGCGCCGGGCTCGGAGAACAGCTGGCACCAGCGGATGTCGCCGCGCAGCGAACCGGGCAGGAACCGCTCGTGCTGGGCGGGCGAGCCGTGCGCGATCAGCGTCGGCACCACCCAGTTGCCGATGATCATGTCGTGGGCGCGGAGGCCGGCGGCGCGCATCTCCTCGGCGATGACGAGCTGGGTGATCGCGTCGGCGCCCTTGCCCCACGGGACGGGCAGGTGCGGGGACGTGTAGCCGTGGTCGGCGAGGTAGGTGAGGCGCTCCCTGCCGTCCAGGGCCTTGGCGGGCTCCAGTTCGGCGCGGACCTCGGCGCGGATCTGCTCGGCCTCGGGCGGCAGCTCGACGCCGAGTTCGCGGCGGACGCCGTCCAGGGTGAGGCGCGCGACGCGGCGGCGCCAGCTAGCCGTGGAACCGAGCAGGACGCGGAGCGTCTGGGCGCGGCGCAGGTAGAGGCTCGCGTCGTGCTCCCAGGTGAAGCCGATGCCGCCGAGCGTCTGGATGCAGTCCTTCGCGACCTGGAACGCGGCCTGCACACTCGTCGCCCCGGCAACGGCCGCGGCCAGCGAAGCTTCACGCGAGTCGCTCCCCTGCTCCCGCAGCCGGCCCTCCTCCCGGGCGGTGCTTTGGGCGAGCGCCCTGCCCTGCGCAGGGACTGCGGCATGTACGCGGACTTCGTCCCGTATGGTGCCGTCGCCGTGCGTACGGACCCCGTCGTCCTGTGCGCGAACCCCGTCCCGTGCGCCGCCCTCGCCTTGCGCGCGGCTCCCGGTGTGAGCGCGGCCTTCGCTCTGCGCGTAGGCCGCGCCGTGTGCGGGGACTTCGGCTTGGGCACGGGCGGCGTCCCAGGCGCAGGCGCGGGCCTGTTCGGCGTGCGCGAGCATCCGGGCGCAGCGGTGCTTGACGCCCTGGAACTGGCCGATCGGGCGGCCGAACTGCTCGCGGACCTTGGCGTACTCGGCGGCGGTGGACGTCGCCCAGTCGGCCAGCCCGGACGCCTCGGCCGCGAACAGCACCGCCGCGAGATCGCGGACGGTCTGTGAGTCCAAGTTCAGGACTGAACGCGCGGGGATAGTTGTGTTTTCGGACTCGATCCTGGCCAGGCGGCGGGTCAGGTCGTGGCCGGGCAGTTCGCGCACCTTGACGGCGTCGCGGGGCGCGACGATCCAGGCCGTCCCGTCGCCGTCCTTCGCGGGCACGACGAGGACGTCCGCCGATGGGGCGCCCATGACCGGGCCCGAAATGCCGGTCAGCGTGATCTCGCCGGCGGAGCGCGACAGCGCCAGCCCGCCCGCGTCCAGGCCGACCGCGCCGGCCTTCGTGCCGTCGGCCAGCAGGGGCAGGTGATCCCCGTGCCCCGCCCGGTGCAGCACGGTGCTCGCCAGGACGGTCGGCAGGAACGGCCCCGGGGCGATGGCGCGCCCCAGCTCCTCCACGACGACGGCCAGCTCGACCAGGCCGTAGCCCGCACCGCCCGCGTTCTCGGGAAGGTGCAGGCCGAGCAGCCCCTGCGCGGCGAGGTCGGCCCAGAAGGCCGGGACCTCGTCCCGCTCGGCGTCCACGGCGGCGCGCACGGCCGCCTGCGTCACCTGCCGGGACGTGAACGCGCGCACGGCGTCGCGGAGGTCGCGGTGCTCCTGCGTCAGTCCGATGGTCATGTGGTCCTCAGATCCGTTCGATGATGGTGGCCGTGGAGTGCGCTCCGCCGGCGCACATCGTGACGAGCGCGGTGGACCTGTCCGAACGCTCCAGCTCGTTCACGGCCTGGGTGATGAGGCGTGCGCCGGTGGAGCCGACCGCGTGGCCGAGGGCGATGGCGCCGCCGTTGACGTTGACCTTGTCCAGGTCCGCGCCGAGCACGGACGCCCACGACAGGACGACGGACGCGAACGCCTCGTTGATCTCCACGAGGTCGATGTCGGACAGCTTCATCCCGGCCCGGTCGAGGACGTGCCGCGTCGAATCGATCGGTCCGTCCAGGTGGTAATACGGGTCGGAGCCGACCATCCCGGACGCGACGATCCGGGCGCGGGGCCGGAGGCCCAGTTCGGCGGCCCGGTCGGCGGACATCAGCAGGACGGCCGCCGCCCCGTCGCTGATCTGGGACGAGTTCCCGGCAGTGTGGATGCCGTCCGGAATGACCGGCTTCAGCCCGGCGAGCGCCTCGGCGGTCGTGTCGCGCAGCCCCTGGTCGCGGGTGACGACGGCGGTCTCGCCGGTCGGCCCCTCCCTGGTCATGACGGGCGCCTCGACCGGGAGTATCTGCCCGGCGAACCGGTCGTCCGCCCACGCCGCCTTCGCCTTGGCCTGTGACGCGAGCCCGAGCGCGTCCGCGTCCTCCCGGGTGATGCCGCGCTTCTTCGCGATGCGCTCGGCGGCGGTGAACTGGTCGGGCATGTCCAGTTCCCAGCCGTCCGGGGCGGGGCTGCCGGTCTCGGGCGTGATCGCCTGGCCGAGGAACACCCGGCTCATCGCCTCGACGCCGCAGCCGATGCCGGTGTGGATCGTCCCGGACGCGATCAGCCCGGCGACGATGTGCACGGCCTGCTGGGACGACCCGCACGCGCAGTCGATCGTCGTGCACGCCGTCCGGTAGGGCAGGTCCGCGTACAGCCACGCGTTGCGGGTCACGTTGTTCGACTGCTCCCCCGCCTGCGTCACGCACCCGCCGACGACCTGCCCGACCGTGTCCGGCGCCAGGCCGGAACGTTCCACCAGCCCCCGCTGCGTCAGGCCGAGCAACTGGACCGGGTGCAGGCCCGACAGGGCGCCGTGACGCTTGCCGACCGGCGTCCGGACGGCATCGACAATGACGGCCTCAGCCATGAGATCTCCCTCGAACAGCGAACAGACCGGACAACCGGCTCACGCACCGACCCGGCCACGCGCCCAGCGTGGCGCCGGGTTCAGCATCATGGGCATGAGACTAGAATTCATTCTGATTTGGAGGCAAGGGCGGTCCCACTCAGCGGTCTGAGCCGATCAGAGCCAGTGGGCACACCCGCTCAGCGGGACGGCGCCGGGGACGAAACTAGAATACGTACTAGCCTCCATCGGGCCATTCGAGCCGACCCGGAGGCTTCGTTGACCTCATTCCCCTGCCCAAGGACAGGGGATTCCACGGGTCACCCCCACCCGCCTGAAGGCGGGGGCCTACTTGGAGGTATCCGATGAACGCTGACCTCTCCCTGGCGGACCGCACCGCCGTCGTCACCGGCGCGGGCGCCGGGCTGGGCCGCGCCGAGGCGCTCGCACTGGCCGCGCAGGGCGCGAGCGTCGTCGTCAACGACATGGGCCCGGCCGCCGACGACGTCGTCGCCGAGATCAAGAAGGCGGGCGGCAAGGCCGTCGCGGTGACCGGGGACGTCGGCGACTGGTCGATGGGCGACACGCTGGTGTCGGCCGCCGTCGACACGTTCGGCTCGCTGGACATCGTCGTCAACAACGCGGGCGTGCTGCGCGACAAGATGCTGTTCAACCTGTCCGAGTCGGACTGGGACGACGTCATCCGCGTCCACCTGAAGGGGCACGCGGCCGTGTCCCGCGCCGCCGCCGTGCACTGGCGCGCGGCGAGCAAGGCCGCCGGCGGCCCGGTCTACGGGCGGGTGATCAACACCGCGTCGGAGGCGTTCCTGTTCGGGTCGGCGGGCCAGCCGAACTACTCGGCGGCGAAGGCCGGCATCGTGGCGCTCACGCTGTCGACCTCCGCGGGCCTCGGCCGGTACGGGGTGCGCGCCAACGCGATCTGCCCCCGCGCCCGGACGGCGATGACCGAGGCGACGTTCGCCGAGGGCACGGCCCCGGGCGGGCTCGACGTCATGGCGCCCGAGCGGGTCGGGTCGTTCGTCGGGTACCTGGCCTCCCCCGCGTCCGAGAACATCACCGGGCAGGTGTTCGTCGTCTATGGCGACATGGTGGCGCTGATGGCCGCGCCGACCGTGGAGCGCAAGTTCACCGCGGCGGACGGCGTCTTCTCCGTCGAGGAACTCGGGGAGCAGCTCACCCCCTACTTCGAGGGACGCGACCCGCACCAGACCTATGCCGCCTACGGCGTCGCCAAGCTCGACAACACCGGTACCAGCAAGTATTGATGGACCCGCCGATGGCCGCCCCGCGGCGCGAAGGGGCGGCCATCGGTGTGCTCAGAAGCCGGTGCGCTCGGACGGTGTGCGCTCAGAAGACCTCGGGGCCGCGGAGGGTCGGCTCGGCGCCGCCGTCCACGTAGATGACCTGGCCGGTCATGTGGGTGTTGACCGGGGAGACCAGCCAGCGCAGCGCCTCGGCGATCACGGCGGCGTCGGCGTAGCCGTTCAGCGGCATCGGGACCGCCTCGTTCATGATCTTGAACATGGCCTCGTCGGCGAACAGCGGCTCGGTCATCGGCGTCCGGACGACGCCCGGCGCGATCGCGTTCAGCGGGATGCCCGCGCCCGCCCACTCCTCGGTGACGCAGACGCGGCGCAGCCACTGGGCGAGCGCCGACTTCGAGGACGAGTACGTCTGGTTCCCGGCACCGGCCTCGACGACCTTCGACGCCGCCTGCAGCGCCGCGGTCTCGTCGCCGTCGAGGCAGGCGCGGACGATGGCGTCGTCCACCGGGTGGGTTCCGGAGATGGAACCGACGACGGCGGCGCGGGGAGCCTCGGCGCGGGCGAGGGCGGGCCGCAGGCCGTCCAGGAGGGCGACCGCTCCGAAGTAGTTGACCTTGACGGGGAGGACCGTGAAGTCGGAGACGCCGGCGCAGGCCACGACCCCGTCCAGCGTCCCGCCGGCGAGGTCGAGGACTTCGGCGACGGCTCGCGACCGCCCTTCGGGGCCGCTCAGGTCGGCGCGGACGTCGGCGTCGCGCAGGTCGATCCCGATGACCGTGTCGCCCTGGTCGCGCAGGAGCCCGGCGAGGGCCTGGCCGATGCCGGACGCCGTTCCGCTGACGGCGATGGTGCGTGCCATGTGCGGGTCCCTTCTAAAGGTGCGAGCCGCCGTCGACGCGCAGGTCGGCGCCGGTGAAGTAGGAGGCGTCGGACGAGGCGGCGAACGCGATCGCGGACGCGATCTGCTCCGGGGCGGCGGCGCCGAAGTACGAGCGGATCTTGGAGAAGTAGTCGAGGTCGAGGCCGGCGGGGAACATGTCCGGGTTCCTGATCAGCGGGGTGTCGACGGCTCCCGGGGAGATCGGCACGACGCGGATGCGCCGCGCGGCCAGCTCCGCTCCGAGGCTCAGCGAGAACGCCAGCACGGCCCCCTTGGACGCCGAGTACGCGGTCATGTACGGGTTGCCCTGCGTCGCCGACAGCGAAGCCGTGTTGACGATCACGCCCGTGCCGTCCGAGAGGTGCTTGAGCGACTCGCGGCAGAACAGCGCGGTCCCGACGAGGTTGACGGAGAACAGCCGGTTCAGGTCGTCCACCGTCAGCGTCTCGATCGGGGTGGTCTTGTGAACGCCCGCCACGTTGATGAGGACGTCGATGCCGCCGAGCGTCTCCGCGGCGTCCGCCACGGCGGCGATCACGGCGGGCTCGTCGGTGACGTCGGCCGTGCGGGTGGTGATCGTGCCGGGGCCGGTGACCGCGGCGGCGGTCTCGGCCAGGCCCTTCTCGGAGAGGTCCACCGCGTAGAGCGCGGCCCCCTCGGCGGCGAGGCGGATCGCGGTGGCGCGTCCGATGCCGGACGCCGCCCCGGTGAGCAGCACTTTCACGCCGTCATAGCGATTCATGGCGGCACGGTAGCGGCGTCCCGGAGCGGTCCGCCGGGACGATCCCGATCACCGGGAGGCGGAGGCGTTCGAGCGGGGCGCCAGCAGCAGCCGGCAGGCGAGCCGGATGTCGGTCTCCACGTCCGCCATGGACGCGCGGCCGTTCAGGCTCGACTGGAGCACCCCGTACCAGCACTGCATCAGCAGCCGGACGAGGGTGACGTCCTGCGCGGTCGGGCTCTCGATGCCCACGGCGCGCAGCAGGATGTCGCGGAACGTGTTGTCGATGTGGACGGTGTCGGCGACGGTCGCGACGTGCGCGGTGTTCGACGCGTGCAGCATCGACGTCGACAGGACGGGCTGCGCCAGCAGGTGCCGGCTGGCCTGCACCAGCAGGTCGGCGACCGCGTCCTCGGGGCTGGTGCCGGGCGCGGGCTCGGTGACCTGGTCGCGGAGCCGGTCGACCTGCGCCACCATCACCCCGGTGAACAGGTGGACCTTCGACGGGAAGTACCGGTACAGGGTGCCGATCGCCACCCCGGCCGCCTTCGCCACCTCGTGCATCTGCACGCGTTCGAGGGGCTTCTCCGTGCCGATGCGGGACGCGGCCCGCAGAATGCGCTGCCGCCGGTCGTGCTGCTCGGGTGAGCTCGGCTCGGCGGACAGCCTGCCCGCTGCGATCCTCGCCACGGTCCTCCCCCCGGTCCATTGGTGCTGCTGACAAGGAACAATATCCGGACTCCCGGCCGCCCCCGCGATGGGCGATACCGGTCAGTGGGACCGTGTCGCCCGCCCGGCCCGGCCCGCGTTTACGTTGTGCCCGCGCCGAGATCGTGAGGGGATGTCACGTGGGAAATGCCCGGTGGGACGACGAATACGACGTGGTGGTGGCCGGGTCGGGCGCCGGGGCGATGGCCGGTGCGCTCGCGGCGGCGACGGGCGGGCTGCGGACGGCCGTCCTGGAGAAGACGGACCTGCTCGGCGGGACGTCCGCGTACTCGGGCTCGGCGATCTGGCTGCCGGGGACGCGGGTGCAGGAGCGGGCCGGGATCGCGGACTCGACGGAGTCGGCGCGCACGTATCTGCGGGCGCTGCTCGGCGACGACAACGCCGGGCACCGCGAGGCGTTCCTGGAGACGGCGCCGGAGCTGGTGGACTTCCTGGAGCGCGACCCGCTGATCGAGTTCGAGTGGCGCGCGTTCCCCGACTACTTCGACGCGCCCGGACGCCTGGACATGGGGCGGTCGTTCGTCCCCCTCGACCTGCCGGTGGAGCGGCTCGGCGACCTGGCGGGGCTCGTGCGCCCGCCGGTCGACCGGGACCGCGCGGGACGGGGGCATTCGGCCAAGCCGATGGCGCAGGGACGGGCGCTGATCGGGCGGCTGCTGCTGGCGATCACCGCGACCGGGCACGGCACCGTCCGCACCGGGACCGCGCTGACGGACCTGATCGTCGAGGACGGCCGGGTCGCCGGCGTGCGGGCGATGACGGCGGACGGCCCCGTCCGGCTGCGGGCCTCGCGGGGGGTGCTGCTGGCGGCCGGCGGGTTCGAGTCGTCGCCCGCGCTGCGCGACGAGCGGGGCGTGCCGGGCGACGCGGAATGGACGATGGCCCCGGACGGCGCGAACACCGGCGACGCCATCGAGGCGGCCGTGCGGATCGGCGCGTCCACCGGGCTGCTCGACCAGGCGTGGTTCTGCCCCGGTCTCCTGACCCCCGACGGGCGGCCGGCGTTCACGCTCGGCTTCCGGGGCGGGATCATCGTGGACGGGTCGGGACGCCGCTTCGCCAACGAGTCGCTCCCCTACGACCAGATGGGGCGGCGGATGGCCGACGCGCGGGGCCCCTTCCACCTGGTCTTCGACGCGCGGTCCGGCGGGCTGCCGGCGATCTCCGTCCCGCCCGTGGCGGCGGACGACCAGGTCGCGTCGGGCCTATGGGTCCGGGCGGACACGCTCGCCGAGCTGGCCGCGCGGACCGGGCTCCCGGCGGACGCCCTCACCGACACGGTGGAACGCTTCAACGGCTTCGCCGAGAAGGGCGTGGACGAGGACTTCCACCGCGGGGAGGACCCCTACGACCGCTACTTCTCCGGCGGGAGGCCTTGCGTCGTCGCCGTCGACGAGCCCCCGTACTACGCGGCGAAGCTCGTCCTCAGCGACCTCGGGACGAAGGGCGGGCTGCGCACCGACCCGGACGGCCGCGTCCTGGACGGCTCGGGCCGTCCCGTCCCCGGGCTCTACGCCGCGGGGAACACCAGTGCCTCGTTCACCGGCCCGTTCTACCCGGGTCCGGGCATTCCGATCGGGTCGGCCATGGCGTTCGCCTACCGGGCCGTCCAGGACATCAGAAGGGACCACGCATGAGATCTGTCAAGAGACGCACCGCGGGCCTCGCCGTCGCCGCCGTCACCCTCGCCGGGTCGGCCGGGATCGTCGCCGTCCCCGCCCAGGCCGGAGCGGACGGCGGTCACGGCGTCCCGCCGGGGCACCGCGGCGAGCTCCTGGGCAGCAGCCCGCTGACGAACGCGGCGGCCCTGCCGAGCGCCGCCGTCAACCGGAAGATCACCTACACGTCGGAGGGCGTGGGCGGGAAGCCGATCACCGTGACCGGCACCGTGGCGGTCCCGGAGGGCACGCCGCCGCCCGGCGGCTGGCCCGTGCTCAGCTGGGCGCACGGAACGACCGGCACCGCGGACAGGTGCGCCCCGTCCGCCGACACCGCCGCCGGCCCGGCCCACGACTACCTGTCGATCACCGAGACGTACCTGGACAAGTGGGTGTCGCACGGCTACGCCGTCGTGCAGACCGACTACGAGGGCCTCGGCACCCCGGGCGGCCACCCGTACATGCACGGCGTCAGCGAGGCGAACACCGTCACCGACATCGTCCGCGCCGCCCGCAAGGCCGATCCCCGCATCGGACGCGACTGGTTCGTCGCCGGCCACAGCCAGGGCGGCCAGGCGACGCTCTACACGGCCGCGGCCCGGCAGAGGCCCCGGGACGTCCGGCTGAAGGGCGCCGTGTCGATCGCGCCCGGCTCGAACATGAGCCAGACCGCCGCCTACGTCAAGAACCAGTACCCGGGCGCGGAGATCGCGCTGCCGTTCCTGTTCGTCCTGCTCAACGGCGCCCACGCGGCGGACCCGTCGTTCGACCCGGAGACACTGCTGACCGAGGAGGCCGCGCCGCTGGCCGAGGCGGGACGCACGAACGCGTGCCTCGCCCAGCTCAAGCAGCTCACCGCGGACCTGCCGCTCAACAAGGTGTTCCGCCCGGACGCCGACCTCACCGCGTTCGAGAACTACTACAACGCGCAGGAGGCGCTCGGCCTGAACCTGAAGGTCCCGACGCTGGTCGCGCAGGGCACCGCCGACCGTGAGGTCACCCCCGCCGCGACACAGAACATCGTGGCCGACCTCTGCAAGCGCTACGGCGACATCGCCTACCGGGCGTTCGACGGCGCCGACCACCGGGGCAGCATCAACGCCTCGTTCGAGACGTCCCTGCAGTTCACCGAGAACCTCCGCGCCGGCGGCACCCCGCCGACCACCTGCTGACCGAACCACCTCCACCTGCGGCGTGTCGCCCTCGAACGGTCGCGTTCAAGGGCGACACGCCACAGACCGGCGAGTCGGTCAGACGAGGTTGTCTTCGACCTTGAGGCCGAACTCGCCGCGGCCGTACATCGCCAGGGCGCGTTCGACGTCGTTGGCGACGTGGACACTGCCGGCGTGGGCGTCGCGCCAGGCGCGCTCGATGACGTTGCCGCGGTGCAGGGAGTTGCCACCGGCGGTCTTGAACAGGATGTCGATCGCCTGGATGGCGCGCTCGGTGCCGCGGACCTGGTCGCGGCGGGCGCGCAGCCGCAGCTCCATCGGGATCTTCTCGTTGCGGACCGCGTACTCGTGGATCTCCCGGACGTTCCGGTCCGTCTGCAGGATCGCCGCGTCGATCTCGGACGCGGCGCGGGCGACGGCGACCTGGGCGAACGGGTCCTCGACGAACCGTCCGCCGCCGAGGCTCAGCCGGATCCGGTCGCGCATCCGGTCCACGTAGTGGTCGTGGCAGCCGGCGGCCATCCCGATGACGCTGGCGGTGACCGTGGCGGTGAACAGCGTCCCGAACGGCATCCGGTACAGCGGGCCGGTGTTGACCTTGCGGCCCGGGTTGCGGAGCTGCGCCTGCTCGAAGTTGCGCATCGCGCGGTGCGCGGGCACGAACGCCCGCTCCACGACGACGTCGTCGCTGGCGGTGCCGCGCAGGCCCATCGAGTCCCACACCTCGCGGACCTCGAAGTCCTCCTTGGGGACGAGCACCGTCATGAAGTCGACGGGACGTCCCTCCGCGCCCACGACGAGCGCGCCGAGCAGGGCCCACGACGTGAACTCGACGCCGGACGAGAACGACCAGCGTCCCGTCACCTCGTAGCCGCCGTCGACCGGGGTGAGCCGTCCGACGGGGGCGTAGGACGAGGCGACGAGCGTGTCCGGCCCGGCGTCCCACACTTCGCGCTGCGCCTCGTCGGCGAACAGCCCCAGATGCCAGGAGTGGACGCCGAGGATGGCGGCGACCCAGCCGGTGGAGCCGCAGGCGCCGGAGATCGTCCGGATGACCTCGTAGAACGCGACGGGGTCGTCCTCGGCGCCGCCGTAGCGGGTGGGCTGGAGCATCCGGAACACCCCGGCGGCGGTGAGTTCACGGACGGTCTCGGCGGGGATGCGTCCCTTCTCGTCCACGGACCGGGCCCGCTCGGCGATGCCCGGCAGCAGCCCGCGCACGGTCTCCAGGACCTCGTTGCTCATCCCCGCTCCTTCCCTTGTGCGGCCATTGAAGGACACCATGTCAGGGTGCCGCCGCGGTCGGGAACGTCCCGGCCAGCGGGACTCATGGGCCGGGACGGTGAACTGCGACCTAACGTTCGAATCACCCGTCCGTCGCTGAAGGGATGATTTACGTGACCGCAACCGAGTCGGACGCCGTCCGCGCCATCGAGGCGGAGGCGATCTCCTCCCGTTTCGCCCGGGGATGGCACTGTCTCGGGCTGGCCGAGAAGTTCAAGGACGGCAAGCCCCACACCGTCAACGCGTTCGGGCAGAAGCTCGTGGTCTTCACCGGTGCGGACGGCAAGACGAACGTCCTGGACGGCTACTGCCGGCACATGGGCGGCGACCTGTCGCAGGGGACGGTGAAGGGCAACGAGATCGCCTGCCCGTTCCACGACTGGCGCTGGGGCGGCGACGGGCGCTGCAAGTCGATCCCGTACTCGCGCCGCGTCCCGCTGCGGGCCCGCACCGCCTCGTGGCCGACGATGGAGCAGGACAAGCTGCTGTTCGTCTGGAACGACCCGGAGGGGAGCAAGCCGCCGGCGGACGTGACGATCCCGTTGATCGAGGGCGCGACCCGCGACGACTGGACCGACTGGCGGTGGACGGAGACGGTCGTCAACACCAACTGCCGCGAGATCATCGACAACGTCGTCGACATGGCGCACTTCTTCTACATCCACAAGTCGTTCCCGACGTTCTTCAAGAACGTCTTCGAGGGCCAGGTCGCCACGCAGATCATGAAGGGCGTGACCCGGGAGGACGCCCGCCGGGCGCGCGAGGGCGACGGCGGCGGCGGGCCGCGGATGATCGGCAACACCTCCGTCGCGTCCTACCACGGCCCCTCGTTCATGATCGACGAGCTGACGTACCACTACGACGGGTACGACCTGAACTCAGTCCTGATCAACTGCCACTACCCGATCGACGAGCACTCGTTCACGCTGCATTCGGGCATCATCGTGCAGCACAGCGACGCGCTGCCGCCCGAGGCGGCCGAGGCGACCGCGCAGAAGCTGACCGACTTCATCCTGCTCGGTTTCGAGCAGGACATCGAGATCTGGCGGAACAAGGCCCGCATCGACAACCCGCTGCTGTGCGAGGAGGACGGGCCCGTCTACCAGCTGCGCCGCTGGTACCAGCAGTTCTACGTCGACGTCGCCGACGTCCGGCCGGAGATGACCGACAGGTTCGAGTTCGAGATCGACACGACCCGTCCGGTCGAATCGTGGAAGAAGGAGGTCGAGGAGAACCTCGCGCGCCGTGAGGGGGCCTCCGCATGACCCGGGCGGGGACGACCCGGCAGGACGAGCGCCTCCTGGACGGCCCGCTGCTGCCCGTCCGCTGCCGCCGCTGCGCCGCCGAGGTCCTGGTGCGCAAGGCGAGCTGGGAGCAGACGAGCATCCAGTGGAACGCCGACGCCAGGGCCGCGTGCGTGGGGATCGAGGATCCGCACGACACCTGCCCGGCGCTCCGCTCGGCGATCCAGGAGGCGGCCCTGACCGGCTCCATCAAGGTGGTCGAGTGACGCAGGGACGGCTGGCCGGCCGCGTCGCGGTCGTGACCGGCGCGGGCGACGGCATCGGACGCGGCGTCGCCCGCCGCTTCGCCGCCGAGGGCGCCCGCGTCCTGGTGGCCGAGCTGAACGAGAGGACCGGCGAGCGGGTGGCCGCCGAGATCGGGGAGAACGCCCGGTTCGTCCGGACCGACGTCACCGACAAGGCGCAGGTCCACGCCATGGTCTCGACGGCCGTGGAGACTTGGGGGTCGGTGGACGTCCTGGTCAACAACGCCTGGGGCGCCGGGACGGTCAGCCGCGTCGAGACCAAGACCGACGAGCAGCTCGCGCGTGGTTTCGCCATGGGCTACTACGGCCCGCTCTGGGCGATGCAGGCCGCGTTCCCCCACATGAAGGCCGGCGGCTGGGGACGCGTCATCAACATGTGCTCCCTGAACGGGGTCAACGCCCACATGGGCACCCTGGAGTACAACTCGGCCAAGGAAGCCCTGCGCACCCTGACCCGGACGGCCGCCCGCGAGTGGGCGCCGGCGGGCGTCGTCGTCAACGCGATCTGCCCGGGCGCCAAGAGCGCCGCGTTCCGGCGGATGGCGGCCGAGCACCCGGAGATCGAGGCCGCCGCCGACCGCGCCAACCCGATGGGCCGCCTCGGAGACCCGGAGACCGACATCGCACCCGTGGCGGTGTTCCTCGCGTCCGAGGACGCCCGATACCTGACCGGAAACACCCTGTTCGCGGACGGCGGCTCCCACATCAACGGCGTCGCCTGGACCCCGGACCTGGACGGAGGGCAATGATCGACCAGTACGGCCCGTGGGCCGTCATCGCGGGCGGCTCCGAGGGCGTCGGCTCCGCCTTCGCGCACCGCCTCGCCGACGCGGGCGTCAACCTCGTGCTGATCGCCCGGAAGCCGGGGCCGCTGGCGGAGACCGCCGAGGCCGTCCGCGCGAAGGGCGTCGAGGTCCGCACGCTCGAACTCGACCTCGTCGCACCGGACCCGCTCAAGGCCGTCCGCGAGGCCACCGACGACCTGGACGTCGGCCTGCTGATCTTCAACGCGGGCGCGAACAGCTACGGCCACGAGTTCGTCTCCGGCGACCTCGACCGCTTCCAGGGCGTCATCGACCTCAACATCACCGCGCAGCTCGCCTTCACGCACCATTTCGGGGCACTGATGAAGGCCCGCGGACGCGGCGGCATCCTGCTCGTCGGCTCCCTCGCCGGCTACATGGGCCAGCCGCAGATCAGCATCTACTCCGCGGTCAAGGCGTTCGGCCGGGTCTTCGCCGAGGGCCTCTGGCTGGAGATGCGCGAGCACGGGGTGGACGTCCTGGAGCTCGTCCCCGGCGTGACCCGCACCCCCGCGATGGAACGCGCCGGCCTCAACATGGACATGCCGGGCCTCAACGTCGCCGAACCCGACGACATCGCCCGCGAGGGCCTCGATCACTTGAAGGACGGCCCGGTCTGGGTCGCCGGCGGCAACTACGAGATGGCGCAGAAGCGTGCGGGCTTCCCCCGCGACCGCCTCGTCGCCGGCTCCCACAAGGCCATGCAGCGCATGCTCCCGAAACCGTCCTGACCTCCTTCGACGTGCGCCTCACGGCCCGGGATCCGCGTACGGACGCGGCCCCGGGCCGGTCGAATCGCCCGACTTGACCTCGACTTTGGTTGAGGTCTTAGCGTTCCTCTTGATCGACGATGAAGGGGGACCACTATGCGGGTTGCTGGATTCACCGAGCCGGGCGGGCCGGACGTGCTGAGGATCCTGGACGTGCCGGCACCGGAGGCGGGAACCGGCGAAGTCCGGGTTCGCGTCGTGGCGGCCGGGGTGCAGCCGTACGACCTGGCCATCCGGGAGGGATGGTCGCCGCCGGGGACGCCGGAGGGCTTCCCCCGCGTCCCCGGCAACGAGTTCGCGGGCGTCGTCGACCAGGTCGGCGCGGGTGTCACGGACGTTGAGCCCGGGGACGAGGTGATGGCCTTCGGCCGCCTCAACGGCTATGCCGAGTACGTCGTCGTCCCGGCCGAGGCGCTGGCGGCCAAGCCCGCGGGCATGCCGTGGGACGTGGCGGGCGGCCTCCCCGCCGCCGTGATGACGCCGCACATCGCGCTTGAGGAGATGGCCGTGGGACCGGGCGACACCCTCCTCGTCCACGCGGCGGCGGGCGCCGTCGGAACGGTCGCCGTCCAGCTCGCCCGCATCGCCGGCGCGACGGTGATCGGCACGGCGCGCGAGGCCAACCACGACTACCTGCGCTCGCTCGGCGCGATCCCGGTCGCCTACGGGGACGGCCTGGAAGAACGCGTACGAGCCCTGGCACCGGACGGCGTCGACGCGGCACTCGACGGCGCCGGCGGCGACGCCCTGGACGTGTCGCTCAACCTCGTCAAGGACCGGGACCGCATCACCACCCTCGTCGACCACGGCCGCGCCGCCGAACTCGGCGTCCGGACGACCCCGCCCGAGAAGCGGTCCGCGTCCCGCGTCGCCGAGGCCGCCCGCTACTACGAGGAGGGCCGCCTCCGCATCCACGTGCGCGGCGTCTTCCCGCTGGAACGCGCGGCCGACGCCCACCGCGAGGTCGCCACCGGCCACGGCCGCGGCAAGGTCGTCCTACTGACGACGCCGCCGGACGCCGCGGGCTAGCACCCCGTCCCGGCGAGGTGGGCGAACAAGCGGATCGTCTGCGCGCTAGCCCCCTCGCCGGAGTCGGAGCGCAGCACGCGGGTGCGGATCCCGGGTGTCGTCGACCGGAGAACAAGGGGCCCGCTCTCCGTTACGGGAGGGGACGTCTTTCACCATCGCCACGGGCGAGCCCGTCGAAGACGATTCCGAGTGCGCGGGCGCGTACCGGCTCGTCGAGATGAAGGTGGGCGACGGCGCGGGAGAGGCCGACCAGGAGCGCGTAGACCTCGTCGAGGCGGGCGTCCGGCCGGACCGCTCCGGCCTCTTGAGCGCGCCCGAGCAGGACGCCGACGGCCTCCCGCAGCTCAAGCGGCCCCTGGGCGGCGCGGCCGCCGGCGTCGCCCCCGGCGCCGGTGAACGCCTCGATGATGGCGAGTTTGCCCGCGGCGTCGTCCACGAGCCGGCCGAAGAAATCGAAGAACGCCCGGCCCGGATCGGACGATTCCGCGAGGCCGTGCGCCTGCCGGCAAAGGCGGTCGAAATGTTTCACCAGAACCGCCTCCAGCAACGCCCGCTTCGTGGGGAAGTGGCGGAAGACGGTGGCGATGCCGACCCCGGCGAGCCGTGCGACCTGCTCGGTGGAGGCGGCCGAGCCGCCCCTGCCGAAGACGTCCTCCGCCACCTCCAGGATCCGGGCTCGGTTATCGCGGGCATCGGCGCGCATGGGTTCCGTTGACATCCGAAGTCTCCACTTCGTATATTCGGAGTCCTCACTTCGGTACCTTATCGCGTCATCGGGAGGCGTCATGACGCTCACTCCTCGCGAGGTCTTCCTCGAACTCGTACAGGGGGTCTCAGAAGGCCGCTGGGACGAGCTTCACGAGCTGTACGCGGAAAAGACCCTCGTCGAGCATCCGTTCTCACCGTTCGAAGACGAACCGCTGCGCACCCGCGAGGAACTGCGCGAGCACTTCTCGGCCGGCAAGCACCTGCCGCCCCTCCGCCAGGAGCCCGCCAACATCACCGTGCACGAAACCGCGGACCCGGAAGTGATCGTCGCCGAGTTCGAATACCGCGGGACGGCCGAGGACGGTGAACCGTTCCGGGTTCCCTGCGTCTTCGTGCTCCGCGTACGGGATGGGCAGATCGTCGCCTCTCGCGACTACATCGATCACATTTCCTCGGCCCGCCGCCACGGCGTCCTGAACGAGCTCATCGACACCATCCGGTCGTGACCGCGCCCGCCGGGCGGCGCGGAACAGCGGTTTCACCTGAGTGAGGGACGCGGTGTTCCCGCTCGGCGGCGATGAGTTTCGCCGTGGTCACTGGTCGGTATCCCCAGCACGCGACCGCAACCGCGCCGGAGGAGAGCATCATGGCCGCTACGTACACATTCGACGTCTTTTCCAGCCTCGACGGCTTCGGCGCCGCCGGCGGCGACTGGACCGGCTACTGGGGCAAGCAAGGCCCCGAGCTCCTCGGCCGCCGCCTCGACCAGTACAGCGAGGACCAGCGGATGGTCCTCGGGGCCAACACCTATCGGGCGTTCGCGCAGATGCTGGCCTCCAGCACCGAGGACTCCGACGTACGCGACCCATGGGTCACGCGGATGACGAACCTGCCGGCGACGGTGGTGTCGACCACGCTCGAAGGCCCCCTCGACTGGCCGGACGCCGACGTCGTGAGCGGCGACGCCGTCGACGTCGTCGCCCGGCTCAAGGAGGAGTCCGAGGTGCCGCTGCGCTCGCACGGCAGCCTGTCGATGAACCGGGCGCTGATGGCGGCCGGCCTGGTCGACCGCGTCCAGGTGACGCTCTTCCCCGTGATCACCGGCCGGACCGGCATGGACCCGGTCTTCCAGGGCGCGGCCGACTTCGACCTCGAACTGATCGAGCACCGGACGCTCGACGGCCGCATCCAGGAACTCGTCTACCGGCCCACCCTGCATGCCTGAGCGGAGCCTCGCCCTCCCCCAGGCCGATGCCCGGCGGGCTCAGACGAGTCGGGCGCAGAGCTTGCCGCCGCGATAGGACCAGTCAACTGATCTGCGGGCCGAAGGGCAGTCGCCCCCGGTGAGCGCGGTGACCTTGAGGATGTGGTCGTAACTCCCCGGGAGGGGTCTCTTCCCGCACGGCCACGAGGTCATCAGGTCGCCGTTGCTGATGGAGACGGTGCCCTCGTCCGGGCCGTCCGTGCCCAGGAAACAGTCGCCCACGCGGAGCTGCCGCGAAACACAGAGAGCGATCTCGTCTCCCTCATCGCCGTAGCTCCACCACAGTTCCCCGTCTATCTCTCCGTCCCCGTCGGCGCAGTCAGAGGTGTCGTCCGCCACCTTGGTCACCCGGACGTAGGCGTTCGACCGGCTGCAGGGGACGGCGTTCGGCTTGCCCTTGCTCCACTTGTCCGAGTCGTGTGGGGACCTGTGCGCGTCCAGGCAGTCACCGGCCGAGATCTTCTCGAACGCCTTGCGGACGGGATCGGGGGCGGCGCTCGCGCTCGCGGAAGCGACCTCACTGGACGTCGGCGACGGCGTCTGGGGGGCATCGGATGTGCGGGGGGCGGTCACCTGCGCGGCGGCGCCCGATCCGGCAGGCTCGCTCCCGTCGTCCGCGATGGCCCAGACGGCGAAGGCGACCAGCAGGACGCCCACCACCGCGGCCGCTCCCGCGGCCGTCGCGGACCTCGGTCGTCCGGGCCAGGGAACCCGCGGCGGTCTCCCCGACGTGCCCCGCGGCGGTGGCAGCAGCACCTCGGTCTCCGCCACCCGTGTGGCGATCATCGTGGTAACCGACCGCGGCAGCGAAGGTTCCCCGCCCTGGACGAGGACGGAGCAGCGGTCGAGGATCGCGTCGAGGCCGGGCCGGTCGCCCGGGTCCTTCGCCAGGCCGGCCGCGATCAGCGGGCGCAGCGACTCCGGGACGCCGGTCAGGTCGGGGTCCTCGTTGACGACGCGGTAGCCGAGGGCTTCGATCGGTCCCTCACCGAACGGCCGCCGGCCGGTGGCGGCGAAGGCCAGCACCGCGGCGAGGCAGAACACGTCGCTGGCCGACCCGATCTCGCGGCCCCGGAACTGCTCGGGCGACATGAACCCGGGTGTGCCGACCACGCTGGTGGTCTGCGAGGTGGCGTCCAGCGCCCGCGCGATGCCGAAGTCGATGATGCGGGGACCGTCCTGGGCGAGCAGCACATTGCCGGGCTTGAGGTCCCGGTGGACGACGTTGCGCTCGTGGATCGCCATCAGCCCTTCGGCCAGGCCCGCACCGAGTCCCGCCACCGACTCCTCGGAGAACGCCCCGTGCTCGCCGACGGCCTCCTGCAACGACGGTCCGGCGATGTACTCGGTGACGAGCCAGGGCGGATCGACGCCGGGATCGGCGTCCACCACCTGCACGGTGTGGATGCCCCCGACCCGCCGCGCCGCCGCGACCTCCTGCTCGAACCGCCGCCGGAACTGCGGATCCTCGGCGAGGTGCGGATGGATCACCTTGACCGCGACCGGACGCCCGCCCTTCGACCGTCCCAGGTAGACCCGGCCCATCCCGCCCGCCCCCAACCGCGCCAGCAGCCGGTACTCACCGATCCGCTTAGGGTCGTCCGCCTGGAGCGGCTTCAGTTTCTCCCCGGACACCCGCACGCCCTCCCACACCCACCGATGATCAAAACCAAACTTTTCCACAGCAACACGGCAGATGCCCGTCAGGTCCCATCGGGCCCCGCCAGCCGTCACGGCGCGTGGAAGTGCCTCTCGGCCCGTGGCGTTGATGCCTGTACGACCTGGAGTAAGCAACTCGCCACATTCCGCTACATGATGCGGCACAATCTTCCTCGTGCGGGACCAGGAGCAGAACACCCTGCAAGGCGATTTCGGCGAGGCCTGGCTAGAGGCGGTCGCCGCTGGGTGCGGTCTCCTCCACGGCCGCCCGACCACGGTGGATCTCCAGAAGGCGGACGTGCAACTCGTGTATCCGGGGACCGAACTGGGGACGTACTACCCGACCGTGAACGTCCAGGTCAAGACGACCATCCAGCTGAGGCAGCTGACGTCTGGCGACTTCAGTTATGACCTGGACCTTGAGACGTACGATGCGCTCAGGCGAACCGACCACGCCGTTGGTAGGGTTCTTGCCGTAATCGGCGTTCCCGAGGAAGGTGAGAACGTGCGCCTTCATAGCGAAGGAACGCTCCTTTGCGGTCGCGGAGCATGGGTTTCACTTGAGGCCATGGAGCCTTCAAGGAATAGGACAAGTCAGGCGATACACCTTCCCGCCGTCAACACCCTGGATCAGTCAGGGTTGCACAGAATGCTCAAAACACACGGAATTCGACGATCGACTCCCGTTCCTCCCTTGGATGTTTGGGGTCAGTCATGAGTCGCGTGAATTTCGTTAATGAGGGCAGCCCTGCGAAGGCGCCGGATCTTGCGGCGTTCACCAACTATCTGACCAGTTCCGGCTGGATTCTCGAAGATGCCGATGGTCAGACTAGTATGTGGCGGCCGCAACTCAGTGGCAGGCACGACAAAATCCGCGTCGTACTACCGGTGACTCAGCGTGTGCGCGACTATATGGAACGCATAGATGACGCACTCAAGGCACTCTCCTTCGTTGAGCAGCGACTCCCAGAAGAAATAGCGGATGACATCAACTTCGGCGGAGCCGACAATATTGCCGTCCGCCTGACACCAGACGCTCCGACGGGCGAGGCGCCACTACTCCTGGCATATTCCGCAATATCCGCTCTCAAGAATTTCGTCGTGGCTTCTGCGGCTTCACTGGACTACAACTCACTGGTCCTCCCTCCGAGACGACCGCAGCGCGCCGAGGCCTACGCATCCCAGGCAAGGCTGTCCACTCAGCCAGGGAGTTTCATACTGTCACTAGCTCTTCCGTTGGCAGACATATATTCGGACGAGACGGATGACTCGCCTCCGGTAGGCCAAGACACGCTGGTTGATGTTCCGCCGCAGCCCTTCGGACGCAAAGTGACGAACCGGATGCTGGCGACCACCCGGAAGGCGCAGCAACTGGCGGAGGAAGTCAGCGAAGGAGACCGGCCGATCTCGTCGTTCGGGGACTTCCTCCCGGACACCCCCAACGCTACGGAACTTGCGGCACTAAGCTCACTGGGCGGGCCGGAGCACGACATCTACCAAATACGCTTCGCCAAGTCACCGTTGGCCGGCGGAACTGCGGAGCCCGCACTCCTGCGGGTCACTCCAGGGCAGCAGCGAATCCTCGGCGAAGCCGCCGATTATCTGCGTACCAAGCAACCTAGAGCCGGAGTGACGGTTACCGGCCTAATTGTTCGACTATTCCGGGAGGGTGGCTTTGGGCGAGGAGAGGCGGTCATTCAGGGAGTGGCCGACGATTCTGGCGAAGCCCGCAGATACAGAGTCGAGCTCGGTGAACTCGATTATAATGAAGCCGTCAGGGCGCACGCCGACGGGCTCCAAGTTACCGCCACGGGAGATTTGGACATCAGGGGCACTAGGCGGTCTCTTCGAAGGCTGACCTCCTTTGCCGTCATCCCCGGGCTTGAGGACGAATCCTGAGTCCGCGCCAAAGCCCGGTCGCTTCCCGTTAACGCCGTCCGGCGCTTGGCCCGCCACTCGGCCCGGCCTCATGGGGATGCGCTGGGGCTGAGCGCTACGGCGTGAAGATGCGCAGTTACCAGGTCGGTGAGGGTTGTCGGTGGTCAGGTGGGGCGGCGTTTGTAGGTGTCGGCTTGGTGTTCGTAGATGGGGTCTGTTGTGTTGTGGGCTTCGGTGCGTAGGGGGCGCTTGATGACCTTGTTGGTGGGGGTGCGGGGTAGCTCGTCCACTATGCGGATGTAGCGGGGCGTCCATTTGGTGCCTAGGTCGGGTTGGGCCTTGAGGAAGGCCGTGAAGGACTCCGGGTCGAAAGTCTGGGGCGGAGCCAGGGTGACGGCTGCCATTACCTGGTCGCCTACGTGTTCGTCTGGGACGGCGTAGACGGCTACGTCTGCGAAGGGCTCGTAGCGGGCTAGGAGGCGTTCGACGGGGGCTGAGGCGAAGTTCTCGCCGTCGACGCGTAGCCAGTCGTCGTCGCGGCCGGCGAAGTACCAGAAGCCGTCGGCGTCGCGGTAGGCGAGGTCGCCCGACCACGTCCAGCCGTTGCGGACGCGTTTCGCCGTCGCCCCGGGGTTGTTGTAGTAGCCCTCGAACTTGGCGGCGCCCATCGTGTCGACGATCTCGCCGATGGCCTCGTCGGCGTTGAGGAGCGTGCCGTGTTCGTCGAACCTGGCGCGTGGGCACTCCTGGAGGGTTTCCGGGTCGATGACCACGGTGCCCGGCTCGGCGACGCCGAGGGAGCCCGGAGGGGTGCCCGGGACGCGGTTGAGGCGGATCTCGCCTTCGCTGGAGCCGTAGGAGTCGATGACGGTGCAGCCGAAGCGGCGGGCGAACTCGGCGATGTCGCGCTCGTTGGCCTCGTTGCCGAAGGCGATGCGGAGGGTGTTGTCAGCGTCGTCCGGCTTCTCGGGGACGGCCAGTATGTACGCGAGGGGCTTGCCCACGTAGTTGAAGAACGTGACGCCGTAGCCGCGGACGTCCGGGAGGAAACCGGACGCCGAGAACTTGCGGCGGAGGGCTATGCGGCCTCCGGTCGCGACGGCGGGGGCGATACCGGCCATCAGGGCGTTCGAGTGGAACATCGGCATGACGACGTAGAACACGTCGTCGCGGGTCAGGTTGCGGCGGTCGCGTTGCTGGACGGCGATGCGGCCGAGCCGGCCCTGGGTGCAGATCACCGCCTTGGGGGCGGATGTCGTCCCCGAGGTGAAGACCAGGGAGAAGATCGTCTGCGGGCTGGCAAGGGGAACGTCCGCCGGTTGGGTCGTTGCCAGGTGGTCGGTGTAGGCGGCGGTGTCGATCGTCAGCGTCGGGACGTCCACCAAGCCGCCCAGTTGCGATTCGCGGGACGTCTCGCTGATCAGGAGGGCGCAGTCGGTGTGGGTGATGTCGCGGGCCAGTTCGGCGCCCCGGCGGGTCGGGTTCAGTTCGACGACCGGGACGCCGGCGAGCGCGGAGCCCAGCAGCCAGAACAGGTGCTCGGGGCCGTTCTCCAGGAACAGGCCGACGTGGCCGTCCGCGGCGCGGGCCAGGGTCGCGCGGCGGCGGGCCTCGGTGACGACCTCGCGCCACGTCCAGGACGCGTCCTCGAAGTTCAGGGCCGTTCGGTCGTCGTCCGCGCGGGCCGCGACGAGTTCGGCGAACGTGACCTCGCGGGCGGGGCGGTCGTCGTGCAGCGCGGGCATGGCACTCCCTAGGCGCGGTGGGGGCGGTTCGTCCAGCCCTGGTCGTCGGCGCGGACGAACCAGCCGGATGCGGCGAGCGTGCCGCCGTCCACCGGGATCGTGTGGCCGGTGACGAAGCGGGCGGCGTCGGACGCGAGGAACTCCACCACGGCGGCGTAGTCGTCGGGTTCGCCGAAGCGGGCCAGAGGGACCCATGTGTGCTCCAGGCCCTCGTCGTAGCCGCGCCGCATCCATTCGACCGGGGTCTGCTCGGTGTCGGCGAGGTCGGGGGCGATGGCGTTGACGCGGACGCCGTGCCGGCCGACCGCCACGGCGAGGCTGCGGGTGAAGGCCGATACGCCCGCGTTGAACGCCGAGTACACCGGATGCTGCGGAATGCCCCGGAAAGCCTCGACGGTGGAGTTGTTGACGATGCTGCCCGAGCGCCGCTCGACCATGGCCGGCAGCAGGGCGTGGGTGAGCTTGAAGACGTGGAGGAGGTTCAGCTCGTAGAGGCGCTGCCACTGGGCGGGCGTGCTGTCCTGGAAGGACGCGGCGGCGGGACGGAAGTCGCCCACGTTGTTCACCAGGACGTCCACGCGGCCCTGCGTCGCGGCCGTCACCTTCTCGATCGTCTCGTCCTCGACGATGTCGCCGATGACGGTGACGCATTGGCCGCCGGACTCCTCGATGTCGGCGCGGGTGCGTTCGGCGGCGTCCGCGTCGATGTCGTTGAGGATCAGCAGGTCGCCGGCGGCGGCCAGGCGGCGGGAGATCGCGCCGCCGATGCCGAGTGCGCCGCCCGTGACCACGCTGGTCCTGGCCTCCTCAGCCAACGCGCCACCTCCGGACGGGTCTGGTCTCGATGAAGTCGATCTGGAGTTCCCGCCGGGCGAAGCGCCACGCGCCGTCCGAGCGGCGGTAGGTGTCGGCGTAGCGCAGGTGCCAGATGAGGTCGGACGGCTTGCCGTCGTCGCGCTCGGTGAGGTGGTGGGCGACGCAGGCGATGTGGCCGGTCACCCCGTCGAACACCTGGCCGACGATCTCGTGGGACGTCAGCGGGACGTCGTTCAAAGGCGACAGGGCCGCGATGATCTCGTCCCGCCCGGTGAAGGTCCGCGCCGGGGCGAGTGAACTGGGCGGGTCTGGCAGGACGAGGACGCCGTCGCCGGTGAACAGTCCGGCGAGGGCGGGCAGGTCGCGGCGGTCGGCGTACAGCGCGTACCGGGCGACCAGGTCGGACAGTCCGACCCGATCGCCCGTGGAAAGCGTCATGACAGGCCGAGGCGTTCGGCGCACGACGACAGTTCGTCGCGGGCCTCGTTCAGGTCCTTGGTCGGGTTGCCGCGCAGGACGAGACGGCCCGCGCCCAGCCCTGCCAGCTTGTCCGCCTTCTCCGGGGTGACCGCCGACAGCGAATGGCCGAGGGTGAGTTCGAGCGCGTCCGGGTCACGGTCGTTCCGCTCGGCCTCCTCCCGCATCAGCGCGACCAGGGCACGGAGTTCGTCGCCTGCCACGCCGAGCGGCTGGAGGCCGTCGCCGTACCGGCCGGCGCGGCGTGCGGCGGCCTTGGTGTGGCCGCCGACGTGGATCGGCACGCCGCCGTCCTGGACGGGCTTCGGGTAGCTCATCGCGCCCTCGAACCGGAAGAACTCCCCGTCGTGCGCGGCCCCTGATGGCGCCGTGTCGGCCCACAGTTTGCGGAGCACCTGGAGTTGCTCGTCGGCGCGGCGGCCGCGCGAGTCGAAGTCGGTGCCGCAGGCCTCGACCTCCTCGCGCATCCAGCCCATCCCCACGACCAGCCGCAGCCGTCCACCGGACAGCGCGTCGATCGTCGCGAGACGCTTGGCGAGCACCACCGGGTGGTGGTTGGGCAGGACGAGGACGCCGGTGGCCAGGCCGATCCGGGACGTCCGGCCGGCGAGGAACGCCAGCAGATCCAGGGGATCGGGGATGTCCAGGTCGTCGGCCAGCGCCATGCGGCCCGACGTGTCGTACGGGTAGACGCTCGAATACCCGCTCGCCACCACCGCGTGCTCCACCGCGCCGACCGACTCGAAGCCGCAGGCCTCGGCGTGCTGGACGTACGCGCCGATCCACGCGGGATCGGCGGTGACGCCCGCCGCCACGGGGAGCAGGACGGCGTATTTCATTCAGGTTCCTTCTTGAGCGCTGCGGCGGCGCGTCCGGCGCGGCGGCCGAAGAACGTGCCGTCGCCGAGGGACGTCCCGCTGATGTAGCCCTCGCCGTGCATGCCGGAGGCGGCACGGCCGGCCGCGTACAGGCCGGGCACGGGGTCGCCGGAGTTGTTCAGGACCTCGCCGTCGACGGTCGTGTGCAGCCCGCCCAGGGTGAACCCGCCCGCGCCGGTGCCCTTGCCCGTGGCGCCGGTGCCGAAGAACCCTGCGGCGGGGTCGATCGCGGCGAACGGGGACTTCAGCGGGCGCAGCCACTTCGGGTCCTTGCGGAAGTACGGGTCCTCGCCCTTCTCGGCGTGCCGGTTGTACGTCTCGACCGTGTTCTCCAGGGACCCGGCGGGCATGCCCAGCGACTCCTCCAGCTCGGCCAGCGTCTCGGTGACGTACTTGGGGAGCACTCCCCACCGGTCGGCCTCGGGGACGGACTCGTAGCCCTCCTCGTCGATGATCGTCCAGTAGGGGCCGGGCTGGTTCCGGACGGCGTGGACGCTGAAGTGGCCCGGGTAGACGTCCTCGTTGATGAAGCGGCGGCCCATGCCGTCCACCAGCATCCCGCGGCACACCATGGCCGGCAGCGCGGTGAGCGCGATCTCGACCACTCCCATCCGGCGGGTGGCGGCGCCGATCGCGCTCGCCATCCGGATGCCGGAGCCGTCGTCGAGGCCGTCGCTGACCTTGTCGTGGCCGAGCAGCACGGGCGCGTGGTCGGCGAGCATCTCCTCGTTGTCGACGAATCCGCCGGTCGTGAGGATCACCGCCGTGCGCGCGCGGTAGGTGACCTGCTTGCCGTACTTGCGCGCCACCACGCCAGCGACGCGGCCGTCCTCGTCCAGGACGAGGTTCGCGGCGACGGTGTCGACGTGCGTGACGGCTCCGGCGCCGGTCGCGGCAGCGGTCAGCTTGTCCATCAGCACCTTGCCGCCGAACCCGCTCGCAGCCGGACGGTGCCCGCGCGGGACGGGACGGGCCACGGTGTTGTACGGCCAGGAGTTCTCGCCCAGCCACATCAGCCCGTCCTCGGAGAAGGGCATCCACACGGGCGCGGGGTAGAGGGTGGGGTTGAACGTGACGCCGCACTCGCGGAACCACTCGAAGTGCTCGACGCTCCCGTCGCAGTACAGCCGGAGCTTCTCGGTGTCGGCGTTGGGGCCGATCGCCGCCTCCAGGTAGGCGTACATGTTGTCGGGGTCGTCGTCGAACCCGCACGCCTTCTGCACCTCGGTGCCGCCGCCGAGGTACAGCTCGCCGCCGGACTGCGCCGACGAGCCGCCGGGCCCGCTCGCCCGCTCCAGCACCAGGACGTCCGCCCCGGCGCGGGCGGCCTCGTACGCGGCGGCGGCGCCCGCGCAGCCGAAGCCGACGACGAGCACGTCGCATTCGTGGTCGAACTCCCCTATTTCGTCGGTCCCGACCGGTTCCACCGAAGCACGAGAAGTCACCGGGTCACTTCCCCGGAGGGGTGAACGCGGCCAGCGGCTCGGACCCCGACCAGTCGTGTCCCCAGTAGCTGTCCTTAGTGATCTCCTCGGCGGTGTAGTACGTCTCGTCGACGAGGAGGCCCTCGCAGCCGTACTCGATGTCCCAGCCGCCAGGGGCCCGTACGTAGAACGACACCATCTTGTCGTTGGTGTGCCGGCCGAGCGTCGAGGAGATCGAGAAGCCCTTCTCCTTGACGGTGTCCAGCGCGATGCCGACCGCGTCGAGGGTGTCGACCTCCACCATCAGGTGGACGAGGCCGGGGTCGCCGTCGTGCGGTGCCGGGCAGATCGCCAGGCTGTGGTGGCGCTGGTTGACGCCCATGAAGCGGATCCGCACCGCGCCGCCGCCGACCTTCATCGCGCCGCGCGGCAGGAACCCGAGGACCTCGTTGTAGAACGTGACGGTCTCGGCGAAGTTCGGGGTGGGCAGCACCACGTGCCCCATGCCCATCGGGCCGGTGACGAACTTCTGCGCGAAGCCGGTGCGGACCGGGCTGTGGTCGAGCACCGCCCCGAAGAACACCTCGACGGGGGTGCCGCCGGGGTCGGTGAACGCGATGACCTCCTCGGCGTCGCGCTCCGCCGCCTCCTTGGGCTTCAGTGCCGTCACGGCCGTCCCGGACTTCTCGACGGCCTCGCGGACGGCGGCCAGAGCGAACTGGTCGCGGACCTCCCAGCCCACGGCCAGCACCCTGTCGGAGTCGCCGGGCAGCACCTGAAGGCGCGACCGGCGCTCGTCCATGCGCAGGTAGAGGCCGTCCGGGTCGGGGCCGCCGCCCTCGGCGAACCCGAGCCCGTCGAGGGCGAACTCGCGCCAGCGGTCGATGTGGCGGGTCTGGACCTTCAGATAACCCAGCCCTCGGATCTGCGTCACTGTCCTCGATCCCTTCGGTGTCTGCGGCCCGCGCAGCGGACGTCCATGCTCAACCTGCCAAATCGGCCGGTGCGCCGCCGGAGGCTTCCCGCTCAGTGAGAGTCGTCCGGTGGGCCGGACCGCCGCTGCCATCATCGCGTCATGACAGCAAAGAGACCTGTCGCGCTGGTGACCGGGGCGAGCCGGGGCATCGGCCGGCGGACGGCCCTCGCGCTCGCCGCCGCCGGGCACGACGTCGCCTTCACCGCCCGCACCCTTGAGGAGGGCGAAGGCCGGATCCCGCCTCGGCACGGCACGGCGGAGGCGATCCCCGTCCCCGGCAGCCTGGCGCGGACCCGCGCCGAGATCGAGGCGCTCGGCGCACGCGCGTTGCCCGTCCCGATGGACCTCCTCGACCGGGGCGGCGTGACCCGCGCGGCCGAGACGGTGCTGGACGCGTGGGGTCGCGTCGACGTGCTCGTCAACAACGCGGTGGCGCACATCGCGGGCACCCACGAACGGTTCCTCGACCTCGACGTGGACGTGGCCGAGCGGACGGTCACCGGGAACTACCTGAACCAGATCGTGCTGCTCCAGGCCGTCCTCCCGGCGATGCTGGACCAGGGCGGCGGGACGATCGTCAACCTGTGCTCGGGGTCGGCCACCAGCGATCCGCCCGGACCGCCCGGCGAAGGCGGCTGGGGCGTGGCGTACTCGGCGTCCAAGGCGGCATTCGGGCGGCTCGCCGGTGCGATCAACGCCGAGTTCCTGGGACGCGGCGTCCGCGCCTTCAACCTCGACCCGGGCTTCGTGGTCACCGAGGCGGGCGCGGCGCGCGGCGGCCTCGACTCCCTCAAGGACGAGGGGTTCGAGCCGACGCCCGAGGAGGCCCCGGCGGCGGCCGTCGTCTGGCTCGTCACCGCCCAGGAGGCGGACGAGTTCCTCGGCCGGGTCATCTGGACGCCCAGGCTCGTCGCCGACCGCTCCCTGCTCCGTTGACTTGCGGCGGGGGGGGGGGGGTGGGGGGGCCCCAAAGGGCAGACCCCCCCCCAAACGGAACATAAACAACCGAACGAACAACCC
>NZ_JBEZGN010000010.1:0-233516 GCF_040650055.1 Spirillospora sp. NPDC048819 | reverse complement strand
GATCGTCTGGTCTCAACACACCCACACGATCACAGCGGTGGCCGTCTCACGTCCCGGCCTCCATCAGACCGAGATCTCCAAATGCGGCTGGAGTATTAATGCGGACATGGCGACTGCCGCATCCAGCCATCACCGGTCCCGGCAGCGTTCGACCCACCGTCCCGATTCGTCCCGCCGAACCGGCGCGACCAGCGCGGCCAGCGCGGCCAGTACACAAAGCGGTCCCGTCGCACCCAGCCACCGACGCCGACGACCGGGTCGCTCACAAGCGCCGAACCCGCACCGCCGGGGGGACCCAGACGGGCGCGACATCACGGAATCCTCCCCGTAGAGTGGCGTGCATGGCCACGTGGGACGACGTGCGACGAATCGCGCTGGCACTTCCGGAGACGGACGAGATCGACCGGCGAGGCGACCTCGCTTGGCGCGTCCGGACCAAGGCGTTCGCGTGGGAGCGCCCCTTGCGAAAATCCGACCTGGCCGCCCTCGGCGACGCCGCACCGGACGGCCCGATCCTCGCCGCACGCGTCCCTGACCTGGGTGCCAAAGAGGCCCTTGTCACAGACGACCCGGAAGTCTATTTCACCACCCCGCACTTCAACGGTTTCCCGGCAATCCTCGTTCGCCTGGAGAGAATAGAACCTCCCGAACTGGAGGAACTTCTCGCCGAAGCCTGGCTGGACCGAGCCCCGAAACGCCTGGCCGCCGAATACCTCAAGTCATGAAGGTTCGCGTCCTCACCTTCAACACGCTGTTCCGAGGCCGTTCCCGAGCCCGCCTCGGCGCGTTGGCCCAGCTCATGGAGCAATCGGACTACGACGTCGTCTGCCTGCAAGAGGTCATATCGCCGCGGAACCTGGCCCAACTCCAGCGCTCCGCGAAATCATTTCCGCAAACCGCCCACGCATCGACTTTCCCAGTGGTGCGTGGCGGCCTGATCACCCTCTCTCGCTGGCCGATCACCCGCCGCCACTTCCAGCCGTTCACCCCCACTCGCCCAGCCCGCCTCGAATGGCTGCTGCGCAAGGGCGCCCTGTTCACACGCGTCCAACTCCCCAGCGGCTTCCTCACGGTCGTGAACACACACCTCTCCGCGAACATGGACATGCACTGGGCCCCGTCCAACCTGTACACGAAGGCCGAGGAATCCGAACTGCGCGAGCTCGCCGCGCTCGTCGGCAGGATCGACCCGGCGGAACCCATGGTGGTCATGGGCGACTTCAACGTCCCCCGCGACTACCCCCTCTTCAAGGACTTCGCGTCCACCACCGGCCTCCAAGACGCCCTGACCGGCGACACGGAACCGACCTACCGCCCCGAGTACGCGGACCTCAAACCAATAGACCAGATCCTCACCCGCCCGGGCATAGAAGCCGCCCCACGCCTGGTCTTCAAAGAGAAGATCCGCCTGCCCAACGGCCGCACGACGGCCTTGTCCGACCACTACGGCATAGAAGCGACCCTCACCATCCGCCAACCGCCGCCCTAACACATCACCGACGGTCGTGAATATTGGATCGCCCGGATGCGGCGGAGCGGCCAGGATGGGGAGATGCTCGCTGATCACTTCCCGCTGCTGAACCTACGGCTGAGCACGCCGCGGCTCGAACTGCGGCTGCCATCGCCTGAGGAACTGGGCGCCCTCGCCGAGTTGGCGGCCGAAGGCATCCATGCCCCCGAAGAGATGCCCTTCGTGACGCCATGGACCGACCGGCCGCCGGCCGAGGTCGCGCGGAACGTCATTCACCACCATTGGCAGACCCTGGGCGCCTGGGAGCCTCGGAAGTGGTCACTCGACCTCTGCGTCCTCCACGCCGGTGTCGTGGTCGGGATGCAGATCATCAGCGCGAATGACTTGGCGATCACCCGTGAGGTGGACACCGGCTCCTGGCTCGGAAAGCGCCACCATGGACAGGGAATCGGCACCGAGATGCGGGCCGCGGTGCTGCACCTCGCCTTCGTCGGCCTGGAGGCCGAAGAAGCCACCTCCGCGGCTTTCGTGACCAACCACGCCTCCCACGCGGTCTCACGCAAACTCGGCTATCGAACCGACGGTATCGACCGGTGCGTGGTCCGGGGAGCGATGGTCCCCGACGTCCGTCTGCGCCTCAGCCGCGCCGACTGGGACCACCACCGAACCGTCCCCGTCACCATTGAAGGCCTAACGCCATGCCTGCCCCTGCTGGGCCTCACCGCCCCGTAACAACCGACGCCCAAATGCCCGGCGCCAAGGCGGCCCACCCGACATTCACTCAAACTGGGCAATGCTCACCCACCCGTTGACCAGATTGCCCAGCCGGCCAAGCTCCACGCCCAACCCGACTCGGCTCAAGTTTAGAAACTGCGCCTGGATACAGAGCGCTGACCAAGGACGTCGGCCTAGGACGTTGGCGGTGGCGGTGGCGGTGGCGGTGGCGGTGGCGGTGGCGGTGGTGAAGCGCGCACCTAATGGGCCGGGGTTTCCAGGATGCGGGCGTGCCGTATGTGCAGACAGTGAAGACATCCGCGGGTACCCGGGCGGCGCGAGGGCCATCGAGGACGTGGCGGCCGGTATGCCACCGCGACTCCAACTCCCACTCATTTTCGTGTGCCGACGGCATGACGAACATCCTCGCGGATGATCGCCGGTGACCTCAGGGCAGCGGCTGTCCGCCGAACGGAGGGAAGCTCCCCTGGGCCGTGGTGAACGAGATCCACACGTCCGGCGGCAGATCAGATCTGCCAGAGACCGCCCGGCGCTCCTCTGCCCAGTTGCCATCGGCAAGTTCGGTAGCGACGCGGCGCCAGAAGCGCACGGCCGCACCGTTGGCTTCTTGGAACGCGACGTCCCACCGGCCAGGATGTTCGGCGACGACAGCGGCCACAGCCTGCAGCCCAATCCCGGCCCGCCGCATCGACCGCACCACGAAGAAGCTGTTCAGAACCCGCACCGGTCCGTTGAGGTCACGGACGATCGCGAACCCGACGGGCCTGGCCTCCGGTCCGGCGAAAACGTAGCCGGCCCAATTCGGGTCTTCGAAGGCCGCGGCCAGCCGTTCGGTGCGGAACCTGCCGTCCGGATTTGGCAACTGGCCGCCGAACTCCGACATGTCGTGGCAGAACATCAGCCACAGTCGCTCGACCAACAGGCGGTCAGCAGGGCTCGCGCGACGGACGGAGACGGTGGGCATGGCGACTCCTGCTGATTGCTGGTGGTAACGAAGACCCACACTGACAGGCGGCGGAACAGACCATGAAAAAGCCTTCCGGCCGCGTCCGGCGTCAGAAGGCTTCGATCAGCATTTTACCAAGTCGGCTCAGTGGTGGCCCGCTGGCCTGCTACGGACGGATGGTAGAGACTCTCGAACCGCGATGGCAGCATGCGGCGATCCATTCGCCACGCAGGTGCGCACTAATGTGAGCCAACCCGGGGCCAACGCTGTGAGCAACCTCTGCACGGCGATATTGTCCGGCGTCGTACCGACGAGACCAATGCGAATCCGTCCGCCCGCGCGATGGCCAAGAGTTGTTCCAGTACGGCACCGCCAAGGCCGGCACCCCGATGCGAACGTTCAATGCACGGCCCGTTCTCGCCCGCCCTCCTCGCATTCTCCATTGGGCACAGCCGGCCAGCACCCACCCCGGCGACACCCCCACGAAGTGAGCCCGATGTCTTGCGGTCGGTGCTCAAGACGAGGGCCGAGGCGCTCATGTCGGCGGAGGCCGACGCTGTCTGCGGCGCCGGCTACGGGCGGCGGTTCGACGCGCGGGTCAGCTGCCGCAAGGGCTACCGGCAGCGGAACCCGCGCCGGCACCGTCGAGCCGGCCATCTCCAGTTGGATCGGGGGCCCACTTCCCCAGGCGGCCGCCGGAACGTCGCCGCCGGGCCGAGCAGGCCCTGATCTCGGGAGTGGCCACCGTCCATCTGCTGGGCGTGTCCACGCGGCGGGTGGACAAACGGGTCGAGCAGATGGGCATCCAGCACGTAACACAGATCCCGGAGATGCCCAAGGTGCCGGACGTGCTGAGCCGGGGTTGCGCTTGCCTGCGGCGGGGCCTGGGCGTGAGGTTGGTCCGGGAGCGAGGCCAAGACTCAGCAGCGCCACCCACTCGCCCTCGTCCACCGATGACGTCCTGTTGGTCAATCCTGCAATCCTGCGACGGCCGATTCCGCGCAACCTGGTCTGGGGCCGCCTCAGCCGCTCCGTGGAAGGGCGCCCTAACTCTGAATGCGCTGGCGGCCAGAGTCCGGACGGCTCGGTGGGCGCGCCGGCGTAATGGCCGAGCAGACCTCCGCAGCGGTCGCCGCTGGTATCCCCTGGCTGGGCTGCAGGGCGCTGGACAGGGCTGCTGGGCGCTGCGGTGCGAGGGCGTTGGGGTGCTGGGCGCTTGGCTGCACGGCGCTGGGGTGCTGGGCGCTTGGCTGCACGGCGCTGGGGTGGAGGGCGCTTGGCTGCAGGGCGCTGGACTGGGGTGCAGGGCGTTGGGTGCAGGGCGCTGGGTGCACGGTAGGGGTGGCGTGCCGGCTGTCGAGGTCGTGGTGATTTGGCAGTGGGCCATTTCGGGTGGTCATGCTGCCCAGTCGAGCTCGGTTGGTGGATGGTCGGCTGCTGTGGCATCCGGTGGTGGGAGGACGCGGTAGATGTATCGTCCGTCGGCGTTGCGCGCGATGTGTACTTGTTCGGCGTTGGTGTGTTTGAAGCGGTTGTGCCAGCCGCAGGCCAGGGTCAGTCGGTCGATGTCGGTGGGGCTGTGGCCGAGGGCCCAGCCGTTGACGTGGTCGACCTCGCACAGCGTGCCGGGGACTTCGCAGCCCTGCACGGCGCAGGTCGGGTACAGGGTTTCCAGGACGCGGCGCTGGCCCGGCGAGGCGAACCGTTCGCGGTACCCGAGATACAGCGGCAGGTGCCCGCGTCCCAGCAGCAGCGGGGAGACCCCGGCGCTGAGCGCGATGCGGCGGGCTTGGGCGGCGGGGATCGGTGTCCCATCCGTGAGCCGCGCGGGTGCCTGACCGCCGGTGAGGGTGTCCAGATCGCAGATGACGGTGACCTTGGTGGCCTTATGCCCGCCCGACAGCACGCTGGACAGCGCGGCCGCCGTCCGCTCCGGCAGATCCCGGCGGTCATCCTCCCCGGCGGGCTTGGCCAGCGGCCCCAGCGTGCCGTCCCAGATCGCGGCGTCTTCGGGGTTGAGCCACCCCTTCACATACCGGCCGCCGTCGAGCGACCGCGTCGAGGTGATCCAGGACCGCTCATACCCGCGCCGCGAATCGGCATCGGCCTTGTCGGTGCCGTCGCGTTCGGCGATGACGTCACCGATCCGCCTGCCGAACGCGGCGACCTTCCCGGCCGCGAACCCTTCGTCGACCATGCCGAGCAGGATCTCTTCGGCGGCGCTGCAGTCTTGGTCGTTCAGGCGGGCGACCGAACCGGCGATGGTGGCGGCGTACCCGGACGACAGAGATCCTGCAGCCCACCGGGCGGTCACCTCGGGCAGACGGTGACGTTGCCGGGCGAGCGTGAGGCGTTCCTTGGCGCGGCTGTCGCGCATGCCCAGCCGGGACCGTAGCCACGCCTGGGTGGACGGCAGTCCCCAGCGGCGCATCTCTCCGGCGGCGTCCACGCGCTCGATGAGCCCGGCCATGGCCGATTCCAGTTGGTCGGCGGCGGCCGCCAGGGTTTCGGTGAGTTCCATGCACGCGGCCGCTGATTCCGGTGGTGTGCGTCCGGCCAATTGAGCGGCGATCGCGGCTGCGGCGCCCACCAATTGTGCGGTGGACGCCTCATCGAGATCGACCGTGACCGAGCGCATAGGGAAAGAATATCGGCTGATCGAGCCGACATCGGCCGGATAAGGGCTTGAATATTGTCACCCCGGCGATAGTCGGAGCCGGTGAGTTGGATAATCAGACTCCAGGGTTGGATTTTCGGACGCACCCGGCCGGCATAGAAACTGGTGTTGGTGAACTGGGCGGGGGCATAGGGCATGTTGGATGGAGGGCGAGGGAGCCTGCACGACGAAAAGTCGGCGGACTCAAACCTTTCTGAACGCGTTACGCGTTACCGCCGATCCGATCGCGGCGCGGACCATGCCGTCGGGGACCGGTGAGAGTTCGCGCCTACAAGGGGCATGCAACTCCGCCGAGCATCTGGCCTGGCTGTGCAGACGGCGGGATCGTGCCAGCGCATCGCCCGGGTCGGCGTTGAGTCCAGCGAACGGCTGGGTCGCCACCGCTGGAAGGACGAACGCACGCTGGCCTGGCTGTTCGGCTATCGGCGCCTGACCGTTCGCCATGAACGCCACGGCCAGGTGTTCAACGCCCTCCTCGTCCTCGCAGCCACCATCACCTGCTACAAGTAAGTTAGCTGGCCAAAATCCCCACTTGAGACACGTTCTTAGTTCGGCAGATTTGGCACTGGCCACGTCGGGGGGTCGCCGGGCTGCCCGGCGCAAGTGGAGGGCTCTCATGAGGGAGGTGATCATTAGGTCGTGGCGAATCAGGTGGCCGTTGACGGTCGTCGGGCTGCGCGTGGCTCGGTGGGCTGTGAAAGGAAATGAAAGCATCTCCGGGTTTCATTGACATGTCTTGCTGCCTCGTTTGAAACTCGGGGCTGTCGACATCTTTGATCAGCGATCGCTGCGCAGCCTTCATCGCCTCCCGGAAGGAGGGTCCCAGTGGTCATCGGCTCGGGCCGTTCTCAGTTGCGTGCGACGATCGTCATGCTGGCGATGGCGGCGCTTGTGCTAGCTGGAGCGGTACAGGTATTGGCGAGAACCACAATCGCCGAGGCCGCCGCCGGCGGTTTCGTGGCCGCTTCGCCCGTTGAAGACGAGGGTGCCGACTGCTCAGTCACTCTCCCGGGCTCTTTGCCCGCCGACTCCAAGCTTCCCGACCCGTTCACGAAGCTGGACGGTACGCGTATCACCACCAAGTCCGACTGGCGGTGCCGGCGGGCGGAGATCAAGGAACTGGCGGAGCGGTACGTCTACGGCGAGAAGCCCGCAAAGCCGGCAAGCGTCACCGGGACGGTCTCGAATAACAACATCACTGTCAATGTGTCGCACAACGGCAGAAGTGCCAGCTTCTCAGCGGGCGTCCAATTGCCGAGCGGTACCGGGCCTTTCCCAGCCGTCATTGTGCTGGGGGGATTTGGAGCGGACACGAACACCATCAGGTCCTCCGGTGCCGCCGTCATCAACTACGACCCCCTCGCGGTTGGGAAAGAGGGCACAGGACGGAGTAACAAACAAGGGGCGTTCTACAGCATCTATGGCGCCACGAGCAGCACCGGGCTGCTGGCCGCCTGGGCCTGGGGCGCGAGCCGGATCATCGATGTCATCGAGCAGTCGGGTGGCAACGTCCTCAAGGCGGATGCGGTAGGCGTCACGGGATGTTCGCGCTACGGAAAGGGCGCCTTCGCCGCCGGTGCGTTCGATCAGCGCATTGCTCTGACCATGCCGATCGAGTCGGGCAGTGCTGGTGTTCCCATCTTCCGCGGGATTCCCGGGGAGAGCGGTGCGCAGCCGCTGAGCAGTGCGTATGAAGAGCAGCCGTGGCTTGGTGACGCGTTCGGCTCCTTCACCGGCAATCCGAACACGCTGCCGGTGGATACGCATGAGGTCGTGGCCATGATCGCGCCGCGCGGCCTGTTCATCATGGAGAACCCCCACATTGATTGGCTGGCCGCCAGGTCGGGGAGTGTCGCGGCCCTGGCCGGAGCGGAGGTCTACAAGGCGCTCGGTGCGGGCGGCAACATTACCTACTGGTCCGACATTCAGGACGGTAGCCACTGCGCTGACCGGCCCGAGTGGCAGGCGCCCTTGCAGGCGAACATCCAGAAGTTCCTGCTGAAGACGGGCGATGCTTCCGGCACGTTCAGGATCTCAAGTAGTAAGGCCGGCAACCTGGCTCAATGGCGTGACTGGCAGACCCCCGCCCTCTCCGACGAGCCGACCACCCCGCCCACCACACCACCGACCACCCCGCCAACCACCCCGCCGGCCGGAAACTGCTCGGCCTCGGTGTCGATCAACCAATGGACGGGCGGTTTCGTCGCCACCGTGCGCGTTACCGCGGGTTCCTCGCCGGTCAATGGCTGGACGGTCACCGTGCCCCTACCGTCGGGTGCCGGCATCACCAACACGTGGAACGCCGACCGTAGCGGGAACACCGGCACGATCCAGTTCACGAATGTCAGTTTCAACGGCTCCATCGCTCCTGGCCAGTCGACCGAGTTCGGCTTTCAGGGCACCGGTAGCGGAACGGGAATGACCCCAACCTGCTCGGCCGGGTAGTCCCGCGATCTGCCGGCTCCCAGGGGCCCGGAGTGAAGGCGGCAAGCCTCCACTCCGGGCCTCGTTCCCGCGCGAGAATGAACGTCCGGACGTGCTCCCACGCGAGACCTCGGACACCCGACCGGCCGGGAAGCGCGTCCGCAACCGGAAGGAGCCGGCATTGGTGAAACCACCTCGCTGCCACCTGTGCGATCGGACGGACGGCGATCTTGCGGCTTTCGAGCTGGTGTACTTCGGCGATATGCCGGATCTTCCACCCGATTGGGCGGGCCATCCGTCCAACGCGTTCTGGTACTGCCGCGAACATGCACCCCCGTCCGACAAGCGGGGCAGTGCAGACATGCCAGGAAGCTGAGCCCACCCGGCTACCGGTGCGCAGACGGACATCGGCTCTTACGCGGCGGCTCGGCCGCTACCTCGGCCACTACCTCGGCCGGAAGGGTTCCGCACCCTCTGCGCCCACTCCCACTCGCCCTCGGTGAAGAGATCGGCTGATGTCGCTGAGGTTAGGGTGCTGGTATGTGCGAGACAGCGGGCACACCAGGGGAAGCAGTGGCGGCCATGCCGCGTCCGGCGGCGGGGGCGGCGGTCGACCCCATTGCGCTGGAGCCGGTGGACGAGGTCGAGATCGTCACCCTGGTGGACAACGTCTACGACGCGTTGCTGACGAGTGACGAACGCACCCGCCGGGTCGGCTTCGGTGCGGGCGTGGTGGAGGCGCCGCAGTTCGAGGATGGGCGTACCCCCACCGGGATGATCGCGGAGCATGGCTTCTCGGCGCTGGTGACGGTGCGCCGGGCCGGTCGCTCGCACACGCTGTTGTTCGACACCGGCCTGTCCCCGCACGCGATGGTCACCAACGCGGGACGGCTCGGGATCGATCTCGGTGACATCCAGGCCGTAGTGCTCAGCCACGGTCATTTCGATCACGCGGGTGGGCTGGCCGGGCTGGCGGGTGGGCGCGGCGTCCGGTCGTTGCCGATGGTGCTGCACCCGCAGGCGTGGACGAAGCGCCGGTTCGCGGTGCCCGGCCAGGAGACGGAGCACCTCCCGACATTGAGCAAGCGGGCGCTGGACGGAGAGGGCTTCGAGGTCGTCGAACGCCGTGAGCCTTCGCTCCTGCTGGACGGCAGTGTGCTGATCACGGGCGAGGTGGACCGCACCACGGAGTTCGAGCACGGCATGCCGCCCCCGCATCAGGCCTGGACGGGTACCGAGTGGGTCCACGACCCGCTGGTGACCGATGATCAGGCTCTCATCGTGAACGTCCGCGATCGGGGCCTGGTCGTGCTGACGGGCTGCGGTCACGCCGGCGCGATCAACATCGTCCGGCATGCGCGGCGGTTGACGGGAGTGGACCGGTTGCACGCCCTCGTCGGCGGGCTGCACCTGGGCGGCCCGGCCTTCGAACCGGTCATTGCGCCCACCGTCCACGCCTTGACCGAGTTCGCCCCGAGCCTCGTCGTCCCAGGTCACTGCACCGGCTGGCGTGCCCAGCACGCGCTGGCCGCGGCGCTGCCCGACGCGTGGGTGCAGGGCAGCAGCGGCACCACATACCGGCTGCTCGCCGCGGATCACCAGTGATCGTCGCGGAGCGGCCGGAGCGGCCGGAGCGGCGGGAGCGGCGGGAGCGGCGGGAGCGGCGGGAGCGGCGGGAGCGGCGGGAGCGGCGGGAGCGGCAGTTCGCAGGCGCCGGTCTCGCATAAGGCGCCTGCTCGGCACATTGCCTCACCGAGCCGAAATCGAACTCGACCCGGCCCCGAACCCCCGACCCCCGAATACCGAATACCGAAAGCGGAACCGCAACCGGAACCCGTGCATCTGGATGAGGCACTCGTCCTCGTCGGGCGGGCTACGGCCGGGGTGAGGTGAGGGCGTGCCCGGTGGTGGCGTCGACATGGGACGGGACGGTCTCATGGCGGTCGCCCACGCTCAGGGTGCCGGTCGGTTCGAACATCAGGATCGACGCCCCGCCGGGTGAGGACGGCTTGTGCTCCGTCCCGCGCGGGACGACGAACACCGCGCCCTTCGGCAGGGTGACTGTGCGTTCCCCCCCGGGTCCTCCGGGCCCTCCGGGGCCTCCGGGGCCGACTTCGCGCAGGGCGATGGTCAGTTCGCCGTCGATCACCAGGAAGAACTCGTCGGTGTCGTCGTGGGCATGCCAGACGTGGTCACCCTCGACCTTGGCCACCCGGACGTCGTAGTCGTTGACCCGCGTGACGATGCGGGGGCTCCACAGCGCGGTGAAGGAAGCGAGCGCGGCCTCCAGTTCGATCGGTTCAGTGCTCATCCGGCCACCCTGCCGTCCTGTGCAGGGCGGTCGTGAGTGCTAGGAATAGCGTATGCCGCAAGAATCCTCGCACCGTGTGGTGATGATCGTCGACGCCGGGTCCAACCCGTTCGAACTCGGGGTGGCCACCGAGCTGTTCGGCCTGCGACGTCCGGAACTGGAACGGCCGTGGTACGACTTCGCGCTGTGCGCCGCGGGCGGCCGGGCCGTCATGCACGCCGGGTTCTTCACCATGTCGGGCATCGCGGACCTGGCGGCGGTGGAGCACGCCGACACGGTGATCGTCCCCAACCGGCCCGACCCGGAGGTGGATCCGCCGCCGGCCGTGCTGGACGCCGTCCGGTGCGCGGCCCGGCGCGGCGCCCGGCTGGTCAGCTTCTGCACCGGCTCGTTCGCATTGGCGGCGGCGGGGGTCCTCGATGGACGCCGCGCCGCCACGCACTGGCGCTGGGCGGAGCTGATGCGGTCCCGCTTCCCCGCCGTGCGCCTCGAGCCGGACGTGCTGTTCGTGGACGACGGCGACGTCCTGACCTCCGCAGGCAGCGCCGCCGCGCTCGACCTCGGCCTGCACATCGTCCGCCGTGACCACGGCGCCGAGGTGGCGAACGCGGTGAGCCGCCGCCTCGTGTTCGCCGTGCACCGTGACGGTGGTCAGCGGCAGTTCCTCGAACGTCCTGTGCCCAGGATCCCGGACACGTCACTGGCGCCCCTGCTCGGCTGGGCGCGGGAACGTCTGGACCGTCCGCTGACCGTGACCGCCCTCGCGGCCCGGGCGGCCGTCAGCCCGGCGACCCTGCACCGGCGGTTCCAGGCCGAGCTGGGCACCACCCCGCTCGCCTGGCTCACCGCCGAACGCGTCTCCCTTGCCTGCACCCTCATTGAACGCGGCGAGCCCAGGCTGGACGCGGTCGCCAGGGCCAGCGGCCTCGGCAGCACCACCAACCTGCGGGCGCAGATGCGGCGCCAGACCGGCCTCAGCCCGTCCGCCTACCGGGAACGCTTCGCCCGAACCCACGGATGACCGGCCTCGGAGGCGAGCGACGCACGGGCGACGGTGTTTTGGAAGGCGAGCGACGCACGGCGACGGTGCTTTGGAATGTAGGCGGCGCACGGATGCCGGGCCCCGGAGGACGATCGAGCACCGATGACCGGGCTCGGAGGCGAGCGATCCACGGATGACGGCTCCGGTGTGGGGGAACGAGGCACCGTTGGCGGGCTTCGGAGGACGGTCGAGCAGCGGTGGCCGGGCTCGGAGGCGAGCGATCCACGGATGACGGCTCCGGAGGACGATCGAGCACCCGGTGGCCGGGCTCGGTGGCGAGCGATCCACCGATGACGGCTCTGGAGGGCGAACATGGCACCGTTGACTGGGCTCCGGAGGGCGAGTGACGCGCGGATGTGGCGCGGGCTCGGCGAAGGTGCCGTTCACGTCGGACCGTCCGTGGCCGCGGTGGTGTGGCCGCCTGCTCAGGACCGCTTCGGTTCGAGGTGCAAGGCCGTGATCCCGCAGTCGAACGGGCGTGCCGTGACCAGATGAAGCCGCTGGTGGGCGTCCAGTTTGGGGAACACGGGCATCCCGGCGCCGAGCGCGGTCGGGTTGACGAACAGGTGGAGTTCGTCGAGCAGCCCTTCCGCGATCAGGTTCGCCACGAGCGTGCCGCCCCCGTAGGCGATCATGTCGCCGCCCGGCTGGGACTTGAGCCGGTTCACTGTGTCGACGAGGTCACCGCCGGCGACGGTGGCGTTCTTCCACGGCGACTCGGTGAGCGAGGCGGAGATGACGACCTTGGGCGTGTTGTTCATCCAGTCGATGGACTCCTGGTCCTCGCCCTCGGGACCGGACTCCCAGGCGGGGATGAACCCCTCGGCGAGCTTGCGCCCCAGCACGATGGTGTCGACCGGCTGTGTGAGCGCGTCGATGTAGGTGTTGATGTCGTCCGTCCAGGGGAAGGTCATCCAGTCCATCTCGCCGTTCGGGCCTGCCATATAGCCGTCGACGCTGGTCTGCACCTGAAGCTTGAACTTGCGCACGGGGACGCTCCCTTCCGAGTTCGAGTTCGAGTTCGAGAGTTCGGTTTCGGGTTCGAAATCGTTCGTGTTCGGCTGAGGTGAGGACGGTGGATCCGTCTGGCCTGCGGCCTTACCCCTCAACTGCCTGTAGCTTGGCGCAACCCGCTTACGGAATCTTTACGGCTCCATCCAGGTGTGTCTGGCTTGCCCAAATCGGCCGGTGTATCACTGGTATGTCGAGCGTCTGCGCCGTCGCACGCCAGGACGAGGGAGCCGGGCGGACGGCCCCCGAGCGCGGTTGTTTGGGTAACTTGGTGGTGTCGCATTGTGAGAGGGGGAGCCGTGTCGTCCTCTCTCCTGCCGGGCGTTACCGGCACGGGGCGGCAGGTTCCGCAGGCGGCTCGGCAAGGCAGACTCGGCGTTCTGCTGCGTGAGGTGCACCGGGACGGGGCGGTGTCGCGCACCGAGCTGGCCGACCGGATGGGCGTGAACCGGAGCACGATCCTGACGCTGATCGCCAAGCTCGCGGCGACGGGCCTGGTGCGCGAGGAGACTTCGGCGACGACGGGCCGGGCGGGCCGGCCGTCGCTGGTGGTGCGTCCCGCGACCAGCCAGGTGTACGTGCTGGCCTTCGATGTCGCGGTGGACCGGCTGGTCGCCGCCAGGGTCGGGCTGGGCGGCGCGGTGCTGGAGCGCAAGGAGACGGTGCGGCGCCGCAGCCAGGACGACCTGGACGAGGTGGTCACCGCCCTCGCCGAATTCGGTGGCGCGCTCGTTGCCGCCGCTCCCGCGGGCGCGAAATGCGTGGGCGTCGGCGCGTCGTACTGCGGCCTGATCGGGGCCGCCGACGGGAGGGTGCGCCTGGAACCCACCATCGGCTGGACGGACGTCGACTTCGGCCCGGCTCTCGGCCGGCGCCTGGGACTGGGGCTGCCCGTCGCCGTCGGAAACGAAGCCCATCTCGGCGCACTGGCCGAACACCAACGCGGTGCGGGCGTCGGCAGCCGCAACCTCGTCTACCTTCACGGGGACGTCGGGGTGGGCGGCGGCATCATCGTCGGCGGCAGGCTGCTGGACGGCGACGACGGCTACGCCGCCGAACTCGGGCACATGATCGTCAATCCGTATGACGGCCGTCCCTGCAACTGCGGTTCGCGTGGCTGCCTGGAGGCGGAGGTGGGCGAATCGGCGCTGCTGGAGGCGGCCGGACGCACCGGCGGGCCGATCGGCCGCGAGGGCGTGCGGGCCGTCGTGGAGGCGGCGGAGAACGGTGACGCGGCCGCCCGCGCGGCTTTGAACCGGGTCGGCGACTGGCTCGGCATCGGCGTCGCCAACCTGATCAACCTGTTCAATCCCGGAGTCGTCGTCTTCGGCGGCATGCTGAGCGAGATCTACCGGGGGTCCGCGCCCGAGGTCAGTGCCCGCGTGAACGCCAGCGTCCTGCCCGTCTCCCGTGAACGTGTCGCGCTCCGGACGGCCGCGCTCGGCTACGACTCCACCTTGGCGGGCGCCGCCGAACTGGGATTCGCCGCGCTCTTGGCCGACCCGCTGGGCACGCTCGACGTGACCTTGGCCGACGCGCCCGAATGCGCCCCGCGCCGCTGAACGACGTCCTCCGGCCGGTTGCCCGCCCGCGCGGGGCGTCCCGCTTCCGCTAGCTAGTTAGTTAGCTGAAGGGCTTGCGGGCTTCGATGAGGAAGCGGGACGAGTGGGCGACGAACGGGCCGTCGCGCCGGATCAGCTCGTGCAGTTCCCGCAGACGATCACGGTGGGCGTCAACGGTGAAGCCTGGGACGATCCAGATCACTTTGCGCAGGAAATAGACGACGGCGCCTATGTCGTAGAACTCCATCCGCAGCCGTTCGAAACGGAGATCGACGACGTCGAGGCCATTGGCCCGGGCGTCGGCGGTGTCGGTGTCCGGATGGCGTTTCCGCCGCGCTTGTGGCTGCGGTCCGAGAAAGAACTCGGTCAGTTCGAACACGCTGGCCGGGCCGACGTGCTGGGCGAGGTACGTTCCGCCGGGGGCCAGGACGCGGGCGATCTCCGTCCACCAGACCGTGGCGGGGTGACGGCTGACCACCAGGTCGAACGCCTCGCCGGCGAACGGCAACGGCGGTTCGTCGGGGTCGGCGACGACCACCGCCCCTCGGGGATGCAGCAGCCGGGTGGCCTTCGCGACATTCGGAGGCCACGATTCGGTGGCGACCATTGTCGGCGGGAATTCGGCGGCTCCGGCCAGCACTTCGCCGCCGCCCGTCTGAATGTCCAAGGCCGCGTCGGCATGAGCCAGCCGCTCGCTCATCAGGCGCTGATATCCCCAGGAAGGACGCTGTTCGGTCGCCCGGCCGTCGAGCCACGAGAAGTCCCAGCCGGCCGGGGAAACGTCCTCGGCCTCGGCCACCAGGTCCTCGAACGTGCGGTCCATGACCACATGATCCACCATGTCTCGACACGTCGCCGGCCGGCGGGCCGCCGCGGGCCTTGAGATCGGCGTCCGGGCCCGGTCAGCCGCTCATGACGAGGAAGACGATGCCGCCGACGATGTGGGCGATGACGGTGATGACCAGGATGGCGAGGAAAACGGCCTTGGCCGTCGGATGGTCGAAGTGGGATCCGGGACGGCCGCGCTGGGACGAGCGGTTCTGAGCCTGCTGCTCAAGCTCGTCCAGCGACGGCAGGAAGGACGGGCGTTTGAGAACCATCGGGGGCTTCTTCCTGGTCAGGGTGCGGGCGGCCGTCTTGTACAACGCGCGGTGACGACCGGTTAGTCCTGTCGCATTCACCCGCGAGGGGGAGGGCGCCGGGCCCTGGGAGGGAGGTCACGGGCGGCGCGTCCCGAAGAACATGGGGAGCACCCGCGCATTTGGACGTCCGCGCATTTGGACATCGCGCATTTGGACATTCGCGTATTTGGGCGTCCGCGCATTTGGAACTTCGCACATACGCACATGCGCACATACGCGCGAACGAGCGCAAAGGAGGACGCGCCATGACCACCGCTCGTCCGATCCCCCCGTGGGCCGACCGCATCGCCCACATCATCCCGTTCACGGTGCTGCCGTCCGGACTGTGGCGTATAGCTCTCGGCCTCGGTGTGCCGGTGGGTTTTGCCGAGAGCAGCCAGCTGGCCGACTTTCCGCATCCGTTCGGGACGCCCTATGTCTTCGCGCTCAGCATTATCGCGGAGCTCTTCGCCCTGCTCGCGTTCGGGCTGGTGCGGCCGTGGGGTGAGGTCTTCCCGCGCTGGTGCCCCCTGGTCGGAGGACGCCGCGTGCCCATCTCCTTCGCCGTCGGCACCGCGTCGCTCGGCGCGGCCGCGGTCACTCTCATCGGCATAGCGGGAGCCTCGAACTGGGCAGGGGCGATGTCCGCCGCCGAGAGCCCGGACGGGTTCGCGGCGGCGGTGATGACCTTCGCCTATGCGCCGTTCGTCGCCTGGGGGCCGCTGCTGGCGGTCCTGACCGTCCACTACTTCCGCCGCCGCACCACGCGACCCGTCCCGACCCCGGCCTATGTGTCAGGGTGAGTCCGGCGGCCTGACCCGGGAGTCGATCTCGGCCAGGAGATGCAGCGCCGCCTCGCCCTCCATCCGAGCGAAGGCGGCGCTGACGGCCCCGGCCGCCGGACCGCCGGTCAGCCACGCGATGACCTGCCGGGACGGACGGGACGAGGTGTCCCAGAAGGCGTTGCTCAGCCGCGGACGGCCATGTCGCCAGACCATGTCCAGGCTGACGAACTCGTGCAGATGCCTGATCGCCTGTTCGGACGTCAGCGTGCCCCACTCGTCCAACAGGGGGCCCATATCGGCACCTGCGCCGCCGAGGGCGCAAAGGGCCGTGCCCACGGAGGGGCGGGCAGGAAAGGCCGCCAGCGTCCGCGTCCAGAACGCGTGGAAGAAGTCGACGATCGCCTCGCGCTGCGGCCAGTCCCGCCAGCCCGCCTCACCGAGTTTGATGAAGATGACCTCCGCGTCCAGCCGGTATCCGAAGGCGTCGTCGGCGGCCAACTCCAGCAGGCGCGGCGCGAAGTAGCGGAAATCCTCTGGGCCGCCCCAAGTACTCAAAGCCTTGGCCGCGTACCGGGCCAGATCTTCGGCGGTGAGGTCGCGGAGCGGACGGGCGAGCAGCGGCCGCCCCTCGTCGGAGGCGACGCAACACGGGCATCCGTGCAGTTCCGCAGGACGCGCAACGTCCGCGAACGCCGCATATAGATCCACGTCAACCCCACCAAGGCCGGAGTCGGTAAGCCGCAGCATGCCATGCGAGACCGCAAAGCCGCCTCGGGAGCGTGTCGGGGCTAACCGGCAAGCGTGCGGAACTCGGTGATGGTGATCTTCTGTTTCGGTTCGCCGTCGTCGCCGCCGGTGGCCACCCCCGCACCGGCGACCTTGTCCACGGCCTCCATGCCGGAGGTGACGCGGCCGATGACGGGATAGTCGGCGGGCAGATCCGGTGCGTCCTCGTAGAGGATGAAGAACTGGCTGCCGTTGGTGCCCGGGCCGGCGTTGGCCATGGCGACCGTCCCCCGGATGTAGCGGACGCCGGTCGTGTTCTCGTTGGCGAACTCGTAGCCGGGCCCGCCGGTTCCGGTGCCGGATGGATCGCCGCACTGGAGGACCTTCAGTGTCGGATTCGTCGTGAGCCGGTGGCAGGTTGTGTTGTCGTAGAACTGCTGGTTCGCGAGGTGGGCGAGGGAGTTCACCGCGCACGGCGCCTTCTCGGCGTCCAGCTCCAGTTCCAGTGTGCCGAGGTTGGTCTTGACGGTCGCGCCGGTCGGCAGGGCCGATGACACGGGCGGCGTCCCGACGTCCTTCACCCGCCCGTCGGTGACGGGCTTGTAGCTGCAGCCGTTCAAGCCGGGAGCGGTAGTGGTGGCGGCGGTGGCGGGGCCCGATTGGGCCACCGGCGTCCCGCCTTCGGTACCGGGCTTCCCGCCGTCCCTGAACAGGACCGCGGCGACGACCCCGCCGGCGCCCAGCAGCACAACGGCCACGGCCGCGGCGGCGATCAGCAGCGGACGGCCGCTCCGTCCAGAAGCCGACGGACGCGTGGAATACGGAAACTCGCGCGGTGGCGGAAGCTGGGGCGAAGGCTGGGGCGGAGGCTGCGGCGGAGGCGGCACGGCGGGCGGAAACATTTCAGCCGGCCCCGCGCCATCCGGTGGCGCGAACGGAGGCTGTGCGCCATCCGGGGGCGAGAACGCAGACCCCGCGCTGACCGGTGACGCGAACTGAGATCCCGCGCTGTCCGGCGGCGCGAACGGAGACGCCCCTGCGGGGGACGGCGGAACTGCCGGAGGTGGCGGTGGCGGGGCAACGGGGAGGGCGGCGGCTGAGGTGCCCTCCGCCAGGAGGTTCGCGTCCGGTCCGGCGGCCAGTAGCCGCTGCAGCACCTGGAGCGCGGTCGGACGCGCCGCCGGGTCCTTGGCCAGGCAGGACGCCGCCAGATCGCGCAGGTCCCCGGTCAGGGCGCCCAGGTCCGGCTCGCCGTACAGGATCCGCTGCATGATCGCCGGCACGGAGTCGTGGCCGAACGGCGGGACCCCGTTCGCGGCGAACGCCATCGTGCAGCCCCACGCGAACATGTCCAGCGGCGCGCCGCCGGTGGTCCCGGCGACCTGCTCGGGCGCCATGTAGGCGGGCGTGCCGACGGCACCGGTCATGGTCGCGGACGTGGCGTCCAGCGGCCGGGCAATGCCGAAGTCGATGACCTTCGGGCCGTCCGCGGCGAGCAGCACGTTGGCCGGTTTGAAGTCGCGGTGGACGACGCCCGCGTCGTGGATCGCCGCGAGCGCGGTCGCGGTGCCGATGGCGAGCCGGGTCAGGTCGGCGGCGGTGAACACTCCGCGCTCCGAGACCAGGTCACGCAGCGACGGCCCGTCGATGTACTCGCTGACGATGTACGGCGTGTCCCCGTCGGCCTCCGCGGCGAGGACGGGCGCGGTGCAGAACGGGGCGACGCGCCGGGCCGCGGCGAGTTCCCGCTCGAAACCGGTGCGTGCCCGGGCGTCCCGTCCGAAGTCGGCGTGCAGGAGCTTCACCGCCACCTGCTGACCGGTGCCCGATTCGCCCAGGAACACACTGCCCTGGGAACCCTCCCCGATCCGTGCGGTCAGCCGGAACCCGCCGGCCTCGCGAGGATCGTTCGGACGCAGCGGACGGGGGTCGGGCATTCGGGACCTCCACGGCATGAGCGGCGTGAGCAGACTATCCGCGGGCGTCCTGACACCGTGTCCCAGACCGGCCGCCCGTCACGCGCGCTCCGTGTTCCGTGAGTTCCAGGTCGATGAAGGCGCTGATCATCGCTCGCCACACCGACTCGGCCACCTCCGGTGCCAAGCCAGCGCGGGCGGCGCGCTCGCGTGCCAGCGCGACGACCTTCTCCACCCGGTCGGGCGCGCGGACGGCCTGCTCGTCGGCCTTGAACGCGGCCGCCGCCCGCACCAGGTCCTGCCGTTCGGCCAGCAGCCGGACGAGTTCACCGTCGATGCCGTCGATGCGGGCCCGCACGTCCGCGAGCGATTCCGGGGTGTCCATGCGCAGAGCATGCCACCGCCTTGCTCGCCTGTGCCGCCTTGCCCGCCTGTGCCGTCGCCCTGTCCAGGGGGGTCATCGTGACTCGGCGGGCTTTCGGGAGGACGCGATGAGGTCCCGGTACCAGGTGTAGGAGTTCTTCGGTGTGCGCTTCTGGGTCTCGTAGTCGACGTGGACGAGCCCGAAGCGCGGGTGATAGCCCTCCGACCATTCGAAGTTGTCCAGGAGCGACCACGCGTAGTAGCCCCGGATGTCGATGCCCTCGTCGATGGCGGTCCGCATGGCCTTGATGTGGGTGTCCAGGAAGTCGATGCGGGACGAGTCGTCCACGGTGCCGTCCGGGCCGATCTCGTCCGGGAACGAGCAGCCGTTCTCGGTGATGTAGAGCGGCGGCAGGTCGTACCTGGAGGCGAGCGTACGCAGGAGTGAAAGGAACGCGTCGGGGACGATCGGCCAGCCCATGCCGGTCGTGGGGTACTCGGTGACTTCGGTGATTTCGAAGGGGAGCGGGCCCTCGGAGGGCGTGGTCAGCCGTGTCGGCTGGTAGTAGTTCACGCCGAGGAAATCGATGGGGGAGGCGATGACGGCGAGGTCCTCGGGACGGACGAACGGCGCGTCGTCCATGATGCCGGGGTAGCGGCCCAGGAGGACGGGGTCGGTGAAGAGCCGGTTCATGAACCCGTCGAAGGCGTCCGCGGCCGGCTGGTCGGCGGGGGACGCGGCCCAGGCCGGGGAGTAGTGGTTCGTCAGGCCGATCTTGCGGGCGTTCCGGCTGCGCAGGGCGTTGACGGCGAGTCCGTGGGCGAGGAGCTGGTGGTGCGCGGTGGGGAGCGCGTCGAGCATGAGCGTCCGGCCGGGGGCGTAGACGCCGAACGCGTAGCCGTAGGCCGTGACGACCACCGGCTCGTTCAGGGTTATCCACATTTCCACGCGGTCGGCGAGCCGCTCGGCGGCGAGGTAGGAGAATTCAGCGAACCGGTAGGCGGTGTCACGTTCCATCCAGCCGCCTGCGTCTTCGAGGGGCTGGGGGAGGTCCCAGTGGTAGAGAGTCGCGGCGGGCGCGATGCCTTCGGCGAGCAGTCCGTCGACCAGACGGTCGTAGAAGTCGAGTCCCCGAGTGTTGACGGGGCCGTTTCCGGACGGCTGGACGCGGGGCCACGCGATCGAGAACCGGTAGGAGTCGACGCCGAGACCGGCCATGAGCGCGACGTCCTCGGGCCAGCGGTGATAGTGGTCACAGGCGACGTCGCCGGTGTGGCCGTCGCGGACGCGTCCCGGCGTGCGGGAGAACGTGTCCCAGGTGGACGGGCCCCGCCCATCCTCGTCGACCGCGCCCTCGACCTGGTAGGCGGCGGTGGCGACACCCCAGCGGAAGCCTTCCGGAAGCCACATCGCGTCTCTCTCCCATGCCCTGGCCAAATGCGAATAGCTTTCGGATATTAGGTGCTCGGGTGGTGTGCACGGAAGACTCCCATGACCTGGGGGTGGGCAAGGGCAGGTCGCGCATGCCGAGGGACGTCACGTTCGGGTGACAATGGTGGGGTGACCGAGATCCGGACTCCGCTCCGCCGTCGTCCCGCCCAGCGCCGCAGCGCCGAACGCGTCCAGCGGATGCTCGACGCCTGCGCGGGCATTCTCGACGAGGACGGCTACGACGGCCTCACCACGACGCGCATCGCGCAGCGCGCCGACGTGGCGATCGGCTCGGTGTACCAGTTCTTCCCCGACAAGCGTGCGGTCGCGCAGGCCCTTGCCCTGCGCAACCTGGAGGTCTTCGGGGAGCGGATCTCGGCGCGGCTGGCCGAGGACGACTTCGCCGACTGGTCCGACACGGTCGGTGCGATCATCGAGATCTTCGTGGAGATGCACCGCACCGTCCCCGGCTTCCGGGTGCTGCGGTTCGGCGACGTCGCGGACGTCAACCTGCTCGACTCCGACGCCGACAACAACGCGGTCGTCGCCGACCGGCTCCGCCGGGTGATCGTCGAGACGTTCGACCTGCGCGACACACCGGGCCTCGCCACCGCCCTCGCCATTTCGGTGGAGGCGGGCGACGCCGTGCTGAAGATGGCGTTCCGCAGCGACCCGAACGGCGACCCGATGATCGTCGCCGAGGCGGAGCGGCTGATCCACGGCTATCTGGCCTCGCACATCGAAGAGTCCTGACTGGGGCACTCGTCTGTGCCAGACTCCGCAGAACGCTACAGAACGGGTGAGTCCGCTGGACGAGGAACGGCTTCAGGCGCAGAACCGGCTGCTGATTCGGCAGCGGATCCGCCTGATGGTGAATCAGTACGAGGTGCACGCCGAGGCATCGGGCGGCGGTGAAGGCGAGCTGCTCGCGTTCGCGCAGCAGAAGCGCCTGGCGTTCAAAGAGCAGGTGACCCTGTACGCGGACGACGCCAAGACCCGTCCGATCCTCGGGTTCAAGGCCCGCAAGCGCATCGACCTCGCGTCCGCGTACGACATCACGGACGCGCACGGCCAGCCGATCGGCGTCTTCCGCAAGGACTTCAAGAAGTCGCTGCTCGCCTCCACCTGGCACCTGGAGCAGCCGGGCCTCGGCGTCACCACGGGCAGCGAACGCAACAAGGCCATCGCGGTGCTGCGCCGCGTCTGGCAGATCATCCCCTACGTCGACGCCCTGCCGTTCGCCTGGCCGTACCACTTCGACTTCTACGCCGGTGACCAGGTCGTCTTCTCGGTCGACAAGAAGTTCGGCATCCGCGACCGCTACGTCGTCGACATCAAGGATCCGCGCCTCGACCGCCGCCTGGTCATCGCCCAGGCCGTGGGCCTGGACGCCCTCCAATCCCGCTGACGGCCCCCGTCCGTGACGGCCACCGGACGTCATGGCCGAGTCCGTGGACGACGCCGAGGAGGAGTCCGAGGAGGAGGCCGAGGAGGAGGCCCGCCGCCTCCACATGCCGCCACCCGCGCGCGAGCCCGTCCACCGCGTCCTGGGCGACCAGTGCCTTCACCGCGCACGCACGGTGCGCCGCGCCCGCACGGTGCGCCGCGCACGCACGGTGCGCCGCGCCCGCACGGTGCGCCGCGCACGCACGGTGCGCCGCGCACGCACGGTGCGCCGCGCACGCACGGTGCGCCGCGCACGCACGGTGCGCCGCGTCCACACGGTGCGCCGCGTCCACATGTGTCGGGCGGGCGGTTCGCCTTGCGTCCGCAGTGTGACCGTGTCCGTCGTCGCCGAGGGGAGTTGTCGGCGATCCTTGGCGAGGAACCTCAGCCGTCCTTCTCGGCCTTTCACGGCCGAGAAGTCGACCGGGTTCTCGCATGACCCTGGCCTCGTGGCGCTTTACATGTTACGAAGGTATGTAAAGCCGTGGGCGGAGCACACCCGCGTCGCGTTCGTGCGGCGTCATCCCCCCGAGGAGGATCCCCCGTGAGTTCCTACGACCTCTACTCCACGCCGGTCCCGACGGATACGTGGAACGTCCCGATGTCCGGTGACACCCGCTTCACATGGGAGTACGACGAGGGCCGCGACCGGCTGCTGAACCTGTACCAGAAGGGCAAGGACAAGCAGTGGGACGCGCAGAAGCGCATCGACTGGGACCTTGAGGTCGATCCGAACAACGTCGCCGGCCTGCCGGAGAACTTCAACCCGCTCTTCGGCTCCGACATCTGGGAGAGGATGTCGCAGAAGGAGCGCGACGAGTTCGGGCGGCACCAGGGTTCGTGGCTGTTCAGCCAGTTCCTGCACGGCGAGCAGGGCGCGCTGAACGTGTCGGCGCGCATCGTGCAGTCCGTCCCGGACCTCGACTCCAAGTTCTACGCCGCCACCCAGACCATGGACGAGGCGCGGCACGTCGAGCTGTACACGAAGTTCGTGCACGAGAAGATCGGCATGTACTACCCGATCAACCAGGACCTGGCGAAGCTGCTCGCCGAGTCGCTGGAGGACAGCCGGTGGGATCTGCCCTACCTCGGCATGCAGGTCCTCATCGAGGGCCTCGCCCTCGCCGCGTTCGGCCTCTACCGCGACATGTCGACGAACCCGCTGGTCAAGCAGCTGCTCGCCTACGTCATGCAGGACGAGGCGCGGCACGTGGCGTTCGGCCGGCTCGCGCTCAAGGACTACTACGCCGAGCTCACCGACAAGGAGCGGGCCGAGCGTGAGGAGTTCGTCGTCGAGGGCTGCTACCTGATGCGGGACCGTTTCAAGGGACGCGAGGTCTTCGAGCAGCTGGACATGCCCGTCGACAAGTGCATGGAATTCGTCGACAACTCCGACATGTACACGCTCTATCAGTCGCTGCTGTTCAGCCGGATCGTCCCGTGCGTCCGGGACGTGGGGCTCTGGGGCGACAAGGTGCAGGCCGCCTACGCGGACATGGGCGTCCTCGACAACGCCAAGGCCGACCTGGAAGCGCTGATGGAGCAGGACGAGGAGATCGCCGAAAAGGTCGACGAGGAGCGGTACGCGGCCGAACTCGCCGCCCGCAAGACCGAGGTCGACGACGCCATCACCCTCGGCGGCGCCGCAGAGTAGCCGACCCGCAAGCCGAACGGGGGCGCCCACCGGGCCGCCCCCGTTCGCGTCCCCCGTTCGCGTACCCCGTTCGCGTCCCCCGTTCGCGTCCCCCGTTCGCGTACCCCGTTCGCGTACCCGGGGTCGCGGTCCGCGGGGTCGCGTCTAGGGGGTGGCGTGCCTTTCGCGCCCCTCGGTTCGCATGGCGGTTCCGCGTCTCTGGGATGACTTTGTCGGACCTTGTCGCCATTTGTTCGCGTGGGGATGTCGCCGATCAATTCCGTAGATCTATATCGCGTTTACCAATTGCTTCTCCAATTGGCCGTGTACGCCTCCGGCCTGTACTAATGTCGCCGGTCGACGGTGCGCCGGATTCTGCAAGCCGTACGGGCGCACATCACACGTGCAGGGTCAATCCGAAACCCCCGGGGGGAAGCATGAACCGATCCGTCAGGAATCTGCTGAGCGTCTCCGTCCTCGCTCCGGTCGCCGCCGCGTTCGCGGTCGCGGCCGCGCCGGCGAACGCGGCGCCCGGTCCGTCCACCGAACTCTTCTACGAGACGTACGCCGCGGCCGCGCCGGTCGCCCAGACGCTCCCCGAGCCCGTCACCATCCTCGCCGGGCAGACCGCGGAGAAGACCACGGGAATGGCCGACGGTGTCCTTCGCGGCGCCCCGGCCGGGCCCGGCCTCCGCTCGGCACGATGCACCCTGAACCCGGGCAAGGCCGTCAACTCCGACGCTGGAACCAGTCTTCCGGAAACCGCTCTGATGGTCCCTGAGAAGACCCCGCTGGGCGCGCTTCCCAAGGGCGACTGCCTTCGGTCGGCGCCCCGAACCGACCGCCGTCCGGCCGCGGACGCGCTGCCCGTCCCGCCCGGTACCGTGAACGACCTGTCCGAGACGCTCCTGGGGAATGTCACCAACCTCGGCGGGCTCCCAGGTGGGCGCACCGCTCTTCCCAACGGCCGCTACGCCGAGGCGCCGCTGAGCACGGTGTTGCCGAGCCTCCCGTCCGCGCTCGGCTCCGTGCTCCCCGCCGGGCTGCCGGCCGGCACGACACTCTTCCCGTCGGCCGCACGCCACACGCGGCCGGGACCGGCCGACGACGTCCTCGGCCAGGCGAACAAGGCGGTCAACCAGGCCGGTCTCGGCCTCGACGAGACGGAGAGCGGTGTCGGTCACGTGGTGCAGGTACTGAAGGCGCAGGACCGCGTCGCAGGGCCGGTGGACGGCCCGCTGGACGGCCCGCTGGACGCCCCGGTGTCCCTCCTGGACGCCTCCGGTGTCGGGCTGCCGGGGGCACCCGGCCTCGGCTGAACCGGCAAGGAAACGAGGCGTTCCGCGGATGGCGACGGCATCCGCGGGACGCCTCGCCGTGTTGTGACCAAGCGTTTGTTATTTGTCCGAGATCACACCTTCTTGGGCGAGTAAATACGATCTTCCGAGCTGGTTACCCCATGCGGTTGATCCACTTCGGAGGGCAAAAGGTCGGGTGACAAACCCCACAAATCAGGGGCCTGCGGCACGATTCACGCGGGACACAACGTACGGTCAAGGACTTGTGCGGCGTCTTAGAGATCAAAAGTGAAGATGCCTTTCCAGCCGCACCTGCCGGACGCCGTGACCGCGATGACGCGCAAGCGCCATGAAGACCATGACGCGCAGGCGCCTTGAGGATCGGTGCGGAGGCGGGCCAGTGAGCCCGCGGGCGGCGGGGGATTCGGGGACGAGGACGAGGACGATCGACGTCGCCTGAACGCGCCGCGAGAACGGCGGTACGACACGCCGGGCGTCCGGGGCCCTGTCCCCAACCAAAGGACACCTCTGTGGGTAGCCCTGTCAGGCGTCTTCTTCGAGCACGCCTACGCACGATAATGATCATCTCCGGTGCCACCGCCGCGGTTCTCGCATTGGGCGCGTTCGCCCTGGTCAACGGCGACGGCAAGGGCACCGCGAAGTCGGCGCAAGCCGCGCAGACCGCGCCGCGGGCCACGGCACCGCCGGCGGACCGGCCGCGATCCGAACCGCCGCGGGCGAGCCGCGGCAAGCCCCGCTCACCGGAGCCGTCACCGACGAAGACGAAGACTTCGAAGCGCGGGTCCGACACCCAGGCGGGCCACGTGCCCGAAGCTGAAAAGAAGCAGCAGAAGAAGAAGCGGAACAAGGTCGTGGAGTCGGGTTCTTGCGAGGCCTCCTACTACTGGCAGGGTCAGATGACCGCCAGCGGAGAGCCGTTCGACCCGAGCGAACTGACGGCTGCGCACAAGACGCTGCCGATGGGCTCCAAGGTCCGCGTGACCAACAAGAACAACGACCGTTCGGTGACCGTCCGCATCAACGACCGCGGACCGTACGCCGGCGGACGCTGCCTGGACCTCTCCAGGGCCGCGATGAAGAAGGTCGGCGGCACGGGCGCGGGCGTCATCCCCGTCCGGTACGAGGTCTTGTCGCGCGGCTGATCCCCGAGAACGCATGTACCCGCCCGGCGGGCGCCCGACCGCGCCCGCCGGCCGGGCCCACATGCTCGCCGGCCGGGCCCACACGCTCGCCGACTCGGCCTGCACCGGTTCAGCGCTCTGCATCGTTCGGTGGTCTGTGGGGTTCAGCGTCCCGTGCTGAACTCTGCGTGACGTGCCTCGACCGTGTCCTGCGCCTGGCGGACGCCGTCGGCCGCGTCCAGGGACCAGGCCCCATGCCCGGTGTCCACCGGCCCATGTCCGGTGTCCACCGGCCCACTTCCGATGTCCACCGGCTGAGCCTCCTCGGCGGCCGCGTCCATAGGTTGGGCGTCCGCCGGGCGGGTGGTGTCCGCCGGTGTGGACGGCGATGGGGTGGCGAGGCGTTCGCGGAACCAGTCGGTGAGGACGCCGTCCACGCGCACGGCCTCGGTGATGGGTGCGCGGGCCTCGGTGCCGGGTTCCGCGGCCAGAGCATGCCCCATGCGGAACGTGGTGGACTCCACCGGGCCGATGGCGTGGCGGCGCAGCACGTCGCGCAGGGCGGTGATCTCGCGGGCGGGGACGACGCGGTCCTTGGCGCCGCCGATGAGCAGTGTCGCGACGTCCCGTCCGGCGAGGTCGGCGGCGAGGGCGCCGAGGTCGAGCCGGTCGGCGAGCGCGGCGGCGCGGTCGGTCCAGGACCGTTCGAGGCCGGAGCGCTTCTCCACCGCACGTGCGGCGCGTGAGGGCGCCACGACGGGCGCCACGAGCGCGATGGTGCTCACCGGTACGACGTCGCGCGCCACGGCCAACAGTGCGGCGGCGCCGCCCGCGCTGAAGCCGACCAGGCCGATGGGGCCGTCCGGCAGTGCGAGGTCGCGGCGGATGTCCGCCAGAGCGGCGGGGAGGCGCTGCGCGGCGTTCTCGACCGCCTCGCAGTACGTCTCGATGGCCTCGGTCTGAAGGATCGAGCCCGATCCGAGCCCGCCGGCCGGGCTGGCGGGCATATCGAGGTAGACCCGCCATACCGGTACGCCCGTCATCGGGATCGACGACGCGAGCGCCCTCGCGGTGCGCGGCGGGTCGAAGCCGGGCCAGGCCACGATCAGCCGGGTCGGGCCCGTGGCGGTCCCGTCGACCGCGGTCGGGGGCAGCGCGACGTAGGGGTCGCCCCCTGCGGTGCCATGGACGGGGTGATGCGTACGGTCGCCGCTCATCAGTTGTCGCCGCTCATGAGATTCTGCCGCTCATCAGACATGCCGCTCACCAGATACTGCCGCTCATCGGATAGTTCGGCTCCTGCGATGGTCGACGGGCGATGCCGGTCGCGCCGGGGGAGGCGGCGCTCCTCCCGCGACGGTCCATGCTGCCAGCGGACGGGGGCCGACACACCGTGAACCCGCTGCGCGTCGCCCACGAGTGATGAAGAACTCACCTGAGGTGACTCGGGTCGCATGGCCAGGTCAGTGTCCGTCCGGGGCGTTTCGCGATCGTTCCGTCATCGGTCCCGCATAGGTCCGGACGGGACGGCTGTGACACCGGCCTCATGATCGGTGCGGCGGAACATTTCCGGCACTTGCCGCGTCCTAGATAAGCGTGGGCGCCGCGGGGGCGCGCCCTCTGAACGTTCGCATGAGGAGTGCTCGTGAACAGGAAACGCAGTGCGGCCGCCGCAGGGCAGGCCTGGCAGATCTATCGCGAGACCCTGGAACCCGAGGCCCCTGGGCTCTGGGAGCGCGTACGCGCGGTCCCGCGGATGCTCAAGTCGGTCCTTCGCGGGCACTACAAGGGCATGTCCTTCGGGACGCTCGGACTGCTCGCCCTGGGCGTCGTCTACATCGTCTCCCCGATCGACGCGATCCCCGACATGATTCCCGTCGCGGGCATCGCCGACGACACCGGACTGGCTCTCTGGATGGCCGCGGTCCTCGTCAAGGCCGCGGGCGACTTCGTCGCCTGGGAGCGTGGTGGGCGTCCGACCGTCCTCGTGGGCGAACCCCTCGACTGAACGGCAACGGCTGACGGCCCGTCGACGTGACAGTCCCTCGACGTGACAGCCCGTTGACGTGACAGCCCGTTGAAGGCGAGGCCATCCGTGTGATGGTCTCGCCTTTCACGTGTTCGGGCCCAGTTCCTTGGCGAAGCGCTCGGCGGCCTCCCGCATGATGGGGACGAAGTTCGGGACGGCCTCGCGTGTCATGCGCCCTGATGGGCCGGACACCGAGATCGCGGTCAGCGCCGGTGCGCCCCGCAGCGGCACCGCGAGGCAACGGACGCCGAGTTCCTGCTCCTCGTCGTCCAGCGCGTATCCCTGCTCGCGGATCCGTTCCAGTTCGGACAACAGGGCTTCGGGGTCGGTGAGCGTGTTGGGCGTGTGCGCGTCCATGCCGGTGCGGCCGAGGATCTCCCGGACCCGCTGGTCGGGAAGCTGTGACAGCAGCGCCTTCCCCACGCCGGTGCAGTGCGGCTGGACGCGCCGTCCCACCTCGGTGAACATCCGCATGGAGTGCTTGGACGGCACCTGCGCGACGTACACGGCCTCGTCGCCCTCCAGCACCGCCATGTTGGCCGTCTCGCCGACCTCGTCCACGAGTCGGGACAGCACCGGGCGCGCCCATGTGCCCAGCAGGCGGCTGGCGCCCTCGCCGAGCCGGACGAGCCGGGGGCCCAAGGCGTACCGTTTGGACGGCTCCTGGCGCACGTAGCCCTGGTTCACCAGCGTCCGCATCAGGCGGTAGATCGTCGGCATCGGCAGCCCGGAGACCTCCGTCAACTCCGACAGGGCCATCTCGCCGCCGGCGTCCGCCAGATGCTCCAGCAGGTCGAACGCACGCTCCAGTGACCGAACGGCCTCCGCCACCCCGTCTCCTTCCCTCGGACTCACCCGGATTCTACGGAGAGCCCATTTCACTCTGCGAAAGAGGGGGTGTTGTTGGAGTGATGCACGTTACACATGCGGAGACATGGCAATAACTGTCTGTGCCCGGCGCCGCGTCGCCGTCCCCCTGGCAGCCGTAGGGAGAGAGCAAACGCGAGAGGGGATCGTGTGCAATCGGGGCGCCGCAGGACACGCCGGGGTGCGATCGCACTGGCCGTGCCATCGCTCGCACTGGCCGTACCGTCGCTGACACTCGTCGGCCCGGCCGCCGAGGCCGTACCGGACGGACGCCCCGCCGCCGTCCGGTTACTCATGGACATGACGGCGACCGGGGGAACGACGTCCGGCCCCGGTGATGCGTTGGCGTACACGGTCCGAGTGCACGCACAGGGCGGGATCGCCAAGGACGCGACGTTGCGTCTCATGGCCGAAGATCCGTTGTCTTGGACGACGCACTCGCCGGCTTGTACGAAGACGCGCGCGGAGCATGAACTGCGATGCGATCTGGGCGACCTTGGCGAGACGGCGGTTGAGCGAACGGCCTCCGTCCGCGTGCCGAGTTCGATGGCCTCGGGCAGCCCGTCCGCGAAGCCGCTGAGCGTCCTCGCGGTGGCGGACGCCGCGAACGCAGAGCGCCGGTCGACCCGCGCCTTCATCACTCCGCCGACCGGCGACGGGAAGCCCTGCCTAGGCGGGACGGGGGAATCCGGCGGGGCGGGCCACGGCCGGCCCACGGATGGAGGGACGTCGTGCCAGAGCACCGAACCCACCGCTGAGCACAGCGATCCAGCGCCGCCCAGCGCGGGTGACGGTCAGTGCCAGGGCGACAAGCCTTGCCATGCAGGCAAGCCCAGCGGCGACGAACCGGGTGCCGGTGAGCAGCCCGGTGGAGAGTCCACGCCGCCATGTAGTGGCGACGGCAAGCATTGTGGGTCCGTGAAGCCCAGCGGCACTGCCAAGCCCAGTTCCAGTGGCATTGCCAAGCCCAGTGCCGGGGGTCAGTCCGGTGCTGTTGGCGAACCTTCTGGCCAGACCAGTGGAGCCAAGCCGACTGTGAGCGGCCAGCCTGGTGGTGAGAGCAAGCAGTGTGAGGGCGGCGAGCCTTGTCAGGAGGGCGAGCCTGGCGGCGCGGCCAGCCCCGGCCCTAGCCCTAGCCCTAGCCCCAGTCCCAGTCCCAGCCCGAGCGGTGAGTCTGGGCAGCCCACGGGTGGCAAGCCGACTTCGACCGGTCAGTCTGATGCTGACGGTGGGCCCGCCGGCCAGCCGTCGTGTGGGGCGGGCAGTGGCAAGGATTGCCACAGCGGCGAGCCGTCCGCCGACGCGGAGGTGAAGCCGGGGACAGAGGTGAAGCCCGGGACAACGAGCGAGCCGGGCGGGTCCGGCCGGCCAAGCGCGGCTGCGGGCGCGGGCGCGCCCTCGGATGAGGCGTGTCAGCCGGGTGAGGGCGGCGAGTCCTGCGATGACGCACAGGCGCCGTCCGTCAGTCCCGGCGGTTCGGCCGGATCCGGTGGTTCGGCCGGATCCGGGGGGTCCGGCGGGACGGGTGCGGGAGCGGGAGCGCCCGGAGCCGAGGTGCCGGGCGGTCAGGAGTTCGCCGTGCCGGACCTGCCGACCGCGGCACCGTCGGCGCCCTCGGCGACAGAGCCGAGCGCGGTCGTCCTGCCGCCGCTGACCGTTCCCGACAAGGCGAATTCGGCGGTCGGCGAGAGCCAGATGACGCTGATGTCCCCGACCGCGCTGAGCGAACAGAATGAGACGGACTGGGCGATCGTCATCGGCATCGCGCTCGTGGCCGAGATCGGGCTGCTGTGGGGAGCGGCGTGCGTCGGTCTGTGGCGGCGGCGGATCGCGCTGTACCGTGCCGCGTCCAAGGCGGCGGAAGCCGGTCCGGCCATGGGGTGACGCGAGCGACGGTAAAGGTCGTCGTGACGGACGGGGGATCCGGTAGGTCAGACGCGGCGCCGCAGTGCCCGGCGCGCCCGCGGCCGGCGGGCTCCGGGCACGGTCGGTGACCACGTAGACGCCCATATGTAAAAGGGGATTTCCTCTTGTCACGGCGGTGACAAACCCGGGTTTGACGAATGTGACCGCGGGCTAATATCGCGCACTGACTACCATCCGGTAGCTTAACGATCATCGCCGGTTGCCGGGGGGCGCCAGACACAGTCGTCCGGCCGGCGCGCGCCACATCCGCCGACGGCGCCCACCCTCACATGGCCCCCGCCCGGCTCGTCCCCTCGGGAGAATGATCAATGGCATTGGGCTCGCTGCTTCCCGACCTCCTGCCCGGAGGCTCCGGCCGCACCCCGCTGATCGAGCGGGTCGCGAGGTGGGCGAAGGAGAAGCCGGAAGCCCCGGCCTACACCTTCGTCGACTACTCGACCGACCCGTCCGGCGCCCATGTCACGCTGACCTGGGCCGAGACGGACCGGCGCGCGCGGGCGGTGGCCGCGACCCTCCGGCAGGTCACCGGGCCCGGCGAGCGCGCCGCGCTGCTGTTGCCGCAAACCCTCGAATACATGATGACCATGCTCGGCGCGATGTACTCCCACGTCATCGCCGTGCCGCTGTTCTCGCCCGACCTTCCGGGGCACGCCGACCGGCTGATCGGCGCCTACACCGACGCGGAACCGGCGGTCATCGTCACGACGCGGAACGCGCTGCCGCACGTCGAGAAGTTCCTCGCCGACCACGACGTCCCGCAGCCGAAGGAGATCGTGTTCGCCGAGGAGATCGACCTCTCCCTGGCCGGACGGTGGGACGACGAGCCGATCGCCTTCGACGACCTCGCGTACCTGCAGTACACGTCGGGTTCCACCCGCCGCCCCGCCGGGGTGGAGATCACCCACGGGAACGTGACGGCGAACGCCGCGCAGCTCTGGGCCGGGTGGGCGCCCGACAGGCCGAACCCCGAACTGGTGAGCTGGCTGCCGCTGTTCCACGACATGGGGCTGATCTCGACGATGGCGCTGCCGCTGGTGCGCGGCGACCACGCCATCTTCACCGACCCCGTCTCGTTCATCATGAACCCGATGCGGTGGCTCAAGCTGATCTCGGACCGTCCGGGCAAGAACGTCTACACGGCGGGGCCGAACTTCGCCTACGAGTACGTGGCGTCCCAGGCGACGCCGGAGAAGATCGCCGACCTGGACTTGTCCGGGCTGACGACGTGCCTGAACGGCGCGGAGCCGATCCGGACGTCCACGCTGTCGGTGTTCGCGGACGCGTTCGAGGCGGCCGGTCTGCGTCCGGGCGCGCAGGCGCCGGGGTACGGGCTGGCCGAGGCGACCGTGTTCGTCACCGCGGCGGCCGAGGACGTCCCGCCGAAGGTCATCTTCGTGGACCGCGACAACCTGACCCAGGGCGGCCTGCAGCTCTGTGACGAGGCGTCCGAGCGGGCCAGCGCACTCGTTTCGTGCGGGCGCCCCTGCGGGCAGATCGTCGCGATCGTCGACCCGGACACGCGCGTCGAGCAGCCTGACGGCAGGGTCGGCGAAATCTGGGTGCACGGCCCGAACACGGCCCCCGGCTACTGGCGCAACTCCGAACGCAGCCAGGACACGTTCGGCGGCGAACTGTCAGAACCGGGTGAAGTTCCGTCCGGGCCTTGGATGAAGACCGGTGATTATGGCGTCGTCCATGAGGGCGAGCTGTACGTGACAGGCCGCATCAAGGACCTCATCATCGTGGACGGCCGCAACCACTACCCGCAGGACATCGAGGTCACCACACAGGAGGCGCACCCCGCGATCCGCCCCGACCACGTCGCCGCGTTCGCGTTGTCCGGGGAGGAGACCGAGCGGCTGGTGGTCGTCGCCGAGCGCAACCGACGCGTCCCCCTCGGACGGGTGGACGTGGACGAAGTGGAGTCGGCGGTAAGGGGCGCCATCAACGTCGAGCACGAGATGAGCGTCCACGAGTTCGTGTTGATCGAACCGGGTGGCGTGTCCCGTACCTCCAGCGGAAAGATCGCCCGCGCGGCCACCCGGCAGCGCTACCTTGACGGCGAGCTGCCAACGACAGAGGCTCGTCTGGCGTCTCGTAAGTAGCCGTGCGGGGTCACCGTCCCGGCTGGGCGGGCGTGCCGTTCCGGGCGTGCCGTCCCGGGTGTGCGGCCGTTGGTCGAGAATGGGCAGCCGACGGCCACCTTGGTGTCCGGTCCGGGATGGGCGATGGGCCCGCCGGGGCGACGCAGCTCTCCGGCGGCCGTGACGAAACAGGAGGAACATGCTTTCGGGGCTGGGGCGTCTCATTCACCGGCGTCGCTGGACCAGCCTTGTCCTGATCCTGGTCACGACGATCGTCGCCGGGGCCTGGGGCCTGGGCGTGCTCTCCAAGTTCAAGGAGGGCGGCTTCGAGGACCCGGACTCGTCCTCGACTCTGGTCGCCAAGCTGGGCGCCACCTACTTCGGCAGTACGAACCCCGACGTCCTCGTCCTCTACAGCAGCGACACCATGACGGTGGACGACCCGCGCTACCAGGCGAGCGTGGTCACCACCATCGCGCGGCTGCCCAAGGCCAACGTCGAAGAGATCATCTCGTACTGGTCGTTCGACGGTAAGGCCGCGGACTCGTTCGCGTCCCACGACCGGCGTTCGACGTTCGTCGCCGTGAAACTGCAGGGCGACGACGGCGCGACGATGATGGAGAACTATCACGCCGTCAAGGAAAAGCTCGTCGCGCCTGGGCTGGAGGTCCAGTACGGCGGCGCCATCCCCCTGGGCGAAGAGTTCGGCCAACAGGTCGTCGCCGACATCGTGCGCGCCGAGCTCATGACCCTGCCGGTCCTGCTCATACTGCTCGTCGTCCTTTTCGGTGCGCTCATAGCCGCGTCCCTGCCCATCGTCGTGGGCGCGTTCTCGACGATCGGCGGACTGGCCGTCCTGCATGTGGTCACCTATGCCACCGACGTGACGTCCTTCGCGCTGGAAGTCGTCACGATGATGGGCGTCGGGCTGGCGATCGACTACTCGCTGTTCATCATCAGCCGGTTCCGTGAAGAACTGGCACGCGACATGGCCGCGCAGGGGATCGCGGCAGGCAAACCTTGGAAACGAGAACGCGACAGGAGATCTCGCAAGGCCGCGAAGAAGGCGTACCGGACGGCGATGCGTCCGGTAAGGCAGGGTGCGTTGTCGGCGACCATGGCCACCGCCGGCCGCACCATCGTGGTCAGCGGCATCACCGTGTCGGCCGCCCTGGCAGGGCTTCTGCTCTTCCCGCAGATGTTCCTCCGGACGATCGGGCTCGCGGGCATCGCCACCGTCATGGTCGCCGTCTTCGGCGCGACCGTCCTGCTGCCGACGCTCCTGGCGCTCCTAGGCCCGCGCGTCGAATTCGGCCGGATGCCGTGGCGGCGTCCTACGTCCAAGCGCGCGCAGCGCGACCCCAACAGCGGCTTCTGGTACCGCCTCGGCCACAGCGTGATGAAGCATCCGCTGCCGTACTTCGCAATCGTGCTCGTCATCCTGGGCGTGATGTTCGTGCCGTTCCTGAACGTGCAGTTCGGCAGCGTGGACGCCCGCGTCCTGCCCAAGGACAGCCCCACACGCGCCGTGGTCGAGACCGTCAAGCGGGAATTCCCCAACGGATCCGCGGAACCCATCGACGTCGTCGTCTCCGGAGACCTCATCCCGCGCAACTGGACGCCCGACGACAACGACCCCATCCCGCCCTACCTGGACGAGTTCAGGAAGGAATTGGGGTCGCTGCCCGGCGTGTCGGAAGCCCAGTTCACCGGCTACTCCGGCACGTACGGAGGCGTGCGCATCTCCGTCACGCACAAGTACGAGCCGATGGACCAGCAGGCCCAGGACCTCGTCACGAAGATCCGGGGCATGAGCCTGTCCAAGGACGGCTACCCGATGCACGTCGACGTCGGCGGCAGCACGGCCGCGCAGATGGACCTGATGTCGAGCCTGATGGAAACCCTGCCCAAGATGGCGCTCGTCGTCGGGATCGCCACGTTCATCCTGCTGTTCATGTTCTTCGGCTCGATCGTGCTGCCGCTGAAGGCCATCGTGATGAACGTCCTGTCGATCGGAGCGTCCTTCGGCGCGATCGTCTGGGGCTTCCAGTACGGCCACCTCGCCGGCCTCCTCGACTTCACCCCCACCGGCGGCGTCGAGGCCACCAGCATGATCCTCATCCTCGCGGTCGTGTTCGGCCTGTCCATGGACTACGAGGTCTTCCTGCTCAGCCGCATCCGCGAGGAATGGGACCTCACCCACGACAACCGCGCCGCGGTCGCGCGCGGCATGCAGCACACCGGCAGCATCATCACCAGCGCCGCACTGCTCTTCCTCGTGGTCATCGGCGCGTTCAGCACGGCCGGCATCACCGTCGTCAAGCTCATCGGCGTCGGCATGTTCGTCGCCGTCGTCGTGGACGCGATGCTCGTCCGCTCCCTCCTCGTCCCGGCCACGATGCGGTTCATGGGCGCCGCCAACTGGTGGCTGCCGGGCTTCCTCGCCGGCCTGCACGCCCGCATGGACCTGCGCGAACGCAGCACCCCCCTCACCGCGGCCGGCCCCGCCCTCCCACCCCGCCTGCCGGACGAGCAGCCCTTCCCGTACGCCCTCCACTGGGAAGAGGCAAGCCCCACCACCCCCGCCCCGGCCTCCGCTCGTCCCGCCGCACCTGGCCGCGCCGCCGCTCCTCCGCCCGCCCCCGGCCGGACCGCCGCTCCCCCCGCCGTCCCTGGCCCCGCCGTCCCTGGCCCGGCCTCGGCTCATCCCGCCGCCCCTGGCCCGGACGTCCCTGACCCGGGCGTCCCTGACCGCGTCACAGCCCATCCCGCCGTCCCCGGCCCGGCCGCCGCTCATCCCGCAGCCACTGGCCCGGCCGTACCCGGCCGCGCTGGCGCTCGTCCGACTGCCCCCGGCCCTGGCCCCGCCGCCGCGCCGCCTGCCGGACGCCCCAGGACGCCCGGTACCGGACCCGCGCCACAGGGCCCACCTGCCGCGCCTCCGATGCCATCGGGCGCGCCTGCCGAGCCGTCAGTCCCGCCACGGGCGCCCACCCCGCCGCCCCCGCAGGTGGACGCGAGCGAAGCCTTCAGGCTCGTCCCACCACCCACCACCGACGAGCCACCAAAGCTGGTCTTCCAAACGCCGCCCGGTTCCGAGGGTGGGTCGCGCCAGGAGAACGGCGGATCCAGGCCGTCCGGGGAACCGTGGACCCCCTGGGCGGACGGCCCGCCACAGCCGACGCCCCCGCGCACCCCCCGCACCAAGCGGGCGATCGTCCCCAACCCGGACGGCAGCGGATGGCATTGGGGCGAGGTACAGGACGACGCCTGACTCGTCCACGCAGAGCGGGCTGTCCACGCACAGCGAGCGCCCCAGCGAGCGCCCCTGCGCCACGATCACCGACCCGATGCACGACCAGGCCCACCGCAGCACCTAACTCCGCAGCACCTAACTCCGCCGCCAGATGCCCCTACCCCTGCGGCACGGACAACTTCCGTCGACGCCCCGTCGGAGTCCGGCTCGTTCATCCGACGTAGCTATGAGACCTCACCGAAGGAGCGAATCGATGATCTCCTGCGCCCGCCCGACACCGTCCTCGTCCCGGATCCGCCGGCCCAGCTCACCCGCCTGGTCCGCCATCCCCTGATCCCGGACGGCACGCCGGATCTTCGACGCGAGCCGCGGGACCGTCAGCGCGCGGAACGGCAGCGGGGCCGGCCCCGCACCCAGCGACGCGACACGCTCGCCCCAGTAGGGCTGGTCGCCGAAGAACGGGCACACCACGGTCGGCACACCCGCCCGCAGTCCCGCCGCGGTCGTCCCCGCACCGCCGTGATGCACCACCGCGGCCATTCGCGGGAACAGCCACGAGTGCGGCACGTCCCGGACGGCGAGAACGTGATCATCCGAAGTGTCCGGATCGCCCTGCACGATGCCCCGCACTCCGGCGAGCTTCAACGCCGTCCGTACCACCATTCCGGTCATTTCGGAGTCCTTCGGCACCATGCTCCCGAACCCGACGTACACCGGCGCGGGACCCGCCGCCAGAAACTCCGCCAGCTCCTTCGGAGGCTCCCAATCAGGCTCGTCGAGGAACCAGTACCCGGTGAGGTTCACATTGGACGGCCAGTCCTTCGGCCTCGGGACCACGGCCGGGCTGAAACACGCCAGCACCGTCCCACCGTCAGCCCGCCTGCCCCGCACCGGCAGCCGAGGCAACCCCAGCGCCGTGTCCCGCCACGGGTTGATGAACGGCCGCGACAACTGCCACGCGATCTGATCGACCGCCAGGAAACTCGCCCGGTTCGCCCACGGCCCGAACATTCGCGCCTGCGGAACGAACGGATGAGGGAACGCGCCCGTAGGCCGGCTCGGCTGAAAATGAATCAGCGCCCAAGGAACACCGAGATGCTCGCCAATATGCTGAGGAAGAAAACCCAAAGTGGGCCCCAATATCAGATCGGCGCCCTTACAAGCGTCCAAACACTCCGCCAACAGCCGCTCGGCCATCGGCCCCAGTATCCGCCGGAACCCGCCGAGGAACTTCACCGGATTGCGTCCGCCCGCCAGCAACTCCTGGCCGGCGTCCGATTCGAGGATTTCCGTCGGATCCGCCGTCAGCGGCGCAAGTTCGAGCCCCGCGGCGACGACCATCGGCGAGTACCGCGCACTCGCCACCAGCCGCACCTCGTCCCCCCGCCGCCGCAGCACCCGCCCCAGCGCCACACATGGCTGGATGTCCCCCCGCGACCCCGCCGCGAAGATCACGATTCTGCTCACGCTGTCCTCCTACCAGGCGTCGCTGCGCGGCTTGGGCTGCGGCTCGTCCACCGGGCCCTCTTCCGGGACATAAGGCTCGTACCACCCTTCCGGAGGCGCCGGCCGCCCACCGTCCTCCTCCGCAGAAGGCCCGGCCGCCCCATCCCCGCCCACGACCTCGTCCGCCGACCCCGCACCCGACCCCGAGGCCCTCCCAACCAGCGCACCGCCCTCCTCGACCGAACTGGCCCGAGCGGTCACACGCAGCGTCCTAACGCCATCGCCTAGCTGCCCGCCATCGCCCGCCGCCGGTTCGACCCGATGGCCGCTCGGCTGGAGACCGGCGTCCTCGGTGGTCGTGGGTTGTGCGGGTACCGGCGGTGTTCTGACGTCATCGCTCAGGCGCTCACCAACGACCGCCGCTGGTTCGACGTGTTGTTCGCGCGGCTGGCCGCTGGTGTCCTCTGTGGTGGCGTGAGTGGGTACAAGTGGCGTCCTGACGTCATCGCTCAGGCGTTCACCGGCGACCGCGGCTGGTTCGACGTGTTGTTCGCGGGGCTGGCCGCTGGTGTCCTCGGTGGTGGCCTGGGTGGGTATGAGTGGCGTTCTGAGGCCATCGCCCGGAGGCCCGCCAACGTCCGCGGCTGGTTCGACTTGGTGGTCGCTCGGCTGCGCATCGGTGTCTGCCGTGGGGGTGGCCCGTGTGGATGCGGGTGGCGTCCTGACGCCATCGCCGGGGCGCCCACCGGCGCGCTCTGCCGGTTCGGTCCGGTGGCCGCGCAGTTGCGGACCGGTGTTGTCGGTGGTGGTGGCCTGTGTGGGTGCGGGTGGCGTCCTGACGCCGTCGCTCTGGCGCTCGCCGACGCCCGTGGCTGGTTCGGTTTGGTGGTCGCTGGGCTGCGCGCCGGTGTCTTTGGTGGGGATGTCTTCGGTGGTGGGGTGGGCGGTTGCTGAGAGCGCGCCGGTGTCTTCGGTGGGACGTTGGGGTGTGTTCGCTGTTGGGGGCGGTATGTGGCTGTCGGTCGGCGGTGGGACCGGGGCCGGGGCGAAGCCGGCTTCTGTGGTGTTGTGCAGGGGGTCGGTGGGCGGGCTCTCAACCGTGCGCCTCGGGGGCCTTGGCGTGTTCTCGGTGTGAGGGGGTGCAAGGCTGGTCGGCGTCTGGACGGGGTGGCGCGTGGGTGGTTCTTGTGGCGTCGGCCCGGTGGACGGGTGCGGTGTGGACGGGTGCGGTGCGGTCAGTGCTCCGTCGGCAAGGGTTTCCGTGGGCGTGCTCGGGTCGCGCGCGTCTTCGGGTTGGTGGCTCGGTGTGAGCTCGGCGAGCGGTGCCTCTGTGGTGCCCGGTGGTCCTGGCTCGCTGTCTGGCGATTCGGTGGTCTGCCCGGGGATTGGGGTACGTCGCGTCTGCGTCGGGTCTGGCTCTGTGGCGTCGTCGGGCAGCGCCGGGGTGTCTTTCCAGGTAGCTGCCGTGCGTGGCGGCGCGATGGTGGGGATGGGAGCGGTGATGCGTTGTGCGCTGTCGGTGGGGGGCGCGGCGGGCCAGTCCTCCCAGGCGTTCGCGGGGCCTGGTGGGGGTTCGGACGGTGGAGCCGGCCAGGGGGTCGGCGGGCCGGTGTCCTTCTGCCAGGTGAACGTGTCGTCGTCGGGCTTGGCCTCGGGGTCGGTGTCGGTGTCCGTGTCGGTCCACCAGTGGGGGCCCGGGGTGGGGGCGCGGTCGTCCGGCATGTCTTCGTCCTCCCAGGTGGTTGGGAGCGGAACGGGGGCGATGGGCGGGGCCGCGCTGACGACGGCCAGGCCGACGGGGGCGCCCAGGGGGGTCACCGGGATGGGGTCGGGGAGGGTTTCGCGGGGGCCGGGCTCGGTGATGAGGGGCGGTTTCTTGCCGTGCTTGGGGCCGAGCCAGCCGCGCCGGCTGGGCAGGGTGAGGGCGCTGATCACGCCGCCGATGAGGACGAGGCCGGCGCCGAGGATGAGGCCGGACGAGGTGCCGTCGCGGAACGTCTCCAGTTCGGCGGCGCTCGCGCCCTGGTCGGGGACGGCGTGGATGAGCAGGCCGATGATGGCGATGCCGAACGCGCCGGACGCCTCGCGGATGACGTTGATGACGCCGCTGGCCACGCCCGCCCGCCGCTCAGGGACGGCCTTCAGCACGTACATCACCAGCGGCATGCCCAGGGCGGCGCCGACGCCGACGAGCATGACGCCGGGCATCAGCTGGGCGTAGCCGTCGCCGGTCTGCAGGGTGGAGAACAGGAACATCCCGAGGCCCATCAGGGCCATGCCGGCGCCGATCGCCGGGCGCGGGCCGATCTTGGTGGCGAGCAGGAACGCCACCGGGGTGAGCAGCATGATCGCGATGGCGGGGGGCAGCATGACGAGGCCGGCCTCGGGGGGCGAGAAGCCGAGGAAGCGCTGCAGGAACGGCTGCGAGTAGAACATCATGCCGTTGAAGCCGATGCCGTAGAGCATCTGCGACATCAGCCCGCCGGTGAAGACCCGGTTGCGGAAGAACCGCAGGTCGATCATGGGGTCGGGGGCCCAGCTCTCCACCAGGATGAAACAGACGAGTGCGATCGCGCCGAGGGCGAAGACGCTGAGCACGGAGGGGTTGGACCACCCGTACTTGTTGCCGGACTCCAGCCCGTAGATGAACGCGAACAGCATCGTGGCGGAGATCAGCACACCGGGCAGGTCGATGCGGGCGTGCTTGTTCTCGCCGTGGGAGGTGAGGACGAACAGGCCGAGGACGATCACCAGGATGCCGGGCAGGATGTTGATCAGGAAGATCCAGCCCCAGTGCCAGTGCTGGACGATCACGCCGCCGATCGTGGGGCCGAGCGCGGTCGCGCTGGACGCGGCGCCGATGAAGGCGATGTTGCCGATGGAGCGCTGCTTGTCGGTGCGTCCGACGGTGACCATCACCTGCGTGGCGGGCAGCACGAGCGCGGCGCCGGCGCCCTGCACGATGCGGGCGAGGATGAGCACGTCGGAGCTTTGCGCGAGCCCGCAGACGGCGGACGCGGCGGTGAAGACGACCATGCCGGAGGTGAACGTGACGCGGCAGCCGTAGACGTCGGCGAGCCTCCCGCCCATGATCATCAGGCAGGAGAACATCAGGATGTACCCGGTGGCGACCCAGTCCTTGGCGGAGGACGACATGTCGAGGTCGGCCATGATCGTGGGCAGCGCCGTGAAGACCACCGTGTTGTCCATGGTGGTCATGAACGCGCTGACGGCCACGACCGCCAGCGCCCATCGGTACCGGCCCCGGGTCACTGTGCGTACGGCGTGAAATCCCCACAGTCAGGAAATCCGCCGCTTCCCCCTAAAAGCGCTCGTCGCTATTGTTACTATTGGTTGATAGGTCGTTACTCCACCCTGACTGTGGCCAAGGCACCTCAACTATCCCATCAGGCCACAATGGTTACTCCCGAGTCTTGTCATCACCGTGACAAGTAGCGGATGAGAAAAGTGGTCTGGGTGCGCATCGTGAGCTCGTCATCGTAGGACAAAGTGGGTCCCTCCGCTTCGCTGAACGATCCCGGTTTTTGGGGGGACCCCACCGTATGCAGAGCAATGATCGTTCCGGAGCCGCGCGGGACAACGCGCAGGACGAGACTCGGATCAGTGAGGATTCGATCCGCCGGCACCTGATCGAGCAGATCGCGCGTCGCTCCAGGATCACCGTCGCCGAGATCGACCCCGACCGGCCGCTGGAGGAGTTCGGGCTGGCGTCCCGGGACGCGGTCGCGATCGCGGGCGAGCTCGAGCAGATGCTGGGCCGGGCCCTCCCCGCCACCCTCGTCTGGGAACATCCGACGATCAACAAGCTCTCCGTGGCGCTCGCGGGCGGCGGCTCCGGGGCGACGCGTCCGGAACCGGCACCGGTCGCCATGCGGGAGGCCGCGAACGACGAGCCGATCGCCGTCGTCGGCATCGGCTGCCGCTTCCCCGGCGGGGAACGCGACCTCACCGGCCCCGAGGACTACTGGCGGTTCCTGACCGGCCGGGGCGACGCGATCCGCGAGGTGCCGGACGGCCGCTGGGATCCGTTCGACGACGGTTCCCCCGAGGTCGGCGACCTGCTCGCCAGGACGACCCGGCTCGGCGGCTTCCTCGACGACCTCGCCGGGTTCGACGCGCAGTTCTTCGGCATCACCCCGCGCGAGGCCGCGGTGATGGACCCGCAGCAGCGCCTCGTCCTCGAGGTCGCGTGGGAGGCGTTCGAGCACGCGGGCATCGGCCCGGCGTCGCTGCGCGGCAGCCGCACCGGCGTGTTCGTCGGGGTGTCCGCGCCGGAGTACGCGGCGTTCACCGCGTCCGACCTGGCGTCCCTCGAACCGTTCACGGCGACCGGCGCGGCGCTCAGCATCATCGCGAACCGGCTGTCGTACCTGCTGGACCTGCGCGGCCCCAGCATGATCGTCGACACGGCGTGCTCGTCGTCGCTGGTCTCCACGCACCTCGCCGTGCAGGCGCTGCGCAGCGGCGAGGCGGACGTGGCGCTCGCCGGCGGCGTGAACGTCCTGCTGTCGCCGACCGTCACGATGACGTTCGACCTCGCCGGCGGGACGGCGTCCGACGGGCACTGCAAGGCGTTCGACGCGTCCGCCGACGGGATGGTCCGCGCGGAGGGCTGCGGCGCCGTCGTCATGAAGCGGCTTTCGGACGCGGTCCGGGACGGCGACCGGATCCTCGCGGTCGTGAAGGGTTCCGGCGTCAACTCCGACGGACGGTCCAACGGCCTCGTCGCCCCCAACTCCGACGCGCAGCGCTCCCTGCTCCGCGACGTGTACGCCAGCGCGGGCGTCGACACGCGTGAGGTCGACTACGTCGAAGCCCACGGGACGGGCACGTTCCTGGGCGACCCCATCGAGGCCAAGGCGGTCGGTGACGTCCTCGGCGCCGGACGCGAACCCGATGCCCCTCTCCTGCTCGGTTCCGCGAAGTCCAACCTCGGGCACATGGAGTCGGCGGCGGGCATAGCCGGGCTCATCAAAACCGTCCTCGCGCTCCATCACGGCGTAATCCCGCCTAGCGCGCACTACAAAGAACCCAACCCGCACATCCCGTTCGACGAACTGCGCCTCGCCGTCGTCGCGGAAGAGACGCCTTGGCCTGAGCGCGGTCATCCCGCACGCGCCGGTGTGTCCGGGTTCGGCTTCGGTGGGACGAACGCACACGTCCTTCTGGAGAAGGCCCCCGCGCAGGAGGCGACGGTCCATCCGGCGGTCGTCCGCACGTTCCCGCTGTCCGACACCAGCGACGACCGTATACGCGACCACGCCGCCGCCCTCGCCGAGTGGCTCCCGGCCCAGGACGTGAAGCTCCCCGACCTCGCGCGCACCCTACACCGGCGCCGCGGCCGTGGACGGGCCCGCGCCGCCGTCGCCGCCCGGGACCGCGCAGGCCTCATCGACGGGCTGACCGCCCTCGCCGAAGGCCGGCCCCATCCCGGTGTGGTGAACGGCACCGCGCTCGGCGCTCCGGGCCGTCCCGTGTGGGTGTTCTCCGGGTACGGCGCGCAGCGCGCGGGCATGGCGCAGCGGCTTCTGGAGGAGGAGCCCGCGTTCGCCGAGGCCATCGACGACCTGGACGGCCTGTTCGCCGAGGAGGGCGGCCCCGGCCTGTGGTCGCTGCTCGAAGAGGGCGAGAAGCCGGACGGCCCGGTCGTCGCGATGCCGGTGCTGTTCGCGATCCAGATCGGCCTCGCGCGGATGTGGAAGTCGTACGGCGTCACGCCCGGCGCGGTCATCGGCCACTCGATGGGCGAGGTCGCGGCCGCCGTCGTGGCCGGAGCGATCACACTGGAGGACGGCGTCCGCGTCATCTGCCGCCGGTCCCGCCTGCTGACGCGGCTCGTCGGCGGCGGTGCGATGGCCGTCCTCGGCGCGTCCGCCGACGAGGTCGCGCGCCTGGGCGAGGGGCTGCCCGAGGTGTACGCGGCCGTGCACTCGTCCCCGAAGCAGACCGTGGTGACCGGCGACGCCGACCAGGTCGCGGAGATCGTCAAGCGCGCGGAGGCCGAGGGCCGGCTCGCCCGGATGGTCCAGGCCGAAGGCGCCGGGCATTCGCCCCAGGTCGACCCGCTGCTCCCCGAGCTGCGCGAACTCCTCGCCGAGGTGGGCACCGAACGCGGCACGCCCCTCGCCGAAGGCATCAAGCTCTACACGACGGCCCTCGACGACCCCCGCGCCCTCATCGAGGAAGCGGGCGGGCTCGGGGTCTCCCACTGGGCGGCGAACCTGCGCAACGCCGTGCGGCTCACCGATGCGGTGTCGGCGGCCGCCGAGGACGGGTTCCGGACGTTCGTCGAGGTCAACGCCCACCCCATTCTCGCGCACGCGGTCGGGGAGACGCTTGAGGGGACGGGTGCGCTCGTCACCCACACGCTCAAGCGGGCACCGAAGGGGCAGGAGGTGGGCTCGGGCGGCGTAATGGGTACAGACGACACCCTGACCTTCCACGCGCAGCTCGCCACCCTGGCCGCGTACGGTCACGCGGTCGCCGCGCCCGCGGACGGGCGGATCATCGACGTCCCGCAGGCGCCGTGGCGGCACGAGCGGCACTGGGTCGACCTGTCCGCGCGCACGTCCGGCGGACGGGACGAGCACCCCCTTCTCGGCGCACATGTCGAAATGCCCGGCGAAGAGCGGCACGCCTGGCGCGCCGACGTGGGCCTCGCCGCGCAGCCGTGGCTCGGCGGCGCGGCCGTCCACGGCCTGCACACGCTTCCGGTCGCGGCGTTCGCGGAGATGGCGCTCGCCGCCGGGGCGACCGCGCTCGGCACCGGCGACGTCCGCGTCAACAGCCTGTGGATCGAGCGGCCGCTCGCGCTCGCCGACCACACGACCGTGACGACGACGTTCACGGAGGCGGAGCAGCGGGTGGAGGTGCACGCGCTGACGCCCGCGGGAACATGGACGCGGCTGGCCAGCGCGGACGTCGGTGAGGACCTGCGGTCCCCGGCGGCGTCCGAGCCCGGCGCCGCCACCGAGGTCGCGGGCGCCGAGCGCGGCAGCCGCCACTACCGGCTGCACCCCGAGGTGTTCGGCCGCTGCCTGTCCGTTCTGTCGGACGAGGCGGCGGCCCTCGCGGACGGAACGTGGCTGGCCGAGACCATCGGCAGCCTGCGCGTGTACGGGCCGACGCACCGCGGCGGGCATGTCCGCGCCGCGGTGTCCCACGACGACGAGGGCGTCACGGGGTCGGTTCTGCTTCTCGCGGCGGACGGCCAGGTTCTCGCCGAGGCCACCGGCATCGTCCTGCGCCGCGTCGAGCGCCATGACGTGCCCGTCCCCGTGGCCGACAAGCTCGTCGAACTCGTCTGGGACGAGGCTCCGCTGCCCACTGCGGACGCCTCCGACCTCGACGTCCCCGCGCCGGACACGGCCCGGTCGTCGGCCGAGACCGCTGAGGGCAAGGCCGGTGATGGCAAGGCCAGTGGTGACGAGGCCGGCGGTGGCGAGGCCGGCGGGCACGCGACCGGTGGTGGCGAGGCCGGCGGGCACGAGGCCGGCGGTGGCGAGGCCGGCGGTGGCGAGGCCGGTGGCGGTGGCCGGGGAATCTGGCTGGTGTTGTCCGACGAGGAGGACGCGCTCGCGTCCGCGGCCGTCGCCGGGCTGGAAGGCCGCGGGCGGCGGGTCGTCCGGCACCGGCTGACGAACCGCCCGCCGGACGAGCACCCGGCGATGGACGACCCGGTCGACGGCGTCGTCCTCGTCCCGTCCGCGGATCTGGTGGACGAGGACCTGGTTCTCGCCGTCGCCGGTGTGAGCCGTTCGCTCCCGGACGGTCCGCGGCTCTACGTCGCGACGCACAGGGCGCTCCCCGTGAAGGACGGGGAACGAGGCGAACCCGGCCACGGATTCATCAGCGCGCTCACCCGCGTGCTGGCGTTCGAACGTACCGTCCAGCGGGCCACGCATGTGGACGTCGACCGTCCCGCCGATCTGGTCGCGGAGCTTCTCGGCGGCGACAACGCGCGGGAGGTCGCCTGGCGCGGCGGCGTACGCCATGTGGCGCGTCTCGCGCAGGCGAGGCTGCCGGAGGCGGCGGCCAAGCCGAAGCGGGCCGTCCGGCGCGGCGGCGCCTATGTGATCACCGGCGGGTACGGCGGGATCGGGCTGGTCACCGCGCGGCTGCTGGCCGAACGCGGCGCGGGACGCATCGTCCTGTCCGGGCGGAGCGGCCCCGACGCCGACGCGGAGAAGGTGATCGCCCGCCTGCGTGAGGACGGGGTCGACGTCGGCGTCGTCCTCGGCGACATCGCCAAGCCGGGCATGGCCGAGCGGCTCATCAGGGTCGCGCAGGAGGGCGGCGCCCGGCTGCGCGGAATCGTGCACGGCGCCGGAGCCATCGACGACCGGCTGATCGCCGACCTCGGCGCCGACGATCTCCACAGGGTGTGGACGGCGAAGGTCGAGGGCGCGCGGCGGCTCAGCGAGGCCACCTGGGACCTCGACCTCGACTGGCTCGTCATGCACTCGTCGGCCGCGGCGCTGCTCGGCTCGCCCGGCCAGGCCGCCTATGCCGCCGCGAACGCCGCGATCGACGCGCTGATGGCGTACCGGCGGGCCGCCGGACGTCCCGGAACCACCATCAACTGGGGCACCTGGTCACAGGTCGGCGGGGCGGCGGACACGTCGGTCACCGTCATCGACCCGCTCAGCCCGGCGGAGGGCGCCGAGGCGCTGGAGGCGCTGCTCGTCCACGACAGGCCGGCGACGGGTGTGTTGCGGTTCGACCCCGTCACGGCGGTCGGGCTGTTCCCCGAGATCCGCGACATGCCGTACTTCGCCGCGCTGACGGAGGCGGCCGACGACGCCGGAGCGGGCGACGCGGGCGACTGGCCCGGCATCGAGGCGCTCAAGGACGTCGACCCCGCCACCGCCCGCAAGATGATCGCCACGCAGGTCAGGCACCGGATCGCGGCCGTCCTCGGCTTCGACCCGCAGCGCCTGGACCCGGCCGTCCCGCTCACCGACCTCGGCCTCGACTCGCTCGTCGCCGTCCGGATCAAGAGCGGTGTCGAGCACGACCTGGGACTGACCGTCCCCGCGTCGGTGCTGCTGCAGGGCGCGAGCGTCAACGTCTTCGAGGAGTGGGCGGCCGGCGAACTGGGCCTGTCGGACGCTCCGGCTCCGGCGCGGGCGCCCGCCGCCGTGTCCAACGCCGAAGCCGGATACGTCATGCCGCGCGACGCCGCCGAACGCCTCGCCGTCCGCATCTTCGAGGACGTCCTCGGCCTCGACCGCGTCGGCGTCACCGCCGACTTCTTCGCCGAACTGGGCGGCCGGGACGACCAGGCCGACCAGATCGTCGCCAGGGTCGCGGCGGAACTCGCCGGCGAGTTCACGCGGGGCGAACTGTTCGAGGTGCCGACGGCGGAGAACGTCGCCGAGTTCATCCGCGCCGCCGACGAGGAGGCCGCACGGCAGACCGTCCGGCCGCTGACTCCGGGCCGGCCCGGGGGGACGTCCCCCTCCAACGACGCGTCAGGCGGCCGCCGCCCGATCTTCATCGCGCATCCCGCCGGCGGCACCACCGCCTGCTACCGGCAGCTCATCGACCTGCTCGGCGACGACCAGCCGGTGTACGGGCTGGAGCGGTTCGAGGACGCGCCGTCCGTCGAGGAACGCGCCGCCCGCTACGTCCAGCACCTCCTGGAGGCGCAGCCCGACGGCGCGTTCCGGCTCGGCGGCTGGTCGTTCGGCGGCGTCCTCGCCTACGAGACGGCCCGCCAGCTCACCGCCGCCGGACGCGACGTCGAGTTCGTCGCGCTGTTCGACGCGGGCCTGCCGCTCGCCGTGGACGACGAGTCCGACACCCTCGCCCGCCGGTTCTCTGCGTTCGCCGACTACATCAACGAGACGTACGGCCTGGACGTCACTCTCACCTACGAGGAACTGTCCGGGCTGGACGAGGAGGCGCAGTTCGCGCTGGTCATGGAGCGTGCGGCCCCGCTGGTGGACTACATTCCCCCGGCGGCCCTCACCCATCAGCTCACGTCCCACCAGGACACCCGCTCCCTGGAGGCGTACCAGCCCGGGCCGTACGACGGCCGCGTCGTCCTCTACTACGCGCCCGAGGAGACCCCCTGGGCCGTCCGCGATGCCCGTTACGTGCTCGACGGCACCAACGGGTTCGGCGGGCTCTGCTCCGACCTGGAGATCGTCACGATCCCCGGGGTGCACCACCTCAACCTGCTGGACCCGCCCGGTGTGGAGGCGCTCGCCGCGCACCTGGAGGGCCGGCTGGCCGGACGGCGCGAGCCGGCCGCACCGACCGACACGTCGAACCCGGCCCGCTGAGGGCCATCCTTAACCCCGTTCCACGGAGGACACCCCCATGGCCCAGTCCCACGACCTTCTCGATGCCGTACGGTCCGGCGCGACCGGACCCGAGCTGCAGGACATCGACCTGCCGACCCGCTTCCGCGCCGCGTTCACCCGCAAGGACGAGGTCGGGATCTTCGAGGGCCAGACCGACAAGGACGTGCGCCGCTCCATGCACGTCGGCGAGGTCGACATGCCCGAACTCGCCCCCGACGAGTGCGTCGTCGCGGTGATGTCCGCCGCGATCAACTTCAACACCGTCTGGTCGGCGATCTTCGAGCCCATCCCCACGTTCGCGTTCCTGGAGAAGTTCGGCCGGCAGGGCTGGTACGGCGCCCGCCACGACCTGCCGTACCACATCCTCGGCTCGGACGGCTCCGGCGTCGTCGTCCGCACCGGCAGCGGCGTCAAGAGCTGGAAGGTCGGCGACAAGGTCGTCCTGTCCCCGTCCTATGTGGACGAGGAGGACCACGGCTCCTACGACGACGGCATGATGAGCGAGACGCAGCTCGCGTGGGGCTTCGAGACGAACTTCGGTTCCCTCGGCGAGTACTGCATCGTCAAGGCGAACCAGCTCATCCGCAAGCCCGCGCACCTCACGTGGGAGGAGGCGGGCGCCAACACCCTCTGCGCCGCCACCGCCTACCGGATGCTCGTCGGGACGCACGGCGCCCGCATGAAGCAGGGCGACGTCGTCCTGATCTGGGGCGCCACCGGCGGCCTAGGCTCGTACGCGACGCAGCTCGTCCGGAACGGCGGCGGCATCCCCGTCGGGGTCGTGTCGTCCGACGAGAAGGCCGACATCGTCCGCTCCCAGGGCTGCGAGCACGTCATCAACCGCAACGACCTGGACCTCGGCGAGCAGGGTTTCCGCCACCCCAAGGCCGGCCGGATGCTGGGCGAGGCGATCCGCCGCCTCGTCGGCGAGGACCCGGGCATCGTCTTCGAGTACCTCGGTCGCGAGACGTTCGGCGCGTCCGTGTACGTCGCCAAGCGCGGCGGCAAGGTCGTCACCTGCGGCTCCTCCACGGGCTACAAGCACGAGTACGACAACCGGTTCCTCTGGATGCGCCTCAAGAGCATCATCGGCTCGCACGGCTTCAACTACCACGAGGCCGTCGAGGTCAACCGCCTCATCGGCCTCGGCATGATCCACCCGACGCTGTCGGCCGTGTTCCCGCTGGACGAGGCCGGCGACGCGACCCGCGCCGTCCAGACCAACCAGCACATCGGCAAGGTCGCCGTCCTGTGCGGCGCCACCGGCGAAGGCCAGGGCGTCGACGACCCGGCCCTCCGCGAACGCATCGGTGAAGAGAAGCTGAACCTGTACCGCCGCTGAGGCCCCGCTCCTGGACGGGTCCGGACACCGGGCCCGTCCACGCAAAGAGACCGCCCGCCCCTCCACAGTCGTGGACGGGCGGGCGGCCGCGTTGAACTGATCAGGCCTTGACCAGCTTGGAGTACACGATCACGTTGTCCTTGTAGTGGCCCGACTTGGGGTCGAAAGCGCCCCCGCAGGTCACCAGACGAAGTGCCGCGTGGTCCAGCTGCTCGGCGAACACCTTCTTGTGGGGGAAGGCGTTCTTGTCCACACGCTGGATCTGCTGCACGGCGAACGTGGCGGTGGTGCCGTCCTTGCGCGCCACCTGGATCTTGTCGCCCGCCTTGAGTTCCTTCAGGCGGTAGAACACGGCCTGCTTGCCGTTGGCGTCGACGTGGCCGAGGAGGACCGACGGGCCGATCTCGCCCGGCGTGACGCCCTCCTTGTACCAGCCGACCAGGTTCGGCTTGCTCAGCGGCGGTTCCTCGACGCGACCGTTGGGCAGCAGCCCGATCTCGCTGACGGGAGCCGACACACCGAGCTTCTCGATGGTGATCTTCGTTGGCTGCGAATGGGTCAGCGGCGCCGACACCGGCGCCGCGGAGGCGGTCGCCGCCGGGGTGCCCTCGGGGGTCCCCTCGGCCGTGACGCTGCCGTCGTCGCCACCGCAGCCGCTCAACAGGAGTCCGGTGAGCAGCGCACCGGTCGCCACGCCCATGGCGCGGCGACCGGTGGCCGTTGCTGAGAATTCAGGCAACTTACGACCGCTCCGAGACCGTCCGGCGGCGCAGCGCGACCGCACCGAGGCCGAGGAACGCGAACACGCCCCAGGCGGCGGCCATCATCGGCGAGCCGCCGGTGCCCAGCGAGCTGCCGTCACCGGTGTTGATGGGGCCGGTGGGGACCTTCGGCGTCTTCGGCGCCATGCCGTTGCCGTTGCCGTTGCCGCTGCCCTCGGCCTTCTCAGGGCTGGTGCTGTACTTGACCGAGCCGAAGTCCTTGCAGACCACCGTGACGGTGGTCGGGTCCGGCAGGTTGCTGCGGTACGTGCCCTGGGCGGTGAAGGTGTTCTCGCCCGCCTTCTTCACCGGCAGGGGGTTCTTGGTGTAGCCGTTGCCCGCGACGGTGACCGAGGTCGGGCAGGTGACCGTGAACGTCACGTTCTGACCGGGGGCGACGCGCGTGGTGGACAGCTTCACCTTGTCGTAGCCGAACTTGAAGGTCGGCGTGGTCGGCGTCGGCGTCGGCGTCGGGTTCTCGTCACCCGGGGCGGCCGGCTGCCAGGTGGCCTTCTCCTCGCCCGCCTTCTTGATGCACTTCATCAGCTCGCCGGCCGCGTTCTCGGCCGTGGCCCCGACGTTGCTGCAGGGGGCACCAGGGGTGACCGGGTCGCCCGGGGTGGCGAGTGCAGGGCCCGCCATCCCAAGCACCATCGCGCCTGCGGCGAATCCTGCCGCGGCCAGCTGAGTTGCGCGCATTGCGTTTCTCCTCATGTTCGGGGAACTCTCCACGTCCTCGGGGGGAATCACACCTAGCGATGGCGGGGGATGCCGCTTGATGCGGCAGACATGGCGGGTGTGCTCGCAGTTAGCGAGGCCCGGGGGTACGTAGGAGGACGATGAGGCAGCAGTGTAGTGATAACTCGTTCCGGCGCAACCTGAAATGCAGGAGAACAGCCGGTGAATGGCCTAACTCGGTCATGCCGAGAATCGTGTAAACCCTCCGCATTGGCCGAGCGACCCACCTTCGCGAACAATGGAATATCGACGCTCTGACCTGCGGAAACATGCTTGGATGGCGACTAATGCGGAGCCGGCCTCCCCTGCGGGGATGAGGTCCGCGGTGCTCGGACGCAGGGTCATCCGATGCTGAAAATCACGCTGCCGTGACTTTCTGTAACGCCCACGCAGGGTCACGATGAAGAGTGAAGTCGATCACACTGAGTCCTCTGGCGGAACCAGAGTCGGCGACAGAGCGTCACCGTGGACCGATCAGCAGAACGGCCTGTGTCGAATGCCATGCGACATCGCCGTCCGGACGCCGAAACTGTTCTCCCGACACGTTCAAATGGCCCAGCGGACACCGCAAGGATTCAACCGGGACGATCACTGCACCGTTGTGAACTTTCCTCGGCGGTGCCCTCGCGGCCCATAGGTGTGAATGCCGCACCGCCAAGGGCGCAGATGATCCAGGGAACCAGGAGAACGGCGATCCCGACCGCTGCGCCCTCGGGATCGCCGCAAGGCGCCAGCCGCTCCCCGCTGCCCGACGCGAACCACCAGCCGTCGTCGTCCCGGACGGCCGCGACATGTTCCCCGATACACGAAACGCGGGAATCGAACACCCGCAGCCGCAACAAGCGACCGTCCCGGCGGCTCTGAACGCTCCACCCGCGCCGCCGCAGTCGACGAGCGACCCGGGACAGGTGACGCCGGGCCCGGAGCCCGTCCAAGGGAGACGGCGCGGCCGGTGGACTCGGGGGAATCCCCACCGGCCGCGCCGCCCTGTTCCCCCCTTGGGCCGCCCGGGGGCGGACGGCCCGCCTCGATGACGAAGAGGACGTTCTGTCCTGTTCCGTCACCTGAGGTTCCGAGTGGTGCCGCGTGCCCGGAACGCCTCCCTCATCAGCTCGGCCCGGAGTTCGACCGGGTCAGGACGCATCACCGTCGCGTCCACGCCGGCCTTCGGGTCGATGAGCGTGGCCACGTATTCCCCGAAATGTCCGTCCCAGCGCCGTGATCGCCAAATGTGATGCCCGGGAAAGTCCTCACGTAGCCCATCGAGAGCCGGGTTATCGAACGAAGATGTGTCTTTCACGGAAGGTCCCATGGTCGGATTCGGCGTCGGGATATGTGTTATAAGAATCACAGCGACGCGTTGTTCCCGGCCAGCAAGTCGCACGGACAATGCGCGACCCCCCAAAAGATCAACGAAACCCGTCGCCGGGTTTCAAAAGGAGCTCCCATGGGATCGAGGAGTGAACCATATGAAGCCCCCGCAATTCAGACATTCGCCTGTGAAATGGCGGAGTGGCGTTCACAGGCCGGACTGACGAAGACGGCCCTCGCCGAGGCCCTCGGCTACACCCCACAGTGGATCAGCCAGGTCGAGGCCGCCAAGAGCATCCCGTCCAAGGAGTTCGCCGAGAACCTCGACACCTACTTCCACACCAACGGCCTGTTCCAACGCCTGTGGAAGCGCATCATCGACACCCGTTACCAAGCCGTCCTCCCGCCCGGCTTCCCCGAGTACCAGGAGCGCGAGGCCGAGGCCAGCCAGGCTCGGATCTACCAGCTGACGCTGGTCCATGGCCTACTCCAGACCGAGAAATACATCCGCGCCGTCGTCGGCCCCAAGCAGGACCCCGATACCGCTGACCGGCTCGTCGCCGAACGCCTCAAGCGGCAGCAGATCCTCACTCGAGAGAATCCGCCCTATGTGTGGTTTACGCTCGACGAAGCGGCGCTACGGCGCGAGGTCGCTGAGCGGGAGGTCATGTGCGAGCAACTCGCTCACATTCTCTCCCTGGAGGAACGCACCAACATCTCGATCGACGTCGTCCCACTGAGCGCGGGGTATTACCCGGGTCTCGCAGGAAGCTTCACCATCTTGGGATTCACCAACGCGCCGGACGTCGTGTACGGAGAGTTGGGAGGGCAGGGAATGCTCATCCAGGACCCACGGATCGTCGCAAAGTTTGCAGTAACGTACAACTCACTGCGAGGTGACGCGCTCCGCGTTGCGGAGTCGCGTGCCTTGATCACGAAGGTGATGGAGGAGTACGGATGATCACACCGGATCTGTCAGCCGTGAACTGGCGCAAGGCAAGCCGCAGTGATCACCATGGCGGCGACTGTGTCGAGGTCGGAAGCATCCCTCAGGTCCCGATTGAGGGATGGCGCAAGGCGAGCCGCAGTGGCCATGAGGGTGGCGCCTGCGTTGAAGTCGCGAGTGCCGCACCGGTGGTCGCTGTCCGGGATTCCAAGGATCCAGAGGGGCCGAAGCTGGCCTTCGGCGGCGCCACCTGGCGCGCGTTCACGAGCCGTATCAAGGCCAACGCCCACGATCTCCCCTGAGCTCCGGAGCGAGCCCCTGCCCGCATCGGACGGGGGCTCGTCTGGGGAAGGAATCACGAGGATGACGCGTCCGCTGCTCCTCCTCGACGTCGACGGAGTGCTCAACCCCTTCGGTGCCCCTCGCTGCCCTTCGGGCTTCACGGAGCACGCTCTCTTCCCAGGTGAAGAACCCGTCCGGATCAATCCAGGGCACGGGACGTGGATCACCGAACTCCTTGACGTCTACGACGTGGCTTGGGCGACCTTCTGGAACGAGAACGCCAACCGCCTCTTGACGCCCTTGCTCGGCATCGCCCCACTGCCGATCGTCACCATGCCGTCCGCCCCGTGCCATCCCAGCGCCAAGGTCCCCCTCATCGCGGAGTTCTGCCGGCACAGACCCGCCGTCTGGATCGATGACGCGCACACCCCAGAAGCCTCGACCTGGTCCCGCAACCGCACCGAGCCCACATTGCTCATTGCCATCGACCCCGCGACCGGCCTCACCCGCCGCTCAGTCGACCAAGCCCTCACCTGGGTCGACAGCTCGTGATCCCGTGCTCGTCTTCCGAGAGTCACTTCGCAGCAAGCATCGTCCACCTCTATGGGGCCTCACGCCGAGACGGCGAACTCAAACAACCCAGCTCCGCAACAGACCAGCTCGCCGGCTCACTCAGTCTCCGAGGAACCACACGTAGCGGTGCGGGGCCTGGAGCGCGATGGAACACAACCTGCGGACCTCTTCGACCCAGGCCCCGCCCAGCTCAGGGGGCAGCCGCTTCAGTTCCTTCAACAGCACAGGGATCTGGCGTTCGTTGAAAACGGCATCGCCATACGGAAGCAACCCGGCCAGCATCGGGAAGCCCGCCGGATCCAAACCGGCCAGTGCCTCGGACCATGGCAGTCCACAGGTCGCGCGAGCGATGAAGTTACCCAGATCGCCACGAACCGCCATATTGATCACCCGCAGACGCTATCTGGCAAGCGCGCAATCCTGCCGCAGAACCATCTCCGACCAGCTCAGCGGGTCCCTGCGATGAGCCGCACCCATCTTCGATAGGCGAGCGCCATAACCTCAACGTGGTCGTTCGATTACTGTTAGTTTGTAGTTCGTGCCCACGAACAAGCACGAGCTGCCGCTTGAGATGGTCCGCAACCGGCCGCAGCTCGTTCCCGAACTGTTGCGCAGCGTCTTCGGCCTCGATGTGCCCGACCTTGTGTCGACCACGTTGACGTCGGAGTCCTACGCCGACGTCAACCCGGCCGAGTTGAGGTGTGACGCCACCGTCCTGCTCGGGGACCCCAAGCGTCCCAGGCTTGGTGTGGTGGTGGAGTCACAGCTACGTCCACGGGATCAGAAGTCCTACAGTTGGCCCGCCTACCTCGCCTCACTGCGCCAGCGCCGTAAGTGTCCCGTGATGCTTCTCGTGCTCTGCCCGGACAAGGGCACCGCGCGGGGTTGCGCCGCCCCGATCGACATGGGTCACCCCGGCTGGGTGCTCAATCCCCTGACCGTCCACCCGGGCATGCTCCCACCGATCGTGGACCCCGGGCAGGCGCGGCTACTCCCTGAACTCGCAGTCCTCGCTGCCCCTGTTCATGCGGAGGGACCGGAGGCCAAAGCCGTCCTCGACAGCCTTACCGACGCCCTTCACTCAGTGGCCGGTGATACCCGTAAGCTCTATTATGACTACGTAACGTCGCGGTTCTCTGACGCGGCCCGCAAGCTCCTGGAGGAGACCATGTCGGTCAAAGGCTACGAATGGGAGTCGGACTTCGCTAAGAGCCACCGTGCCGAGGGCCGCGAGGAAGGCCGCGCCGAAGGCCGCGAGGAGGGCCACGCAGAAGGCCGTGAGGAGGGCCACGCAGAAGGTGAGGTCAGGGCGCTCTTGCTGGTCCTGCAGAGCCGTGGCATTGCCGTCTCTGATGAGGTCCGCGGCCGGGTAGAAGGTTGCACCGATCTCGACCAGATCGAGCGCTGGATTCGGCGTGCCTCCACCGTCGACACCGCTGCCGACCTCTTCGCCTAGACCTCCGCCTTCGGCATCCGTGGTGGCCGGACTCCCTGCTGCCGCCCGCAAACTCCTGGAGGAGCCCTGCTCCTCCGAGTCGCGACCTCGCGACCGGCCTCACGCGCCGCTCAGTCGACCAAGCCCTCACCTGGGCCGATAACCTGTGATCTCCTTGCTGCATTGCGGGTGACCGGCCCGGCAGCGAGCATCGTCCATCCTCCGTACGCCGGGACGGTGAACTTTCCGTCCTCGATCTAGGTGTGCGGGGTGGTCGGCCGAATGCGCTGGTTTGTTGTTCCGGGGCGGTACTAGCTTGCCGGGGTGGATCTTTTCTCGTGTTCTTGGGCGGCCTTGCGTGCGGCGGTCGGCGAACTGTCCGATCAGGACTGGGAACGGCCGTCCGGCTGTACCGGCTGGCTCGTGCGGGACCTGGTGTGCCATCTGATCATCGACGCCCAGGACGTCCTGATCACGCTGGTCACGCCCGCCGAGACCGAACCGACCGCGGACTCGGTCACCTACTGGGACCTGGTCGAACCCCCGACCGGCGAGGACCCGCTCGACGCGTTGATCCCCCGGCTGGCCGCAGCGTACGGCGAGCCGAGGTTGCTCAAGTTCCACTTCGACGACGTTGGGTCCGCCGCAGGGCGCGCGGCCGAACTCGCGGACCCGGGCGTTCGCGTCAGCACCCAGGACAAGGTGCTGACCGTCGGCGACTACCTGTCCGCGTACGTCCTGGAATGGACACTGCACCACCTCGACCTGATCGCGCACCTGCCCTCGGCCGCCGAACCGCCCGCCGAGACCCTCGCCGCGGCCCGCGCGGCACTGGAAAAGATCGCCGGGGCACCGATTCCGGCGGCGTTCTCAGACACGGACGCCCTGCTGGTCGGCACCGGACGTCGAGCACCGACGGACGCGGAGACCGCCGAGTTGGGCGACCTGGCCGCGAAGATCCCACTGGTTCTCGGCTGACCGAGCCACCCTGGCGGTGCCGGAAGGAACCGGACGTTCGCCGTGTTCGGTGGACGACGGGGAATAGCCGACGGTTCTTCCTGTGCTGCACCTCGCGTGGCGAACGTCGTGGATGTCGCGCGCGCCGGGGTGGACGGGTCCGCTTCGCCGGCGGCGGTGTGGGATATGTCGAGCTCACACCATGTCCGGCTGCGGGCCCGCGCGACGCTCAGCACCCCGTCGGGCTCGTGGTGGGGGCTGGTGCTGGCGGGTGAGGTCACGCTCGAGGTGGCATCGGGGGTCAGCGTTCTCGCTGAAGGCGACGCGGTCCTCGTGGACGCCCGTGTCGCCCACCGGGTCATCGCGTCGAACCGGTACGAGCATTCCGTTCTGGCCGTCGGGGATCTTCGCTTGGTCGTACCGGTCCATCGGCTGCCGAATCCGCTGATCGTTCGCGGCTTCGGCACCCGGCACAACGGCGTCGCGGAGCTCGTCGGGAAGTGCCCGCTTGAGCGCGTGTGCGAGCCCTCCCTCTTCGCCGCCAGCTACGGCAATCTGATCGGCGCGGCGATGACCGCTTCCTGGATCGAGGACCAGGGCGGCAGCGACAACGTCCGGATGGACGAGGCCGTCGCCGCCGTGGTGGCCGCGGTGACCGCCAGGCCGGGGGAGCCTTGGACCGTCGAGGGCATGGCGCGCCTGGTCCATCTGTCGCGTTCCGCGTTGGGCGAGCGGTTCCGCCGCGCGCTCGGCCGCGGACCCGCGGAGGTGCTCCGGGAGGTCCGGATGCGGGAGGCGCGCCGGCTGCTCGACGATCCCTCGCGTCCGGTGGAGTACGTCGCGTACGCCGTCGGGTACGGTTCCGCCGCCGCCTTCAGCCGGGCGTTCTCGTCCCACCATGGCATCGCGCCGCAGGCCTGGCGCGACATGTCACCCACGCGGGACGCGCAGGGCGGCGAAAACCGTCCCGGACGCTACGGCGAATCCGGTGCCGAGCAGGAACGCGGCCGTGACGCCGTGCGCGTCCAGGAGCGCGCCTCCTGACGCCGACCCAAGCGTGATCGCTACCTGGAACGCCGTGACCTGCAACGACAGGGCCGACTCGGCGCGGACGGGCTCGACGCGGGTCACCCACAACTGGGTGGCGACCGGGACCATGTTGAAGCCCAGGCCCCACACGACGACCCCCACGGCCAGCACCGGAAGGGACGTCGCGGTCACGGTGGCCAGGAGGCCGCCGCCCAGCAGCAGCGGCGCTGCGGCGGCCACCACCCGCAACCGGCCCGCGAACCGTCCGGCCGCGAGGTTGCCGGCCATTCCGCCCACGCCCCAGGCGAGCAGCAGCCATACCGTGGCGTCCGCATCGACCTCTTCGATCGCGAGCCTGATGTACGGGTAGGCGGTGAAGTTGCCGAACGCGACCAGGACCACTCCCAGCACCCCGGCCATCAGCCACTTGTTGGCGAGCGCCGACCGCAGCATGGTGAACCCGGCGGCCGGGTGCGGAGGCACCGGCGGCAGTGCCGCGGCGACGGCCAGGGCCGCGGCGGCGCTGAGGACGGCCGCGCCGGCGAACACCGAGCGCCAGCCGACCGCGTCGCCGATCAGGGACGCCAGCGGGACGCCGGCGATGGTCGCGATGGTGACGCCGAGCGCGATGGACGTTGAGACCACGCTGTCTCGTCCCGGCACGGCGTGGGTGCCCGCGCCGAACGCGAACGACCAGTATCCCGCGATGGCGATGCCGAGTACGAGGCGGCCGAGGAGCAGGACGGCGAAGCCCGGCGCGATCGCCACGGCCAGGTTCGCGACGGTGGCCGCTGCCAGGAGCCCGACGAGCACGGTGCGCCGGTCGGTCCGTGGCAGCAGCGCCGCGATGCTCGGCGCGGTGACCGCGCCCGCGATCGCGGTCGCCGCCACCGAGAGGCCGACGGTGCCCTCGCTGAGCCCGAGGTCGGCGGCCATCGCGGGCAGCACGCTGGCGGGCAGGAACTCGCTGGCCACGAGCACCGCGATCCCGCCGGCGAGCGCGACGATCGGTGACCAGTTCGAACGGGCGCCCGGCGGTGCCGATTTCTCGGGCGGCGAAGAGTCGGGGGACGGTGGTGACGACTGGGTGGCGGTCATGGGGCCAGCTTCGCCACGTCCCCGTCACCGTGGTTGATCGTGTGAAGCGTGCGATTGATCGCTCGACCGGCCTTGCCCGGTCGGCACCCCGTCCACGTCAGGCGGCGTCGGTGAACTCCACCTTGAGTTTGGCTCCGAGGGCGTGCGCGAGTCGGTCGAGGACCCCGATCGTCGGCGTCGGCCCGCCCGACTCCAATCGGGAGAGAGCGGGCTGGGTCAGACCGGCCCTTCTAGCGAGTTCCGTCTGCGTCAGCCCCAGGGCGAGACGCCGTTGCCGGACCGCATTGCCCAGTTCAAAGGCCAGGCGAGCCTCCTCGCGCCCTGCCCGCACCTCGTCGTTGTCGCGACCACTCCCCGGCACCCATCGCTCATGCGGGCCGTACTGCTGCGCCACGTCCTGAAGACCTCTCTGCCGTCTCGACGTAATACTCCATATGCATCGAACGCTATATGCATCGAACGCTATCGCGCGGCGAGAGTGAGGCGGTTGGTGAGATCAACGGGTGGGGCGGGAGGCGCGGTGGTGGCCCAGGCGTATTCCGCTCCAGACGAGGTCGGCCAGGAACAGAAGGACAGCGATGATCAGCAGGTAGAGCAGGCCCTTCACGACGAAGCCGATGATTCCCAGCACGATCGCCACCAGGAGGACGAACAGGAACAGTCTCATGGCGATCCCTCCCTTGGGCGGACTTGGCGGCCGGTCAGCGGCGTGCCAGGCGGCGTTCGTCCGGGGCCGCTTCGTAGGGCATCTCGTAGTAGTCGAAGACCGCCTGCTCGTCGACGGCGAGAAGCTCTCCGTCGGTACTGATCGCGGGAGCGTTCTTGATCTGCTTCTTGGAGTGCGCGACCCGGAGGTGCTCCGGCCCCACCGTCGACCCGGAGAGCGGTGCGAACACGAGGCGCTGCCGGGTCGGCAGGCCGGTCTTGATGGTGGCGAAGGACGGCTGGTCGGTCGCGGTGTCGACGTAGATGGCCTCCAGTTGGCCGACCTTGCTTCCGGACTCGTCGATCACTTCGCGGCCGCGCCACTGCCGAATGTCCTCGATCTCGAACATGTCACGTCCAGCCGTTGGGGTCCCGAACCCTGGTCAGGTACCTGTGCACCTACCCATCTCACCGAAGTTAACCGGTCACGGCAGTGGGACGGCGAGGTGCTCGGTCGTGTCGCCGCGCCATTCGACCAGGAAGATGCTGGCGTCGTCGGTGGTGATTTCGCCTCTTTCTCGTTTGAGCGTGTGGGAGAGTCTCCGCACCATGTGCTGCACGGTCCCGCAGGTGGGTGCGACACGCTCGATAACGTCGATCAGGCGTTCTACACCGAATTGTTCCCCGCCGGGCGTGTGCTCTTCGATAAGGCCGTCGGTGTAGGCAAGAACCCGGTCGCCGGGGCGTAGCTGCCGGGTGTTGATCTGCGGCGTCGCGCCGATGCCGACGGGCAGTGTTCCGTGCCCTTCCAGGGTCGTGTGGACGCGGTCGCCGCGGATCAGCAGCGGCGCGTGATGGCCGGCATTGACCCATCGCAGGTCACCCGTCGTGACGTTGAGGCGCATCATCTGCGCGGTCGTGAAATGGTCGGGGCCGAACTGCTCATCGATGGCCTTGTCCATGAACGCGTACAGTTCGGCCAGGCCGGAGTCGGCGCGCCTGGCGTGCCGGTAGGCGCCGATGGCCACGGTGGCCAGCACGGCGGCGTTCAGGCCGTGGCCCATCGCGTCGACCATGGCCATGTGCAGGATGTCGTCGTTGAGGGCATAGTCCATGCTGTCGCCGGCGATGTCGTAGGCCGGCTCCAGGATCCCGGCAACGGCGACCTGCGGGGTCGTCATGGTCAGCGGGGGCAGCAGTGACCACTGGATCTCCGCGGACACGGTCATCGCCTCGCGGCGCCGCGCCTGGAAGAACTGGTCGGTGAAGCGGTCCTTGGTGACGATCAGTTCGGCGACCAGGCCCGCGAGCCGCCGCAGCAGTCGGCGGTCGTCATCATCGACGTTGTCCAGGGTCAGGGACATCACCCCGATCTGGTCACTGCCGTCCAGCAGCGGCAGGAACATCTGCACGCCGCCGTCCTGCCGGTGCTCGATCACGCTCTCGGACAAGAACGCCTCCCCGGCCGGAGAGCCCTCCAAAGGCATCGGTTCACGCGAGGTGAGGCCCCAGCCGGGCAGTGACACCAACGTCAGCTGGGAATAGTCCTGCAGCAGGATCGCAACGTCCCGGCCGCCGATCCCGCGCACCTCCTCGGCCACCAGCGGAGCGATGAGCTGCGGCGGCATCTCATGCGCCCGGTCCAGCAACTGCCCCAGCAGCCGCTCACCGAACCCCTCGCTCCGATCCACCGCACCGTCGCGGCCCGCCGACTCCGCCATTCCTGCCCTGTTCCCCACCAGCGCACCGGTAACTTCGGACGCGTAAAGATCGCCCGTGCCGGGGGTAGGTCGTTCTTGTCTGGAGGGGGCGGGGCCGGGGGCCCCGTCAGGTGAAGCGGGCTAGGAGTTCGTGGCCTGGGGGGCCGTGGAAGCGTATGACGAGGATGTCGTGGACGGCGACGGGGATGGTCTTGCCCCACGAACCACGGTCGCCTTGGACGGTCATGGTGCCGAGTCCGAACTCCCGGCCGTCGCGGCTGACGAGCGAGATCCGGTAGTCGCCCGGCCGGCTCACCGCGGTCATCGTGACGAACAGCCATGCGGGCGAGCCCTGATAGGCGAACACGTACCCGGACGGTGTCGTGCTGGTTCCGTTGACGGGGACGGTGCGCAGGTACTGGCCGTTGGCGACGGCGAGCGTCTGGCGGTACTTGCCGGCGAGCTGCCGGTCGCTTTCGGTCTGCTGCCAGACCGCGCCCCCGGTCGCCCCGGCGATGAGCGCCGCTGAGGCGGCCAGCAGGACCGTGGTGCGCAGCCGGTGGGGCCGTCGCCGGTTCCGGGTGGGGGCGAGCGCGGCGGCCTCGAAACCGGCGGGCGGCTGCATTTCGGGGACGAGCTGGAGCAGTTCGTCGACGAGCGCCGTCTGCGCTTCCAGTTCGCGGTGGCATCGCCCGCATCCGGCGAGGTGGCGCAGGGCTCCGGCGCGTTCTTCCGGTGCGGCGATCCCCGCGGCGAGTTCGGGGAGGAGCTGCCGTGTCTCGGCGCAGGCGGGACGGTCAGTCATTGGTCACTCCCAGCGCCTCGCGGAGTTTGGCGAGCCCCCGGCGGAGCCGGGTCTTGGCCGTTCCCAACGGTATGTGCTCACGGTCGGCGATTTCGCCCGCGGTCAATCCGTAGAAGACCGAGAGCACGATGGGAGTGCTCTGTTCGGGCGGAAGAGCACGCAGAGCCTCGCGGAGTTCCTCGGCGTCTTCGAAGGTGGTCGGCGCGGAATCGGCCTGTTCATTGTTCGTGAGCGTGCTCAGCAGAATATGCGGATCGACCGGCCTGTCGCCGCGGAGCCGGATCGCGTCCACGGCCAGGTTCCGCGTGATCGTCAAAAGCCAGGTGATCGCCCGTCCCTTTCGGGGATCGTAGGCGCCCGCATGCCGCCAGGCGCGCAGGAATGCCTCTTGCGCGACCTCCTCGGCTATCGCCGATGATCCGACCAGTGCGAATGCCAGGCCGTAGACGCGAGCCTGGTATCGCCGGACGAAGATGGCAGCCGTCTCCGGGTCCCCTGCGGCCATGCCGGTGAGCAGGGACTCATCTGATAGTTCCCACATAAGGGATACGGATGCGAGCCCCAAAAGGGTTCACGGATGAGCGAATCTTTTCGCTCCCCTCGCCGGTATTACCTCTGACGTACAGGCGGCGAAGGGGAGAATCATGGCGATGCACCTGAAGGCGTTGGCGGCGGCGGGCCTCGCCTGCGCGGCCCTCGGGCTGAGCGCGTGCTCGGGCGCGGGGGCGTCGAGCGCGGGCGGCGAACCGACACTGGCGATCACCGCGCCCGCCCAGGGCGCGGACGTGCGGCTTCCCGTCACGCTGGAGTTCACCAGCAGCGAGGACATCGGCCCGGAGGAGTCCGGCGAGCACCACGTCCACGTCGTCATCGACGGCAGGACCAACGACTACACCGTCGTCACATCGACGACCCATCAGATCAAGGACCTGACGCCGGGACGGCATGTCATCGGCGTGACGCTCCAGCACGCCGACCATTCCCCGGCCGGCGCGAGCGCCGAGGTCAATGTGAACGTCGTCGGCGGCGGGGGAGACACGGGGGACGGCGGCGGCGAGACCGGAGGCAGCGGCGGCTATGGCTATTGAGCCCGCGGAGAAACCCGTTCGCCTCGGCACGGTCGAGCGGTACTCGCGGCCGGCGCGCTGGTTCCACGCGGGTGTCTATCTCGCGGTTCTCGTGCTGCTGGGCACCGGCTGGTGGCTGCTTCTGGGACGTGAAGGCGACCCGAGTCCGGTGTCCAGACTGCTTCGTACACCGGACACGACCGTCCACAAGTATGTCGGCTGGGCTTTGGCCGCTTTGATCGTGGTGGGCCTCGTCCTGGGAATGCGGGCGGTGCGTACGTTCGTGATGGAATCGCTGCGGTTCCGCGCAGGCGACGCGCGATGGTTCCTCACCTGGCCGTCGGCCGTGCTGACCGGGCGGTTCGCCCGGCACGACGGCCATTTCGATCCCGGCCAGCGGATGGTCAACGTCCTGCTGGTCGCCGGGCTTTTCGTCCTGGTCGGCAGTGGTGTAGGACTCGTGCTCCTGCACGGCGGCCCGACATTCGCCGTGCTGGCTCGCCTGCACAAATGGTCGACGTACTTCTGCACGGTTCTCATCGCCGGACATGTGCTCATCGCCGCCGGTGTCCTCCCGGGCTATCGCGGTGTCTGGCGGTCGATGCATCTGGGCGGACGGCTCGACGCCCGCGTGGCCGGGCGGCTCTGGCCGGGCTGGCTCGACCGCGTCCGGGACGACCGGCGGGAGCCGCGATGAGTTGCCCGCTGCGGATGGACACCGGAGCCTATGCCCTCGGCGTCCTGTCCCCGGGCGACCGGACGCGGATGGCGCTTCACCTGGAAGGCTGCCGGGCCTGCCGGTCCGATGTCGCCGAGTTCACCACGATGCTCCGAACACTTCGAAGCCTTGTCGCGCACATGAGCGGAGCCGCTGAACGTGACGATCCCGGCCGCCGGACGTGAGCCGGTGAAACGCTCGTGGCGACGCGGGCGGCCGGGGGCGCCGTCCCCGCTATGACGTGGAACGTCCGGTGATCGGAGTTGCCGACACCGGCGTGTCGGGATGGTGGCCTAGCGTGGGTTGCATGCTCAGGTCCACGCAGCCTGTGATCGGACGGGTGGAGCGTCAGCACCGGCTCATCGAGGAGCTGCGGCTCCGGAGGGGGCCGTACGTTTCGGCGGGTGAGCTGGCCGAGACGCTGGGCGTCACCACCCGGACGGTCGAACGGGACATCGCCGAACTTCAGGCCGCGGGTGTGCCCGTCCAGGCCCGGCGCGGCAGCGGTGGCGGGTACGGGCTCGACCTGCGCTCGGCGCTGCCGCCGCTCACGCTGACGCCGGGTGAGGCGGCGGCGCTGGTCGCGTCGCTCACCGCCGTCGGGCCCCGGGCGTCGGCGACGGCCCAGTCGGCGATGGGGAAGCTGCTCGACGTGATGTGCGGCCGGGAGGCGGAATGAGGGTCGGCCGGACGCAGGTGATCTCCTACCGGTTCGCCGCGCACGGGCTCGGCCCTCTGGGCCGGGCGGAGACCGTGCTGGCGACCGGCGTCCAGGACTATCCGCCTGGACGGACCGCGTCGCTCGCCTTGCGCTTGCGGGCGGGTCGGGTGCCGGACGCGGTGCTGGTTCATTCGATACGGGCCGCCCTGCACATGCACCGTCCCGCCGACCTGGCTCGGCTGGCGGCGGCGCTGCGGGTCGAGGACGGGGCCGATCTGCCGCCGCAGTCGATCGGGCCGTTCGGTGCCGGACTCGCCGAGGCGGGGGTCTCCTTCGGCGCCGCGTTGGACGAGGTCGCCGCGGCGATGCGGGCGGCGGTCGCGGACGGGCGGTCGCCGACGAAGGGTGAGCTCAGCGGGGCCGTGAGCCCGGAGGTGGACCGGCGGCTCGCGCCGTGGTGCGAGGGCTGCGGGGTGTTCCACGTCCAGGACCAGTTGTTCCGGCAGGCCACGCTTCAGGCCGGGCTCGTCGTCGAGGTCGACGCCGGGGCTGCGGGCCGGTTCCGCTACCGCCCGGCCGAGCCGTTCCCGCCGGCGGATCCGCTCGACGGCCGCGCCGAGCTGGTGCGCGGGTTCCTCGCGACGTTCGGTCCGGCGAAGCCGGCTCAGCTGGCGTCCTGGCTCGGCGTCACGCCGGGGGCCGCGCGCGGCTGGTGGAAGCTCGTCGAGGACGAGCTGCGACCCGTCGAGGTGGAGGGCGCCAAGTGCTGGGCGCATGCCGGGCAGATCGAGGCGCTGGAGGCGGCGGCCGATCCGAGTGGTGTTCGTCTGCTGCCGCCGTACGATCCGCTCACCGAGCTGGGCGACCGGCATCTTCTCGTGCCCGATCCGGCCAGGCGCAAGGCGGTGTGGCGGCCCGCGGCCGATCCGGGGATCATGCTGGTCGACGGCGAGATCGCCGGGGTGTGGCGGCAACGGCGGAAACGTGACCGGCTCGCGTTGAGGGTCGAGCCGTTCGGTGCGCTGGACGCCCGGCGACGCGAGGCGGCGGAGTCCGATGCCGCGACGATCGCGGACTGTGCCGGCGCCTCCGGATTCGACCTGGAGTTCGACTGACGCGGCGGCCGGGTCAGGGGCCGAGGGCCTTGTGCTCGTCGGCGCGCTCGTCGGCGGGTGTGCGGGCCAGGTCTTGTGGGTGGGCAAGGTCGTGCCTGAAGCGGCGGTTGAGGGCGATGCGCAGGCGTCCGAGGCGGGTGCGGGTTACGGGCGGGTCGACCCCGTCTGTTTCGGGACGTTCCAGGGCGACGGCGGCGGGTGGACGGTCGTCGGTCACGGGGGCCAGGCGTTCCTCGTCGAGGGGCCGTTCGACCTCGAGGTACTCGCCGCTCGGGAGGCGGCGGATCACGCCTGTCTCCAGGCCGTGGTGGACCAGGGCGCGGTCGCGGTGCTGGAGGCCGAGGCAGATGAGGTACGCGATGACGAACGCGGCGAGCGGGCCAAGGACGATCGCGCCGCGGAAGAACCAGGTCGTCCAGAAGAGGGGGATCTCGAACGTCTCGGCGATCACGTCGTTGCCGCCGGCCGCCCACAGGACGCCGTAGAAGGCGACGCCGCCCGCGCCGACGGCGGTCCGGGCGGGGACGTCGCGGGGACGGTCGAGGAGGTGGTGGACGCGGCGGTCGCCGGTGACCCAGCGTTCGAGGAACGGGTAGGCGGCGAGGCCGGTGAACAGGAGGCCGGGGACGACGAGGGCCGGGACGAGGACGCTCATCGGGACGGTGTGGCCCCAGGCGTTGATCTCCCAGGCGGGCATGATGCGGAGGGAGCCCTCCAGCCAGCCCATGTACCAGTCGGGCTGGGAGCCGGAGCTGATCGCGCCCGGGTCGTAGGGGCCGAACAGCCAGACGGGGTTGATCTGGAAGATCGTCGCCAGCAGGGCCGTGACGCCGAACACCCAGAGGAAGAACGCGGTGGTCTTGGCGATGAAGACGGGGAAGAACCGGTAGCCGCGGACGGTCGTGTTCGAGCTGCCCTTGCCGGGGAATTGCGTGTGGGTCTGCCGCCAGGTGAGGACGATGGCGTGCAGGGGGATCAGGGCGAGCAGGATGCCCGGGATCAGCAGGACGTGGATGACGTAGAGCCGCGGGATGATCACGGTTCCGGGGAACTCGCCGCCGAACAGGAACATCAGGACGTAGGACCCGACGAGCGGGATCGAGGCGATGACGCCTTCGAGGATGCGCAGGCCGGTACCGGAGAGCAGGTCGTCCGGCAGGGAGTAGCCGAACAGGCCGTTCACCATGACCAGCATGAACAGGACGATCCCGATCAGCCAGTTGAGCTCGCGGGGTTTCCGGAACGCTCCGGTGAAGAAGTTGCGGAGCATGTGGACGAGGATCGCCGCCATGAAGATGATCGTCGACCAGTGGTGGATCTGCCGCATGAGCAGCCCGCCGCGCACGTCGAAGCTGATGTGCAGCGTCGACGCGTACGCCTCGCTCATCCGGACGCCCTGCAGCGGCTCGTAGGAGCCGCCGTAGACGACCTCCTTCATGCTCGGGACGAAGAACAGGGTCAGAAAGACGCCCGTCAGCAGGATGACGAAGAACGAGTACATGGCGATCTCGCCGAGCAGGAAGCTCCAGTGGTCGGGGAACGCCTTGCGCAGCGCCTTCCGCATGAACGGCGCCGCGCCGAACCGGTCGTCGGCCGCTCCGCCCGCGGCGCCCAGGGCCTTCGGAGGCGGGGGCAGGGCCTTCGGGGGCGGGGGCAGGGCCTTCGGAGGGGTCCCCAGGGGCTTCGGGGGCGTGCCGGGGGTTCGAGGAGGCACGCGGTCGCCATGGCTCGCCGGCACGTGATCACCTCACGCTTCGCTCGCTGTGCCACCACTGTCGCACCGGGCGGGCGAACCGGCCAGAGTTCTCCGTCCTGTTGACTCCTTGTAACGAACCCGGCCGAATTCGGTCGAATATCGACCTACACTTTGCTCCCGGGCCCGCCACGGGTCATGATTTGCCTCACACAAGAACCATAAGTAATTAATTACCCCGTGTGTACGGCGCGCAACGCAGGGGGACGAGAGCTGGGAGGTTCTGTGGCGGACGTTGGTTCGACCACGAACGGGCGCCTGTGGCCGGATCTGCCGAGGGAACTGGCAGATCACATGCGGCCGCACCTCGACGAGGTGGCGGACGACATGATCCAGGAAATCCAGACGCGCGTCAGGGAGTACGACCGGCCGGGAGACGGCTCCTACTCGGGGACACTGCGGCTCGCCGTCGAGCGCGTGCTCCACTACTTCGTGGACCGGGTGGCCGACCCCGGCCACGACTCCGCACCCGTGGTGGACTTCTTCCGCGCCATCGGACGGGGCGAGGCCGGGGAGGGACGCAGCCTCGACGCCATGCAGAGCGCGATGCGGGTCGGCGGCATGATCGCCTGGCGGCGGCTCACCGAGGGCGCCGACGCCCTGGACGTCTCACCGCGCACCCTCGGCGCCGTCGGCGAAGTGCTGATGGAGTTCCAGAACGAGCTGGCGCACGCCGCCGCCGAAGGGTTCTCCCAGGCCAAGGCCGCCGTCGCCGGTGAGATGCAGCGCCGCCGCAAGCGCCTGCTCGACCTGCTGTTCGCCGACCCGCCCGCCGCCCAGGAGGCCATCGCCGACCTCGCCGCCGCCGCGCACTGGCCCGTCCCCCGGACGGTCGCCGCGGTCGCGCTCGGCCGGCACCATCAGGGCACCCGGCAGCCCGCCTTCCCGCCCGACGTCCTCGCCGACCTCACCCGCCGCACCCCCAGCCTGATCATCCCCGACCCGGACGGCCCCGGACGCGCCAAGCTCGTCGACCGCGCCCTGTCCGGGACGCTCGCCGTCGTCGGCCCGACCGTCCCGCTGATGGAGGCGGCGCGTTCGATCCAGTGGGCCCGCAAGACGCTCTGCCTCGTCCAGCGCGGCGTGATCGAGGCGGAGAGCGGCGTGATCCGCAGCGTGGAGCACATGTCCACGCTGATCCTGTTCCAGGACGAGGGGCTCATCACGTCGCTGGCCGATCTGCGCCTCGCACCGCTGGCGCACCTGCGGCCCAGCCAGCAGGACCGGCTGGCCGAGACGCTGCTGGCGTGGCTGCAGTCGGGCCGCAACGCCAACGAGGTCGCGATGCGGCTGCACGTCCACCCGCAGACCGTCCGGTACCGGCTGCGTCAGCTGGAGGAGCTGTTCGGCGACCAGCTTCTCGACCCGGACCTGCGGTTCGACCTGGAGATCGTGCTGCGCGCCCGCGCGCTGCTGGCCGACAACGCCGGCGAGCGCATGATCCAGCCGCCCCGCGAGGCCGTCGGCGACTCCGGCGAGGTGGTCACCTTCCGCCGGACCTGACCCGGTCGACCCGTTCCGGGCCACTCTCGGATAATCGCATCCTTAGCCTGCGAACCGCGAAGAGGTCCGGTAATCTCCCGGTGTCCGTCCGTGAGCCTGGAAGGCACGAACCGGCTTGCCGGGGATACGGTTCAGATGGCGTTGATCGGGTGGATGTCGCTGGGCTCGCCCCAGCGTGGGGCCCTGTCAACGTTCCCGCACCGCAAACCTGTGGTGGATGCGCCTTCGCCACCGCTGCCAGCCGTGAGCGAAGAGCGTAAATCGGTGGAGACGATCGAGCCAACGAGCTCGGTTGTCCACGGCCGAGGAGTTGACGAGCTGGTAGTCCGATCATGGATCGCACGGACTCCCCCGGTCGGCCTATGGTGGACCTGCCGTAGGCCGACCGAGCACCCCGCATCGCGTTCGCCATATCCCAAGGACGCTGAGGGGTGTGAGTCAACGCATCGACCCGGAGCAGGATCTGGTATGCCCCGACCCCCCACGAAGGCACAGGCGATCAGCAACGCGCTGGCCGCCCGGATCGTCGAGGGCGAGCTCGATCCGGGCGCGTGGCTGCCGCCCGAGCGGGAGCTGGCGCGCGAGTACGAGGCCGACCGCTCGACTGTCCGGCGGGCACTGCAGATGCTGGCCGAACAGGGACTCGTCCAGCCGCGTCCCGGCGCGGGAACCCAGGTCCGGACGGCGCAGCGGGTGCGGCGCGCGGCGGCCGACATCACCCGGCAGGACGGCGCGTGGCGCGGGTTCCACGTCTCGGCGCGGAAGGGCGGCCGCACGCCGTTCACCCGGACGACGGTCAGCGAGGTCGAAGCCGGCGAGCGGCTCGCGCCACGGCTGGACGTGCCGCCCGGGACGCGCGTCCTGGAGCGCGCCCGCGTCCAGGGGGTGGAAGGGGAACCGCCCGTCCAGACGGCGACGACCTGGGTGATTCCCGAGATCGTCGAGCGGATCCCGGTGCTGCGGCAGGTCGACACCGGTCCGGGCGGCATCTACTCGCGGCTGGAGGAGACCGGCCACCGCATCACGTTCGAGGAGTCGGTGACGTGCCGGCTGCCGTGCGCGGACGAGCAGGAGACGCTGGAGATCGGCCCCGACCAGCCCGTCCTCACGCTGTGGCGCCGCGCGTACGACCAGGATGGCCGCGTCGTCGAGGTCACCCACCGGGTGGTGGTCGGCGACCGGCACGAACTCGTCTACCGCTACGGTTCGGGAGCCTGAGCATGGATGACACCGGAAAGCCCGGCGAGGCCGGTCGGCCCGGCGAGCCCGCGGTCCGCCAGGTCGGCACGCGGGTCGTCTACGAGAACCCCTGGATGGTCGTCCGGGAGGACGAGGTCGAGCGGCTGGACGGCTCGCGCGGCATCTACGGGGTCGTGGACAAACCCGACTTCGTCCTCGTCATCCCCGTCGAAGGGGACGGGTTCCATCTCGTCGAGGAGTACCGGTACCCGATCGGGAAGCGCACCTGGAACTTCCCGCAGGGCTCCCTCCCCGGCCGGGAGGACGCCGACCCGGAGGAACTGGCCCGCCTGGAACTCGCGCAGGAGACCGGGCTCCGCGCCGGGACGCTGAAGCACCTCGGCCACCTGCACTGCTCCCACGGGACGAGCGGCCAGGGCTTCAACATCTTCGTCGCGTCCGACCTCCGCGCCGGGGAGACCGACCGGGAGCCCGAGGAGCAGGACATGCGGCAGAAATGGTTCTCCAGGGACGAGTTCACGGCGCTGGTGCGGGAGGGCCGGATCACCGACGACTCGACCCTCGCCGCGTTCGCCCTGCTCACCATGGACGACCAGCTCACCGCGGACGACCAGCTCACCGCGGGCGACCGGGTCAATCGGAACGGTACGAGCTAGCGCAGTTCGCGGAGTCGTCCACGGGACGGTGCTTCAGGATCTCGCGGGCCCTGCTCCGCGCGTAGTTCGCGCCCATGGCCGGCTCGTCGTCCTTCAGGTCGAAGGCGATGGCGCGCAGCGCGCAGGACCGCTGCGGCTCGGGCAGCCGGTCCAGCGCCGGGACGGCGTCGGCGGACAGGCCCCGCAGGTAGTCGACGTCGACCTTGCCGGTGTCCTCGTAGCGGTCGACGTTGTGCCCGGCGATGAACCCGTCCGGGTTGATCGACACCAGCGCGATCATCGCGACGGCGCCGCCGGCCGCGACCGCCCGCGGCAGCCACGCGAGGCGTCCCTTCACGACGCCCGCGACCGCGACCAGCACCACCACGCCGCCGAGCCAGAACTCGAACGCGTGCACCCACAGCCGCAGCCGCGTCCAGCCGAAGGTCTCCTCGTACAGGTAGAGGCGCCGCAGCGCGACGGCGACGACGACGAGGGTCAGCGCGCACAGCAGCCCGAGCAGGCCCCGGACGGTGACGCGGTCGCCCCGCCCGCCCGACGGCGCGTACCGCATCGCGACGGCGATGACCGCGAGGACGAGGACCGTCACGACGACGAGCTGGAAGAAGCCCTGCCGTGCGTACTCGGCGTAGGTGAGGCCGGTGGACTCGAGCAGCTTGTCCTTGTCGTCGGCGAGGAAGACGCCGGCCTGGATCGCGCAGAACGCCAGGAACAGCAGGTCAAGCGCGGCGATCGGCACGGCCCACGACCAGCGTCCGGCCGGGGTGGCGGGCTCGGGGTTCAGCATCCGCAGCGGCGGCGGCGCCTGCCCGAGGTACGCGGCGGCGCAGGTCAGCACCAGCGTCGCGGTACCCGCGAACGCGTACAGGAAGACGGAGACCGCCGAGATCTCGGGGACGAGACCGGAGGCGAGGCTGCCGAACGCCGCGTCCGCCCCCATGAACAGGCCGCCGAACACCGCGAGCAGCACGACCACGATCAGGCCCGTCCGGATGACCGGCCAGGCGTTGCCCCGGCTCGGTGACGCCGCCCGGTACGCGCCGCGTCCCGCCCACGGCAGCATGTAGCCGACCGCCGGCACGACCGCGAGCCCCCCGCCGAGGACCTCCGCCCAGGACCGTCCGCCGCACGCCGCGTACGAGCCGGCGGCGACGGCGAGCAGCAACGCCGGCAGGACGATCCAGTCCGCGTCCCGGACCGCCGCGCTCGCCGACAGCAGCACCGCGAGCACCAGGAACACGACCCCGGTCCGGTTGAACCACGACCCCCGCTTACCGGGCCCGCTCCGGACGAGACGCCCCGCCGACCAGGCCGACGCCCCGGTCACATACGCGACGGCCGTGGCGGTGACGAGGATCCCCACACCGAGATGCCCGCCGGGCAGCGCCGGTCCGACCGTGACCGCACCGATGAGCCCGGCGATGGCCGCACCCGCCGCGAGCGCGGGCGACATCGGAAGCGCGGGACGCTTCCAGGCCGCGATGGCCCGATCCAGCTTCGTCGGCGTGTAGGCGATCGGAGGCGCCAGCGGATACCCCCGGACACCATGAGGCGCCGAGTAGGGCGGCTGCCCATAACCCGCCGGATACTGCGCACCCCCATAAGGCCCATGCCCCGGCACACCCCCCACAGGCTCGGCACCCACCCCCTCGGACATCCGGGGAGGGGCCGCCTGCCCCACCGAGCCGGTCGGCTCGGCCCACCCAGCCCCTGGCTTCACCCCAGCAGAGACCCCAGCCGCCACTGTCCCTTCGCCACCCGCCCCACCGGCCACGCCACCCTTGTCCGCGGGAAAAGCGGCTGACTTGGTAGTGGCGCCAGCCGCTTCTGCGGGCCTGCCGCCCGTCCCGCCGGGGTCGGTGTCCTTGTCTGTGGGTACGGCGCCCGATTCGGTGGAGACGGCGGTCGCTTCTGCGGGCCCACCGTCCGGTTCGACGGGGTTGGTGGTCTTGTTTTCGGGGGTGCTTTCCTCTTTGGAGGCGTGTGGTTCGTTGGATGCGGTGCCTGGTTTTGCTGGGGTGGGGGTTGGGTTCTTGGGTTGTGGAGCGGGTTCTTGTGGGCGGTCGGGCGAGTCCTGTGGGGGTTCGGTCATGCGGATTCTCCGATGTTCGGGGGGATCACGACGCGGATGCGGCAGCCGCTCGGGGTGTCGAGGACGGTGATGTCGCCGCCGTGCAGGTCGGTCGCCCAGCTCGCGATGGCGAGCCCGAGACCGGTGCCGCCGCCCGGTGTTCCGGCGCGGGGGCCGGATGCGGAGCCGCGGGTGAAGCGTTCGAAGACACGGGCGCGTTCCTCCGGTGGAATGCCAGGTCCCTCGTCGGTTACTTCGATGACGAGCCCGCCCGGGAGGTTCGCTGAACGTGCCGTCACGGTTACGGGTCTGCCGTCCGGGCCGTGCCGGGTCGCGTTGTCGAGCAGGTTCGCGACGATCTGGTGGAGCCGGTCGCGGTCGGCGACGGCGCGCAGGCCGGGCGCGACGTCGGACTCGAACACGGCGTCCGGGTGCCCGGCGGTGGCCTCCGCGAAGACGTCGGCGACGAACGCGGCCACGTCGATGTCGGCCACGTCCAGCGTCGCCGCGCCCGCTTCGACCCGCGACAGGTCCAGGAGCTGCGTGACGAGGCGTCCGAGTCGCTCGGTCTGGTCCAGCGCCGATTCGAGGACGTCGGGCGTCGCGGGTGTGACACCGTCCGCGACGTTCTCCAGGACGGCCCGCAGCGCGCTGATGGGGGTGCGCAGCTCGTGCGACACGTTCGCGACGAACTCGCGGCGCTGCCGGTCGACCTCGGCGAGGTCGGTGGCCATGCGGTTGAACGCCTGCGCCAGCTCGCCGACCTCGTCCCGCGACGTGGCCCGCACGCGGCGGCTGTAGTCGCCGCGCGCCATCGCCCGCGCCGCCGTCGTCATCTCCCGCAGCGGCGCGGTCATGCCGTGCGCGACGAGCTGTATCACGACGACCGAGATGAGCAGGCCGACCGGCATCGTCTCCCGCGCCCGGAACCCCAGCGGGTACCCCCACAGGACGATCAGCACGGCGACGCAGGCGGTGACCACCACCACGACGCCGAACTTCACCTTGATCGACCGGAGCGGGTCCAGGGGCCGGGGCAGCCTTGTCCACAGCCTGTGGACGAATCCCCGCTCGACGGCCGTCACGACGTTCCCTCCAGGCTGTAGCCGACGCCGTGGACGGTCCGGATCAGGCCCTGTCCGAGTTTCCGCCGCAGCGCCTTGACGTGACTGTCGACGACCCGCGTCCCCGACGCGTCGGCCCAGTCCCACACCTGTTCCAGCAGGACGGCGCGCGTCAGCACCGTCCCCTGGTTGCGCATGAGGCAGGCGAGCAGGTCGAACTCGGTCGGCGTGAGGTGCACTTCGCGGCCGTCGCGGCGAACCCGGCGGGCCCGCGGGTCGACCTCCAGCGCGCCCATCCGCACGGGCTCGTCCGGCACGGCGTCTCCCGCTCGTGGACGGTCGACGCGCCGCAGCACCGCCCGGATGCGGGCCACGAGCTCCCGCATGCTGAACGGCTTGGTCACGTAGTCGTCCGCGCCGACGCCGAGCCCGACGATGAGGTCCGTCTCGTCGTCGCGGGCGGTCAGCATCAGCACCGGCACGGGCCGTGCCGCCTGCACCCGCCGGCAGACCTCCAGCCCGTCGAACCCGGGCAGCATCACGTCCAGCACGATGAGATGCGGCTCGTACGCGCGGGCGCGCTCGACCGCCGACGGCCCGTCCCCGGCGACCTCGACGCCGAAGCCCTCAGCCGTCAGCCGGTCGGCCACGGCCCGCGCGATCGTCGGCTCGTCCTCGACGACGAGGATCCGCGTCTCGTTCCCAGTCACGCACCAGACTCTAGAAGCCCGCGATGTACGCAATGAGCGTGAAATGTGCAGGACTTGTGAAGAACTACGGCCCGATAGGCCAGGTGTGGACGGGGTCGTTGTGGCGCATGTGGTCCACATAGGACCGGGTCATCATGCGCAGGGCCTCGTGTCTCGGGGTGCCGAAGGAGTCCTCGATGGCCTGGACGGTGTCGATCTGCCAGGCGGCGCCCGTCTGGCCGGTGACGCAGCGGCGCTCGATGATGCCGAGGAGCCGGTCGCGGCGGGCCGGGTCGACGCCCCAGCGCTGAAGGCCCTCGTGGGCGAGGGGGAGGAGTTTGCGGAGGATGAGTTCGGCGGCCGGGACTTCGCCCAGGCCGGGCCAGTAGAGGGTGGAGTCGAGCCCGTCGCGGGCGGCGCGGTGGAGGTTCTCTTCGGCGGTGGCGAAGGACATGCGCGTCCAGACGGGGCGTTCGTCCTCGGCGAGCATGCGGACGATGCCGTAGTAGAAGGCACCGTTGGCGATGACGTCGGCGACGGACGGGCCGGCGGGCAGGACGCGGTTCTCCACGCGGAGGTGGGGGCGGCCTTTGACGACCGCGTAGATCGGACGGTTCCAGCGGTAGATCGTGCCGTTGTGGAGGGTGAGTTCGTCCAGTTCGGGGATTCCGCCGTCGTCGAGGACGGCGCGCGGGTCCTCGTCCTCGCAGAGGGGCAGCAGGGCGGGGAAGTAGCGGGTGTTCTCCTCGAACAGGTCGAACACCGAGGTGATCCAGCGTTCGCCGAACCAGACGCGGGGCCTGACGCCCTGGGCCTTGAGTTCGTCCGGGCGGGTGTCGGTGGCCTGTTCGAACAGGGTGATGCGGGTTTCCTGGAAGAGCTGGTGGCCGAACAGGTAGGGGGAGTTGGCGCCCATGGCGACCTGCGGGCCGGCGACGGCCTGGGCGGCGTTCCAGTACGCGCCGAACTGGTCGGGGCTCACCTGCAGGTGGAACTGGACGCTCGTGCAGGCGGCCTCGGGGAGGATCGTGTCGGCGTGCATGTGCAGCGGTTCGTGCCCGTCGATGGCGATGCGCATCTCTTCGCCGCGTGCCGCGAAGATCTGGTCGTTCAGCATCTTGTAGCGGCTGTTGGCGGAGAGGGTCTCCTCGCCGATGTCCGTGCGGCGCAGTGTGGGCAGGATGCCGATCATGGCGAGCCGGCCGCCGACCTCGCGGGCCCGGTCGTCGGCGTGCTGGAGGTGGTCGCGGACCTCCGCCTCCAGCTCGCCGGTGCTTTCCCCGCCGAGTTCGCGGGGCGGAATGTTGATCTCCAGGTTGAACTGGCCGAGCTCGGTGGCCCAGGCCGGGTCGGCGATCGCCTTGAGCACGTCCGCGTTGCGCATCAGGGGGTCGCCGATCGTGTCGATCAGGTTCAGCTCGATCTCCAGGCCGATGTGGGGGTGCTCGAAGTCGAACTGGGATTCGCCCAGCATGCGGGCCAGCACGTCGAGGCACCTGCGTACCTTGTCGCGGTACCGTCGCCGGTCCTCGCCGCTGATGGTGACCGAAGCCACGTCCCTGCCCATGTGTCCGTCCCTGTGCTCCGGAAGAACCGTCATAAAACGGGATGTCCCGGTGAGAGGAGGTGAAAACCCGGCATCAGATTTAGGGCTCCCCGATTTGTGACCGGCGGGTAGCGTTATGCCTCGTCCGGAACCGGCAACCCCAGCGGGGAGGCCCATGAGCCTGCGCCCCCGGTCCATCCGGGCCAGGGACACGCTCGTCGCCGCCGTGATCGCCGCCGTCGTCTTCGGCATCACCGCGGTGGGCGTGGATTTCGCCGTGCGCAGCGCGGTCAAGGCCGACGTCCTGCGGCAGACGCAGGTCGAGGGGCGGCGGGTCAGCGGCGGCGTCCGCGACGGCACCCTGAAGGGGCCCATCTCGGACGACACCCGCGGCCGCGTCCTGATCCAGGTCGTCGCACCCGGCGGACGTGTGACGAACGCGACACCCGCCATTGCGGGCAGGCCGCCGGTGAGCAGACTCTGGCCGTCGAGCAACCTGCGGGTCCGCGACTACACCGAGTGCCACGGCGGCTGGCCCGGTCGCGAATGCCTCGTCCTGGAGGCCATCCGCGCCACGACCGCGCCCGACTCCGTCGTCGTGTACGCGGCGTCGCCGCTGCCGTCCTATCTGGTGAACGGGCTGCTGGAGGCGCTGCTGGCCGGGGGCGTCCTGCTGCTGGCCGGGGCGGCCGCGTGGGTCACCTGGCGGGTCGTCGGCCGTACCCTCGGCCCGGTCGAGGCGATCCGCGCCCAGCTCGCCGAGATCAGCGCCACCGACCTGAGCCGCCGCGTCCCGGAACCGCCCGGGCACGACGAGATCGCGCAGCTCGCCCGGACCGCCAACGCGACGCTCGACCGGCTGGAAAGCGCGGTCGGACGGCAGCGGCAGTTCGCCTCCGACGCGTCCCACGAGCTGCGCACCCCGATCGCGGGCCTGCGGGCCAACCTGGAGGACGCGTCGATGCACCCCGACGACAACGACCTGCGGGCCGTCGTCGAGTCGGCCCTGCACGACACCGACCGGCTGGAGTCGATCGTCACCGACCTTCTCCTGCTCGCCCGCATCGGAACCGGCGGAACGGCCGCGCAGGAGCCGATCGACCTGTCCGCGCTGGCCGACGCCGAGGTCGGCCGCCGCATCTTCACCCTGAAGATCGTCACGGAGTTCACCGGGGACGTGGTGGTGCGCGGCGTCCGCATGCAGCTGGTCCGGCTGCTGGGCAACCTGCTGGACAACGCCGAACGCTACGCCGACTCGTCCATCACGGTCGAGGTGGCGCGGCTGGACGGCCGGGCGCTGCTCACCGTCACCGACGACGGCCCGGGCATCGCGACCGCCGACCGCGAGCGGATCTTCGAGCGGTTCACCCGCCTCGACACCGCCCGCAGCCGCGGCACCGGCGGCACCGGCCTCGGCCTCGCGATCGCGCGGGAGATCGCCCAGGCGCACGGCGGCACCCTCCACGTCGAGGAGCGCCCGGCCGGCGCCCGCTTCATCCTGCGCCTCCCCCTCGCCGCGACGTCCCCCGACCGGCGGCCGGACCGGGCCTGAGCCGCGGCACGCGAAAGGGCCGCCCACAGCCTGTGGACGGCCCCCGTGCGTCGAGTGCCCCTACGCGTGAGAGTTCCTGTGCGTCGAGTTCCCGTGCGTCGAGTTCCCGTGCGGCAGGTCAGGCCAGGACGGCCTGGACCTCAAGCTGAATGTCGACCTTGTCGCTGAGCAGAGCCTTCTCGCCGCCCTTGATCGGGATGTTGAACTCGATGCCCCAGTCCTTGCGGTTGATCGTGGCCCCGGCGGAGAAGCCGGCGCGCGTCCCGCCCCAGGGGTCCTCGCCGACGCCGTTGAACTCGACCTTGAGGCTCAGCGGACGGGTGACGTCCTTGATGGTCAGGTCGCCGTCCAGGTAGTACTCGTCGCCCTCGGCGCGCACACCCGTGGTGTTGAAGGTCATCGTCGGGTACTTCTCGACGTCCAGGACGTCGGACGTCCGGACGTGCGCGTCCCGGTCGGGGTTGCGGGTGTCCAGCGAGGCCATCTTGATCTCGGCCGTGGCCGTCGACTCGCCGAGCTCCTCGGCGATCTGCACGCTGCCGGTGAAATCGGTGAACGTCCCCCGCACCTTGGTCATCAGGTGGCGGATGACAAAGGTGACCTCAGAGTGCCCGGGGTCGATGTTCCAGGTCCCGGCGGTCAGTTCGGGGGCGACGGTGGCGATGCTCATGGTGGCTCCTGTGTCTTATGTGTTTGAAACTTCAACGACTCTGCAGAGGTTAGTTGAGGGTTCAAACACTTGTCAATCCCCCGTTGTTCCGGACGACCGTCAAGGCCTGGCAAAGGTCCGCCACCAGTCCCGAAACACGGTCCGCAACTCGGTCCACACACCGTGCAACCCGATGGCGGCCTCGTGCGTAATCAGCGGGCACAGAGGCGGTCCGGAAGGACGGCATGGGGACGAGAAGACCCGTCCTTCCGGCATTCATGAACATCGGGAGTCTTCTTGAGCGACGAAACCGTGAGCGACGAAACACCGCACGGCGCGGTTCGCCGGGCCCGCGGGCCGGCGGCCGGCACGGCCGCACTGGCGGCCATCGCCATCCTCGCGAGCGGCTGCGGGGGAGGACAGGAACCGGCCGCGAAGGCGGCGCCGGCGGGCGGCGCGGGCGAACTGCCCCAGGCCACCACCTACACCACCCTGAACGACCTGCCGCGCGACCCGGCCCCCTCCGCCGCCGTGGACGGGACGGTGGTGCACCCGAACGAGGCGGCGCCCGTGTCGGCCAAGCCCGGCGCGCCCGCCGTCGCCGAACTCCCGGCCACCCAGCTCAAGGGCCCCACCTGGGTTCCCGTGCTGGAGAGCCGTCCCGGCTGGCGGCGCGTGCTGCTCCCGAGCCGTCCCAACGGCGTCACCGGCTGGATCCCCGATGCCGGGCTGAAGACCGCGCGCAGCACCCACGTCGTCAAGGTGGATCTCAGCGACCGCAAGATGACCCTCGTCGACTCCGGACGCCCGAAGGGAACCTGGTCGGTGGCGGTCGGCGCGCAGAAGACGCCCACCCCGACCGGACGGACGTTCCTGCTCGCCTCCCTCGCCCCGGCCAAGCCGACCTACAGCCCGCTGATCCTGCCGGTCGGCGCGCACTCCGACACGCTCGACACCTACGGCGGCGGCCCCGGGACGGTCGCGTTCCACGGCTGGCCGTCCACGTCCGTCTTCGGCAAGGCCGTCACGCACGGCTGCGTGCGCGTCCCCGCGGACGCCCTGAAGCTCCTCGCCAAGGTCCCGCTCGGCACGCCCGTCCACATCACGGACTGACGCGCCCCCAAGTCTCCGGCCGTGAGGCCGGTTCCCCGCTCACACCCCCAAGAAGCTCAACACCCGACCAGCTCGAAACGCCTGACCAGCTCGAAACATCCGATCGGCTCAAAGACACCCGATCGACTCAAAGACACAAGGAGAACAATCGTGCGTTTGCAGGCACTCACGAAGTGCGTGGCCACCGTCGGCGCGCTCGCCCTGCCCTTCGCCGTCGCCGTCCCCGCCGCGTCCGCCACCAGCGGCGGCGCCGGCTCCGCCTTCGCCATCTCCGCGAGCGGGCCCGTCGCCATCCCGCAGACCCCGTCGGTGACCTCCACCGCCCAGAAGCCGGAGCGCAAGAGCGTCGCCGAACTGCCGGACAACCCCCTCGTCCAGGCGGGCGTGCTCAACGCCGCCGCCTGGTCCGGGCACGGCCGCGCCTCGGTCGCCGACCTCAAGATCGCCAAGCTGGGGCTCAGCGCCAGTGCGGTCACCGCCAAGTGCGAGAACGGCAACGGCATCTCCCACCTGGTCAAGGCGTCGCTGAACGGCAAGAAGCTCAAGGCCGCCGCGACGCCGAACAGCACCGTGAAGGTCGACCTGCCGAGCCTCGGCAACGCCACGGTCACGCTCAACAGGCACGTCCGCGACAAGGACGGCAGCCTCACCATCACCGCCATCGAGGTGAGCCTGGTCCTCGCCGGCAAGACGCAGACGATCAGCATCGCGTCCGTCACCTGCGGCAAGGCCGGCGACAAGCCCGGCGAGCCGTCCAACCCGGGCAAGCCGGGCGGCGACCCGTCCGCGTCCCCGGCGCCCGCCCCGTCCGGCCCGCCGAGCGCCGCCCCGGTGCCCACCCCGGTCACCGGCGACCTGCCCGTGACCGGCTGACCCCGTCCACGGCCTGAAGGACCCGCGCCCCCACGGCGCGGGTCCTTCTCGTCGGCCTGCCTCGTCGGCCTGCCTCGTCGGCCTGCCTCGTCGGCCTGCCTCGTCGGCCTGCCTCGTCGGCCGGGCGCGTCGGCCGGGCGCCCCGATCCGCCGGTTCAGCGGGCGCGGTCGTAGACCAGGCCCATCTCGCCCAGCTTGCCGGTCTCCTGGTGCGTCAGCGTCCACTTCGACGCCGGCAGGCCGTCGTCGAAGAGCCGCTGCCCGCTCCCGGCGATCTCGGGGGTGATCATGAGATACAGCCGGTCGATCAGGTCCGCCGAGAGAAGCGGCCTGATGAGGCTCGCACTGCTGTTGACGAGCAGGTCGCCCCCGCCGGCGGCCTTGAGCTCGGCGACGACGTCCGGGGCGGGGGCGTTCACCACGCGGGTGCGTTCCCACGGCGCTTCGGTCAAGGTGGTCGAGAAGACCACCTTTTCCGCGTTGACCAGCCACGTCGCGTATCCGCGATCACGCGGATCGGCGTTCTCGTCCGCGGCGACCGATGGCCAGAACCCCAGAAACCCCTCGGCGTTGACCCGGCCGAGCAGCGCCGTCGTCGCCCCCTCCCAGATGCGGGTGAGGTGGGCCCGCGCGACCTCGGTGGTCGCATACGGGACGATCGCGCCCAGATCGGCGGCCCCGCCAGGGCCGTTGTATCGCCCGTCGAGGGTGAGATTGATGTTCGCCGTCACCCTGCGGCCGGTGGTCTGCTCCGTCATCTCATGCTCCTTCTGTCGTTGTCGTGCTCGGCGCCGTCATGCTCGTTGTCGTGCGAGTCCCCGGCGAGGCCCTCCGCGAGCTTGTCGAGGCATTGGCCGAAGCCGATCTCGATGCCCGCGATGAAGTCCGCCGAGGCGACGGTGCTGTCGGTGATCCGCCAGTGGACCTCAAGATCGGTGCCCGTGCCGGTGGGCCGGAGGTCGAGGGCGACGTGGGCGGTGAAAGCCGGGCCGCCCTCCGGAAGCAGCGGGGACAGCCGGTAGGCGAGGTGCTCACCGGGACGTACGTCGTCGACGAATCCCTCCGCCCGCCCGGCGACCGCGTCGGAGCCGTCGGCGTCCTCGGCGTCGCGGTACTCGTGGAGGATCCGCCCGCCCGGTCGCGCCTCGAAGACGAGCTCGGAGACGCGGAGGGTGTCGGGCGTCCACCACCGGGACAGCAGCGCGGTGTCCGTCAGGTGGTGCCAGACCACGTCGGGGCGCCCGCTCAGCGACCGGAGGAAGCTGAACGAGCGGCCGTCGGCCCACCCCGGCGCCTTTGCGGCGAGCCGCTCCGCCTGGAGGCTGCGCCCGTGGCGGTCGAAGGTCTCGCGCATGCCGCCGGCCTGGTCCGCGATGTCGGCGAGCCGGCCGAGCGCGGCCGCCAGATCCCGCAGGGGACCGGGCCGGAGCTCATAGATGCGGCGCTGGCCGACGCGCCGGGAGGCGACGACGCCGGCCCGCTCAAGGGCCTGCAGGTGCTTGGTCGTCTGCGGCTGGCGCGCCCCGGCGAGCTGGGCCAGGACGCCGACCGAGCGGGGCCGCTCGGCCAGCAGGCCCACGAGCCGCCAGCGAGCGGGGTCGGCCAACGCGGTGAGAAGTGCCTCCATGAGGAAGAGTATTCTCCACGACGAATATTCGTGTCAAGGAATATTTCCGGGAAGCCGGCCTCGCGTGAGCCGGGGGCCTCTCCACATCCGGTCAGGCCGCCCGCCCTCGCCGGTGAACCGATCTAGACTCCCGTCCTTCACCGGCGAAGGAGAGGGGCCGCCCGATGGGCGAGTTCGGAACGGCTGCGAAGCACGATCCCTCGGACGAGGACGCGCTCAAGCCGCACATCCCGCACTCGGCGCGGGTCTGGAACTACCTGCTGGGCGGTAAGGACAACTTCGAAGCCGACCGCCGGGCCGCGGAGAACGCGATCAGGCTCAAGCCCGACATGCAGGAGCAGGCGCTGGCCGACCGCCGGTTCCTGGGACGCGCCGTCCGGTACCTGACCGGCACCGAGGGGATGCGCCAGTTCCTCGACATCGGCACCGGGCTCCCCACGGCGGACAACACGCACCAGGTCGCGCAGCGGGTCGCGCCCGGCTGCCGGATCGTCTATGTGGACCACGACCCGCTCGTCCTGGCGCACGCCCGCGCCCTGCTGGCCAGCAGCCCGGAAGGCGAATGCCACTACATCGACGCCGACCTGCGCGAACCGGACAAGATCCTCGCGGAGGCAGGGACGCTGCTCGACTTCACCAGCCCGATCGCCGTGATGCTCGTCGGGATCCTGCACCACATCGAGGGCGCCGAGAAGTCCCACGCGATCGTGCGGCGGCTGATGGAGGCGATGCCGTCCGGCAGCCGCCTCGTCGTCAACCATCCGACCAGCGTCGTTCACGGCGAGCGGTCCGAGCGCAGCGCCCGGACGTGGAACGAGTCCGGCGGCAGGCCCACCGTCACCCTGCGGACCCCGGACGAGATCGCCGCCTACTTCGACGGCCTCGTCCTGGCCGAGCCCGGTGTGGTGTCCTGCTCCCGCTGGCGCCCGGACCCTGTGATCGGCGAACCTGAAGTAGACGCCTACTGCGCCGTCGGCCACAAGCCCTAGGACGCGGTGCTCTTACCGAGACGCCCTGGGGCTTGCGGGGGCGGCCCTTTGTGGTGGGGTGTTCCGCACGTAGGAGAATCCCAGGCAGTCGAGCGACGGGGGGATGCGGGGATGGCACGGCGGGGTGCGGCGGCGGTGGCCGTGATGGTGCTCATGGCGCTGGTCGCGGCATGCGATGGCGGGCGCACGCCCGCCGGCGGCCCGACCGCCGCGCCCGAGTTGAAGCGGCTGTGGGACGTCCCGTTCAACGGCCCCGCAGAGAAGGTCTGGACCGGCGAGGGGCTGTTCGCCGTGTACACGTCCAAGGACGGGCTGCGCGGCTTCGACGCCGGGACCGGCGCACTGCGGTGGAAGTTGCGGCTGCCGGACGGTGCCGACGGCATCTGCGGCCTGTCGGATCGTCCCAACGCCGACGGCATCGCCGGCGTGGTCTTCCGTTCCCCTCAGAAGACTCATTTGGGGAACGGCTGCGACATCGTGGGAGCGGTGGACACCGGCGACGGCAGGCTGCTCTGGTCCCATCGCGGGATGGCGAATCTGTCCGACGTCAGCACGGGCCCGGCGGTCATCACCGTCACCGGCCGCAAGTCCGACCAGCCTGACCGGAACGGGGCGCAGCGCCTCGCCGTCCGCAGCGGCAAGGTGCTTCCCGCCATCCTCCCCGAGGGCAAGGCGCGCCCCAATGACACGTTCCATGACGGCGTCCATGTCGCCCTACGCCGCGACCGGGGCGAGAAGGCCTCCTCCTTCACGCTGTACGACTCGGAGTCGGGCAAGCGGCTCTGGAGCACGGACCCGGCGGAAGGGACGCGGCTGCACCGGATCATCGCCGGCGACCCGGTGACGCTGGAGGTCACCGTGGACGGGAAACGCTCCCTGCGGACGTATGACGCGTCCGGCGAACCGCTCCGGACCATCGGCATCCCGGGTGAGGTCGCCGGCGGCGTCCCCGGCAGGAGCGCCAACGGGTGGAAAACGGTCAGTGGACGCGGACCGCTGGTCAGCGGCGGCGTGCTGGTCACCGGCTTCGAAGGCGGCCCCGGGGTCCACGGCGCCGAGGTCCACGCGTTCGATCTGGAGACCGGCGGGACGCTGTGGAAGCGGCCGGCGGGCGAGGCGGCGGTCGTCGCGGTCGGCGACGACGTCGTGCTGGCCAGCGCCCGGGTCCCGGGCGAGGCCCCCTCCACTGACCCGGGGATGGAGGCAGCCGGGCGGCGGCTCTTGCGTTCGGCCCTGCGAGGTGGCCGGTACCGGGAGCTGGGCCTCGTCCCCCGCCTGAAGGTGCGCGGCTCCGACGGGAACTGGAGGCCGGACGACTTGCAGGTGGTCCCGTTCGCCTGGGACGACGGACGCGTCTACGTCTTCCACCACCGCACCAAGGGCTCGGCCATCGCGGCCTACCAGCTGCCCCGGTGACGAGCCCTCAGCGAGCACGCGTGGCTAGGACGCAGCGGACTGAGGGTGGCTGCCCTGGAGGGGGTGGGTGCTGCCCTCCAGGAGGACCCTGGCGACCTGGGGCGGGTCGTCGGACATGGGGACGTGGCCGCAGCCCTCCAGCCAGACGAAGCGGGCGTGGGGGAGGCGGCGCTGGGCGCGGATGGCCTGGCTGCGCAGGAGGAGGCGGTCCTTGGTGCCCCAGGCGATGGTGACGGGGACGTCCGCGCAGGAGCCGACGAAGCGGGTGGTGCGGCCGGCGCGGAGGGTGGGTTCGAAGCCGCGGGCGTCGCGCATCGCGCGGGCGTCGCCGGTGAGGGCCTCGATGTCCATCAGGTCGGGGCGGCCGTAGACCATGCCGAACATCGCGGTGCGGCGGCGTGGGGAGCGGGCCAGGCGGGTGAGGAGAGTGTCGGGCACGCGGGCGCCCAGGCGGGACGCGCGCAGGACGGACGCCGCGTAGCGCAGTTCCAGGGCGTTGAAGAAGCCCGCGGGGGACAGGGCCGTGGCGGAGCTGACGAGGCCGCGGTCGGCGGCTTCGAGGGCGAACAGGCCGCCCAGGGAGTTGCCCGCGATGTGCGGCTTCTCCAGGCCGAGGTCGTCGAGCGTCCTGGACAGGACGGTCAGGACGGTGTTCAGCGTGTACGGGGTGCCGGGCGGCAGCGGCGGGGAGTCGCCGAAACCGGGCAGGTCGACCGCGATGACGTCGCGTTCGGCGGCGAGCAGGTCCATGACGGGGAACCAGCCCTGCCGGCGGTGGCCGATGCCGTGCAGGAGGACGAGGGGCGGCCCGTCGCCGCGGCGCTCGAAGACGATGTCCACGGGCCGAGGGTAATCAGAAGTTACTCACCGGTCACTAGTGACGCTCGTCACCTCTGCCGGGCGGCGGTGCTCCAGCGCGTCGCGGAGCTGGGCGCGGCCCCGGTGGATGCGGGAGCGGACGGTGCCGAGCTTGACGTTCAGGGTCGCGGCGATCTCCTCGTAGGACAGGCCCTCGATGTCGCACAGGACGACGGCGGCCCGGTACTCGGGAACGAGGGCGTCCAGCGCCTTCTGGATGTCGGCGTCCAGGTGCCGGTCGTCGTAGGCCTGCTGAGGGGTCGGTTCGCGGCCCTGCAGGCGTTCGGCGGCGTCGTCGCCGAGGGAGTCGAACCGGATGCGCTGCTTGCGGCGGGCGCGGTCGAGGAAGAGGTTCGTCGTGATCCGGTGCAGCCAGCCTTCGAACGTGCCGGGGCTGTAGGAGGACAGCGAGCGGAAGACCCGGATGAAGACGTCCTGGGTCAGGTCTTCGGCATCGTGCCGGTTGCCGGTCAGCCGGTACGCCAGCCGGAACACCCTGGTCGAGTGCTCGCTGACGATCTCCTCCCACGTCGGCGGGGTCCACGCCATCGCGCCTGCGCTCACCACTACCCCCGTCTGATACTGAATCGTTACGGCCAAGCATGCCGGTACCCGGATAAGAGCCGTGTAAGGACTGCCGGCGTGGCCGGATGAGGGCACCCCCGGAGGCGCGGATGTGACCCATCTCATTGGACTGGATTACAACAAGGATTGAGTTCGCCGTCCCGCCGCATGGAGGATCGGGATCAGTCCCCACCCCGACATGCCCCACCCCGACACGCGAGGACGTGCATGGTGCGAACCTACAACCTGGCCGACCTGCTGGAGATCCTGGCCGCGGCCGGGCCCGAGCGTCCCGCGCTGGTGGCGGGGAACGAGCGGCGCACATACGCGCAGCTCAGCGAGCGTGCGAGCCGGGTGGGCCACCATCTCGCGGCGGCCGGCGTGCGGCCGGGCGAGCATGTCGCGATCCTCGCCTACAACCGCGCCGAGTGGATCGAGGCGATGCTCGGCGCGTTCAAGATCCGGGCCGTGCCGGTGCCGGTGAACTACCGGTACGTCGCCGCGGAACTGCGGCACGTCCTGTCCGACTCCGACTCGGTCGCGCTCATCGGGGAGCGTTCGCTCTTGGCGAAGGCGGAGGAGATCCGCGCGGATCTGCCGAAGCTCCGGCACGTCATGGTGCTGGAGGACGGTGCGGTGCTGGAGGACGGTTCCGTGCCCGCGGACGGGGCCGGGATCCCGGGCGCGGTCGAGTACGAGAAGGCGCTCGCGGACGCCGACCCGGGCGACGGCTTCCCCGAACGCTCCAGCGACGACCGGTACATCATGTACACGGGTGGTACGACGGGTTACCCGAAGGGCGTCGAATGGCGCTGCGAGGACATCTTCTTCGGCGCGCTCGGCGGCGGAAACGTTCTCGGCGACCCGATCTCCAGCCCGGAGGAACTCGCCGCCAACGCCGAACAGCCCGCGATGGCCGTCCTCGACTGCGCGCCCGTCATGCACGGCGCCGGTCAGTGGGTCGCGTTCATGGGTTTGTTCAGCGGCGCCAAAGTCGTCCTTTACACCGACCACGCATTCGACGCCGACAAGGCGCTCCGGCTGCTCACCGAAGAGCAGGCGAATGTGCTGATGCTGGTCGGCGACGTAATGGCGCGGCCGGTCGCGAAGGCGCTGGCGGCCGGCGATTACGACACGTCCTCGCTGATGGCGGTCGCGTCCGGCGGCGCCCCGCTGACCGAGGGGGCGAAGCAGGCACTGGCCGAGCAGCTCCCGAACATCATGTTCCTCGACAACTACGGCGCGTCGGAGACGGGTGCGTGCGGCCCGTCCGTCGGCGGCAAGGAGGGGACGGCCCGGTTCATGATGAAGCCGGGCATCACCGTCCTGGACGACGACCTGAACCCGGTCGCGCCCGGTGAGATCGGCAGGCTGGCCCGCAGCGGCCACATCCCGCTCGGCTACTACAACGACCCGGAGAAGACGGCGTCGACGTTCTTCACCGACGCGGACGGCACCCGCTGGTCGATCCCCGGCGACTTCGCCTCCCTGGAGGAGGACGGGACGATCGTGCTCCTCGGCCGCGGCTCACTCATGATCAACACGGGTGGGGAGAAGGTGTACCCGGAGGAGGTCGAGGTCGCGCTGAAGGACCACCCGGACGTGGACGACGCGGTCGTCGTCGGGCTCCCGGACGAGCGGTTCGGCGAGCGCGTCGCCGCCGTGATCGCGCCCCGGCCCGGCGCGACGGTCACGCTCGAGGAACTGACCGGGTACTGCCGCGGGCGCCTCGCCGGCTACAAGCTGCCGCGCCAGATCACGGTGGTGGACGAGGTGCAGCGCACGGCCGTCGGCAAATCCGACTACAAATGGGCCCGGAGCGTCCTCGGCTAAACGGCGGAGGTTATACGGCGGGGTTATACCACGTCCGGCCACTTTTTCCCCGGCGGGCACCGGTCAAGAAATGATTGATGCCGAGGGAGCATGGCTTGGGCGCGTCCGGGCGAATAACTCCGGCATGAATGGGGATCGGCTGATACCGCTCGCGCGACGGTATCGTCTGCTCTCTGTGGTCGGCAGGGGCGGCATGGGCACCGTCTGGCGGGCGTACGACGAGATGCTGGACCGCGACGTCGCGGTGAAGGAGGTCCATCTCCCCGGGCGCATCACCGAAGGCGAACGGCGGGTGATGTGCCGGCGTCTGCTTTCCGAGGCGCGTGCCACCGCCGCGCTGAAACATCCGGGCGTGGTCGCCGTTCACGACCTCATCATGGAGAACGGCCGCCCCTGGATCGTCATGGAGTTCCTTGAGTCGTACTCCCTGAACCGTCTCGTCGCCGAGGACGGCCCCCTCGGCGTGCGCCGGACGGCGGAGATCGGCGCGGCGGTCCTGTCGGTGCTCCGCGCGTCGCACGCCGCGGGAATCCTGCATCGAGACGTCAAACCCAGCAACGTCCTGGTCTGCGACGACGGAAGGATTCTCCTCACCGACTTCGGCCTGGCCGTCCACATGGTCAACGACCACGAGACCGTCGACACAATGCCGGCGGGGATCGAGGGCTCTCCCGCCTACCTGTCGCCAGAGCGTGTCAACGGACTGCCCGGCTTGGAGGCGTCCGACCTGTGGTCGCTGGGCGCGACGCTGTACATGGCGGTCGAGGGTTTCTCGCCGTTCCTGCGTTGCCACGCGCTGGCGTCCATGATGGCGGTCCTGCTGGGCGACTATGCGCGTCCTGTACGGGCCGGGCCGCTGACCCCCGTCATCGAAGGACTGCTGCGGCAACGGCCTGAAGACCGCCTGACGGCGGAGGCGACGGCCGAGCTACTGCAGGACGTCGTCGGGACCGTCCCCGAGCCGGGCGCCACAGTGGCGACGCTGAGTCGTGTTCCGAACGGGGAGCGCGGCTTGTCCAGGCGGCGGCTGATTCTGCGCCGCCGCGCGCCGTGGGCGGCGACGCGCGGCGCGTGGGTGTCGCGGGACGCGGCCAGGTCCCGGGTGCGCGTGTTCCGGGGGCCGCGCGTCCCGTGGACGCTGCGCGGCGCGAAACCGTCCGGCGACCCGCAGGACGGCAGAAACCCGCAGGGCATCAACAACCCGCAGGGCGGCAGAGACCCGCAGGGCAGCCCGGCGCCGTGCGGTTCGCGGCGCGTCCGCGGCTGGTGGCGGCACCGCGACGCGTGGACCCCGCGCCATTCGGTGCGGCGCGCCGCAGGGGAGCGGCGGGTGCTGTGGAGGCCGCGCGTCCCGGCGCGGATGGCGGGACGCCGGGTGCGGCCCGGCGCCCTCGCAGGCGTGACGGTCCTCGCCGTGCTCGCGGCCGGAACCGGCACCTGGGCGGCCCGGTGGACGGCGATCGGCACGAGCGACTCGGTCGCGCTGCGTCCGGCGGCGGGCGTGACGGCCAAGACGACGAAGTACCGGGAGGCCGGCGGCTACTCGGTGCGCGTCCCGGCGGGGTGGCGGGCCGAGCGGCACGGGTCCCTGGTGCGCTGGAAGGACGTCCGCACGGGGCGGGGGCTGCGCATCTCCCCGGCGCCGGGCGACCCTCTGGCCGGGCTCCGCGCCGCGGAACAGGCGGCGGTGGCGGAGCACCGCTACCCCGGATATCGGCGGCTGCGGCTCCAGGCCGTCCCCGAGGTCATCGCCGGCGCGGCGGAATGGGAGTTCATCTGGAGGGGCGTGGCCGGCGGAGCGTACGAGAACGGCGTCAGGCACGTGCTGTGCAGCCGGGCGGCGGGGTACGAGTTCTGCTTCCACGCGCCCGACCGGCGGTGGACGCCGGGTCAGCGCCTCTACGACAAGATCCTGGATTCGTTCCGTCCGGAGCAGGGCTGAGACGAGCCGGGGGGTACGGCGAACGGCTCGGGGCCGGTCAGGTCGTCTGCTGGAGGCGCAGGAGGAACTCGGCGTTGGACGAGGTGCCCTTCATCTTCTCCAGGAGCTGCTCGACGGCCTGCTGCCGGTCGAGCCCCTGGAGGGCGCGGCGCAGCCGCCAGGAGAGCGCGAGCTCCTCGGGGGACATGAGCAGCTCGTCGCGGCGCGTGCCGGACGCCTCGATGTCGACGGCGGGGAAGATGCGGCGGTCGGCGAGGCTCCGGTCGAGCTTCAGCTCCATGTTGCCGGTGCCCTTGTACTCCTCGAAGAACACGTCGTCCATGCGGGACCCGGTCTCCACGAGGGCGGTGGCGAGGATGGTCAGCGAGCCGCCGTTCTCGATGTTGCGGGCGGCGCCGAAGAACTTCTTCGGCGGGTAGATCGCGGTCGTCGCGACACCACCGGCCAGGATGCGGCTGCTGGAGGGGGCCGCCAGGTTGTAGGCGCGGCCGAGCCGGGTGATCGAGTCGAGCAGCATGACCACGTCGTGGCCCTGCTCGACGAGGCGCTTGGCCCGCTCGACGGCCAGTTCGGCGAGCGCCGTGTGGTCCTGCGCCGGACGGTCGAACGTCGAGTGGATCACCTCGCCGCGCACCGACCGCTCCAGGTCGGTCACCTCCTCGGGCCGCTCGTCGACGAGCACGACCATGAGGTGGACCTCGGGGTTGTTCTGCGCGATCGCGTTGGCGAGGGCCTGGATGACCATCGTCTTGCCGACCTTCGGCGGCGACACGATGAGGCCGCGCTGCCCCTTGCCGATCGGGGCGATCAGGTCGATGACGCGGGTCGCGAGCGGCCCGGTGTCCAGCCGCAGCCGCTCGTCGGGGAACAGCGGCGTCAGCTTGCCGAACTCGGGACGATGCGCCGCCTCGGCGGGCGACACCCCGTTGACGGTCTCGACGGCGGCGAGGGAGGCGAACTTGTCGCGGCCCGACTTCGGCGGCCGCGCGGTGCCGGTGACGGCGTCGCCGGGACGCAGGTTGTCGGCCTTGACCTGGGCGAGGGAGACGTGCACGTCGTCCTGCCCGGGGTGGTAGCCGGAGGTGCGGACGAACGCGTGCTTGTCCTGGACGGCGAGGATGCCGTGGAACGGGACGACGGGCGCGTCGTCGGCGGGGCGCCGTCCCTGGCGCCCGCTCTTGCGGGCCCCTTGGGCGGGCACACCGTGCGCCTGCGACTTGTGATCGGCGCGGCGCTCTGCGGCGGGCCGTTCGGTGGTGAGGGTGGAAGTGGACATGTGGGTCCCTTCTCAGGCCGGTGCGGAACACTCCGCGCGGCCCGGGGTCGAATCCCGAGTACGGCGGCGGAACCCGCGGCGCGTACGCGAGAGAAATGTGAGAGATGCAGCTCCGTTCACCGGGCTGACGTCGACTCCCTTGTGCGGCGGTCCGAAACGCCGGTCTGCGCGCGTACCGAACCGGAGATCACCGAGCTCTCAGATGGCCCGGGCGGGGAAGAAGCGCCCTCGCCGCGAATCGCGGCAACTCGAAGACGTTGTCTCGACAGTACAGCACTCCGGGACGGTTTCGCATTCCCGGAGGTCGGTGACCATTTTCATGCGGGTGGTCCCCCTGTGGTCCCGGCGAACTGAGCTTCGTACGATGAGCCGCGTCGAAGCATAGGGGGGACGATGGCCGCCGGGCTGCACACAGAGGTCGCCGAGGGCGTGGCGACGATCACGATCGACCGGCCGGCCAAGCGCAACGCCATGTCGGCGGACATGTGGCGGGCGCTTCCCGGGATCCTGGACGATCTCGCCGTGAACTCCGCCGTCCGGGTCGTGGTGCTGACCGGGGCGGGCGGAAACTTCTGCGCGGGCGCCGACATCGGCGAGCTGGCCGACATCCACCGCGACGACGACTCGCACCTGTCGACGGTCGCCGAGCGGGCCCTCGCGGCGTTCCGCAAGCCGACGCTCGCGGCGATCGAGGGGTACTGCGTCGGCGGCGGCTGCCAGCTCGCCGCGGCCTGTGACCTGCGGTTCGCGGCGGAGGGCTCCCAATTCGGGATCACCCCGGCGAAGCTCGGCCTCGTCTACCCGGCCGCGGCGACGACCCGGCTCGTCCGCCTGGTCGGCCCGTCCGCCGCGAAGTACCTGCTGTACTCGGCGGACCTGGTCGGAGCCGGGCACGCGCTGCGGATCGGGCTGCTGGACGAGGTCGTCCCGGCGGACGGCCTGCGCGGGCGGGTCGCGGAGTTCACCGAGACCCTCGCGTCCCGGTCGCTGCTCACCCAGCGGGCGACCAAGGACATCGTGGACGCCATCGTCGCCGCCGGCCCGGTCGCGGAGAGGACGCGGTGGTGGCTGGAGGAGATGGCCGCCGTCGGCGAGGTCGAGGAGGGCATCGCCGCGTTCCTGGAGCGCCGCCCGCCCGGCTTCACCTGGACGGCCCCGACCCGCTGAGCGCGGTCACGTCGCAGAAGCGGCCCGGGGGGAGCCGGTGCAGGCGGCGGGCCGCGGTCTCCGGGTCGTCCAGCAGCGCGGCGCTTTCGGGGCGGAGCAGTTCGGCGAGGGGGAGGACCCCGCACACCAGCGACTCCGGTGTCCGGACGATGACGAGCGGCCCGAGCTGGATCCCGCCCCGGTCGGTGTCGCGGAGCGCGTCCAGCAGCGGCCGGGCCTTCTCGACGGAGTCCGCGCAGTTCCCGCTCAGCTCCTGCACCAGGTCGGTGAACTCGCGTTCCAGGCCGCGGGGGCTGTGCCCCGACAGGTAGTAGCGGTCACTCGTGGTGGACGCCTCGGTCAGCTCGACGCGCAGCCCGTGGCGTTCGGCGAACCGCTCGTACGGGCCGGTCAGGGAGGGCCGCACCGCGGACGGCCGGGCGACGACGGCCCCGGCCACCATGTCGGCGGGGGCGGCGCCGAGGGACGCGGCGACGGCCTGGTCGAGCCGCCCGACCAGGTGCGCGCGGAGCCCGGCGACCTCGGCGGCCAGCCGCTCCACGGCCGCGCGCTGCAGGTCGGCGGCCTCCCGCTGCCGGTTCAGCCGGTCGTTGACGTCCGGCACCATCCGGTCGTTGATCTGCGCGATCAGCGACCGGATGCGGGCGTCGGCCTCGCCGAGCGCCTCGCGGTCGCGGTCCTGCTCCCGCGTCAGCCGGTCCAGCCGCTCCCGCTGGGACGCGCGGAAACCCTCCAGCTCGTCCCGCGTGCCCTTCAGCGCGCGGAGCTGGGTGCGGATGTCGGCGATCTCGGGAGCGCCGGGAGTGCGTTTGCGTTCGAACGCCGAATACAGCTCGCGCCCGGCGATCGCCAAGCAGAGCAGGACCAGAATCACCGTCATCGCGCCCTCCCGGGGCCATCTCGCCGAGCAACATATTTCACCCGGCGCGGGCCCGGATAGGCCGATATGGCGCAGAGGGAAGCCGCGGGCGGCCCGCTCAGCGGTTGAGGTAGGCGAGAACGGCCAGCACGCGGCGGTTGTCGTCGCCGGTGACGGGCAGGTCGAGCTTGGCGAAGATGTTCGCCGTGTGCTTGGTCACGGCCCGTTCGGTGACGACGAGCCGCTCCGCGATCGCGGCGTTGGAGCGTCCCTGCGCCATCAGCTCCAGCACCTCGGTCTCGCGCGGGGTGAGGCGGCCCAGCGGCGTGTCGCGGGTGCTGGTGGCGACGAGCCGGGAGATGACCTCGGGGTCCATCGCGGTGCCGCCGGCGGCGACGCGGCGGACCGCGTCCACGAACTGCGCCGCGTCGAACACCCGGTCCTTCAGCAGGTAGCCGATGGCGCCGCTGCCGTCGGCGAGCAGTTCGCGCGCGTAGAGCTGCTCGACGTACTGCGACAGCACCAGGACGGGCATGCCGGGGACCTGCCGGCGCGCCTCCAGCGCCGCCTGCAGGCCCTCGTCGGTGAACGACGGCGGCAGACGCACGTCGACCACCGCCACGTCCGGGCGGTGGTCGAGCAGTGCCTTCAGGAGCGAGGGGCCGTTGTCGACGGCGGCCGCGATCTCGAAGTCGTGCGTCTCCAGCAGGCTGACCAGTCCCTCCCTCAGGAGGGCGAGGTCTTCGGCGATGACAACGCGCACGGCAGCTCCATGGTCACGATCGTCGGGCCGCCCACCGGTGAGCTGAGGGCGAGGACGCCGTCGAATGTACCGATCCTGCGCTCGATCCCGCGCAGGCCCGTGCCGCCCTCCATCGTGGCGCCGCCGCGGCCGTCGTCGGTGACGGTGATCCGCAGCATCCCGTTCTCGTACCGCAGGTCGACCCACACGCGGGACGCGCCGGAGTGCTTGGCGGCGTTGGTGAGGATCTCCGAGACGGCGAAGTAGGCGGCGGACTCGACCGGCGGCTCGGGACGCGCGGGCAGGTCCGCGGTGACCTCGGTCTTCAGCGGGTGGTCGAGCGCGAGGGCCTTGACGGCGTCGCCGATGCCGCGGTCGGCGAGCACCGGCGGGTGGATGCCGCGGACGAGGTCGCGCAGCTCGTGCAGCGCCTTCGCCGACGACGCGCGGGTCTCGGCCAGCAGGAACCGGGCCTTCTCGGGGTCCTTGTCGAGCAGGTGCTCGATCGCTCCGAGGGTCATCCCCATCGCGACGAGCCGCGCCTGCGCGCCGTCGTGCAGGTCGCGCTCGATGCGGCGCAGTTCGGCGGCGGACGCGTCCACGGCCTCCGAGCGGGTCTCGGTGAGGTGCCGGACGCGCAGCGCCAGCTCCGACTTCCTGGTCGGCCCGAGGATCACCTTGCCCCAGCGCCCGTACACGGCCATCATCTTCGGCGCGATCGCGAACCCGGCGGCGATGCAGACGGTGGCGACGACGACGGTGGACGCGATCCGCTCGGGGTCGCGGTCGTAGCCGCCGTCGATGTGGATCCACGTGTACCAGTCGCTGCCGCCGTAGTGGCCGATCATCCCGCCGGCGAACGTCGCCAGCGCGTACCCCCACAGCCCGTACAGGATCAGCAGGCCGGGCAGCGCGGCAGTGAAGATCACCACCACCGGGTCGGCGACCACCCACAGGTAGTCACGCCACGTCGCGGGGTCGGTGAGCAGCCGCACGAACCGCTTGACGATGCCGTTGAGGCCGGGCTCCTCGGGGGGTTCGGGCAGGTAGGGCCGCTCGATCTTGACGTTCGTCCACTTGTTGATCCGGGTGCGGTACGCGTCCAGCTGCGTGCGCATGAGCATCGTCGCGGACGGGAACAGCAGCACCCCGATGAAGCTCGTGATCATCGAGATGACCGTGATGAACCACAGGCCCGCCAGCGTCGCCGGGATGCCCAGCAGCATGAACGCCAGCCCCCGCCCCGGGGACCTCACGTGCCGCTGCAGTCGCGTCTCGTTCACCAATTCACCGTTCACCGGGGTCCTCCGCAGGTCACATGCCGTCTGGACTCCAGTCTTCTGGCAGGCGCCCTTCAGCACAGTGTGCCCGCAACCCGAAGGTGGGGTGTACTTGAGTGCACCGTCGGGACGCCGTTTAGAGCCATGTCGCGGCGGAGGCGTCCTCCATACCGTCCATGGGTGTCAGCTCGCATTCGACGACACCGGGGGACCCCCATGAAACGGAATCTCGCCGCCGCGCTCGGAGGATGGAGCGCGCGGCACCGACTGACGGCCATTCTCGGCTGGCTCGCGTTCGTCGTCCTGGCCTCGGTGCTCGGCGGGGCCGCGGGCCAGATCACGATGGAGGACCACGAGCAGGGCGTCGGGCAGTCGGCGCGGGCCGCGCAGATCATCTCCGCGGCCGGCGTCGCCGACCCCGACCAGGAGACGGTGCTGATCTCCGGCGGGACGCACGCGGCGGGGTCGCCCGAGATGAACCGGGCCGCGGCCGCCGTGCGGGCGAACGTCCGGGCCACCGGGAAGATCACCGATCTGCGGCCGGACGTCGTGTCCGAGGACCGGCACCACGTGATCGTCCAGTTCACGGTGAAGGAGGTGGCGGACGGGGCGCCCGACCCGCTGCCGGCGATCCGGGACGCGGTCGTGCGGGCGCAGCGCGACAACCCGTCCGTCGAGATCGGGCAGTTCGGCGGCGCCACCGCCGACGCGTGGTTCGACGAGGCGCTCGGCGCGGACTTCAAGCGCGCCGAGATGACGGCGGTGCCGCTCGCGCTCGGCATCCTGCTCGTCGCCTTCGGCGCGTTCCTCGCCGCCGTCCTGCCCGTGATGCTGGCGTTCACCGCGTTCCTCGCCGCCGGCGGGCTCCTCGCCGTCACCAGCCACGCGGTGCACGTCGACCAGACGACGAACTCGGTGATGCTGCTGATGGGCCTCGCGGTCGGCGTCGACTACTGCCTGTTCTACCTGCAGCGGGAGCGAGAGGAGCGCCGCAGGGGCCGGGACCGGGAGACGGCCCTGGCGATCGCCGCGGCCACGTCTGGGCGTTCGGTGCTCGTCTCCGGCCTCACCGTGATGGTCGCGATGTCCGGGATGTTCCTGTCCGGGCTGCTGCTGTTCAAGGGCTTCGCGATCGCGACGATCCTCGTGGTGTTCATCGCGATGCTCGGGTCGGTGACCGTCCTGCCCGCGCTGCTGTCCCTGCTCGGCGACAAGGTCGACCTCGGGCGCATCCGCCTGCCGCGGCGCCGCGAGGGCCGCGACGGCGTGGTGGGGACGCTGCTGAAGCCCGTTCTCGCGCGTCCGGGCATCGCGGCGGTGCTCTCGGCGGGCCTGCTTCTGGCCCTGGCGGCGCCCGCGCTCGGCATGAAGACCGAACGGCTCCGCATCGACCAGCAGGTCCCGCCCGGCGAGGAGATCGCGCAGACCTACACGCGGCTGAACACGGCGTTCCCCGGCAACCCCGACCCCGCGGTCGTCGTGGTGAAGGCCGCCGACATCGACGCCCCGGAGGTCGCGTCGGCGATCGGCGACCTGAAGCGCCGGGCCGTCGCGTCCGGCGAGATGAACGAGCCCATCGAGGTCACCGTCCACGAACGGGCGAACGTCGCCGAGATCGAGGTGCCGCTCGCCGGGACGGGGGCGGACGCGACCTCCAAGCACGCACTGGAGACCCTGCGGGAGCGGATCGTCCCGCAGACGGTCGGGAAGGTCGCCGAGGCCCCCGTCACCGGGCAGCTCGCCTGGTCGACCGACTACAACGCCCAGCTCAAGGCAGGAATCGTGCCGGTCTTCCTGTTCGTCATGGGCATCACGTTCCTGCTGATGCTGGTCTTCTTCCGCTCCCTCCTCATCGCGGTCAGCGCCATCGTCCTCAACCTCCTCTCGGTCGGCGCCACCTACGGCGTGATGGTCGCGGTGTTCCAGCACGGCTGGGGCGACTCCCTGGTCGGGACGACGGGCGCCGGGGCACTGGAGTCATGGATCCCGCTGTTCGTCTTCGTCGTCCTGTTCGGGCTGTCGATGGACTACCACGTGTTCGTCGTCTCCCGGATCCGCGAAGCCCACGACCGGGGCCTGGACACCACCCGCGCCGTGAGCGAGGGCGTCCGCGCCACAGCCGGGGTCGTCACCAGCGCCGCCGTCATCATGATCGCCACGTTCGGCATCTTCGGAACGCTGTCCATGCAGGACTTCAAGCAGCTGGGCGTCGGCCTCGCGGCGGCGGTGCTGATCGACGCGACGATCGTCCGCGTGGTCCTGCTGCCGGCCGTCATGTCCCTGCTGGGCAGCTCGAACTGGTACCTGCCCCGCTGGCTGGACTGGCTCCCCCGCATCTCCCACGCCGAGCCCGCCGCCGCCCCCGACGCCGGTGAGCTCGTGGTGGTCAGAGGGTGACGAAGGTCAGGCCGCGTTCTTTCAGCTTCGGGATGACGTCTTCCAGGGCCTTGAGGGTCTGGGAGCGGTCGCCGCCGCCGTCGTGGCACAGCAGGATGTTGCCGTCCTTGCCCTTGAGCAGGGCCTTGCGGATGCGGCCGACGCCCGGCCGCGCCCAGTCGCGCGGGTCGACGGCCCAGTCGATCGGCAGCATGTCGTTCTCGGCCGCCAGGTCGAGGATGGTCTTGGACCAGGCGCCGCCCGGCGACCGGAAGAACTGCGGGACGACGCCGGCGGCGTCGGCGATCCGGTCGTGCGCGTCGACGATCTCCTTGCGGACCTTCTTCTTCGACATCCTCGCGATGGACATCGGGTGCGTCTCGGTGTGGTTGCAGATCTGGTGCCCGGCGTCGGCGATGCGGCGGGTGAGCTTCGGGTACTCCTTCACCTGCTCGCCGACGATGAAGAACGTCGCGTGGACCTTCTCCTCGGCGAGCAGGTCGAGGATCTGCGGCGTCCACTCCGGATGCGGGCCGTCGTCGAGGGTCAGCGCGATCGACTTCGGCGGCGGCGGAGGGGACAGCTGCGACAGCTCCCGGACGGGCGTCTCCACCGCGGTCAGCTTCGCCGGCGTCCACGCGGCGGCACGGGGAGTCGGTGTCGGGGAAGGCGTCGGCGTCGGATGGATGACCGGCCGTGCACGGGGAGTGGCCTGCGCCGATGCCGCGGCGGAGCCGTCCTGCGGACGGGCGGTGTCCGCCCCGAGGGCGGTGAGGCCGGTGAACGCACCCAGCAGCCAGAGAGCCTTGCGGCGGGATGTCCCACCTGCCACATCAACCTCCACAAGCCCCACGCTATCGGTGTTTTAAGCGGGTAGGAGAGCGCTATGGGATCACAATCGGTGCAATCGGCGGACGTGTGAGCGCGGCGCCCGAGATCGGGCCGGTGTTGGCGCTGGTCCTCGTCGCGCTCGCGGTCTCGGCCGCGCTGCTGGTCCACTTGGGTGATCTCCGTCTCGGCCGCGACATGCTCGTCGTCTCGGCGCGGGCCGCCGTGCAGCTCACGGTCGTTTCGCTGCTCATCGCGGCGGTGCTGCGCAGCGCCGGATGGACGGCCGTGTTCATCGCGGGCATGGTCGTGGTCGCCGCGGCGACCGCGGGCAAGCGCATCACCGGCTCGGCCGTCCGGTCGGGGCGGTGGACGGTCCTGCCGATCGCCGCCGGGGTCGCGCCGGTCCTCGGGCTGCTGCTGGCCTCGACGCTGGTGCCGTCGCGTCCGGTGGCGGTGCTGCCGATCGCGGGGATCTTCATCGGCGGCGCGATGACGGCGACGGGGCTCACCGGCCGCCGGGCGCTGGACGAGCTGACCACGCGGCGCGGCGAGTACGAGGGCGGGCTCGCGCTCGGCCTCATGCCCAGGGACGCGGCGCTGGAGGTGTGCCGCCCGGCCGCCGCGCTCGCGCTGTACCCCGCCCTCGACCAGACCCGCACGGTCGGGCTGGTGACGCTGCCGGGCGCGTTCGTCGGGGTGCTGCTCGGCGGCGCCGACCCGGTCGAGGCGGGCGCGATCCAGCTCCTCGTCCTCATCGGGCTGCTGGCCATCGAGTCGATCGCGGTCCTCGTCACACTGGAACTGGTGGCGACGGGCCGCCTGCACGGCGCAGTCTCGAACGGGAGGTCGTAAGTGGGAATCGACGGCAAGGCCGTGGACGCGCTCGCCGGCGAGCGGCTCGACTGGCGGTTCAAGGCGATCCCGGCGTCCGCGCACGGGCTGACGGTCGGCGAGGCCCGCCGGGCGCGGCTGCCGCTGGACGACTTCGGGACGCCGCTGCTGACCCTGGACGCCGGCGCCCTCGACCACAACGTCCGGACGATGGCGGAATGGGCGGACGCGGCCGGACTGGACCTCGCGCCGCACGGCAAGACGACGATGGCCCCCGCGCTGTGGCGGACGCAGCTGGACGCCGGGGCGTGGGGCATCACGCTCGCGAACCTTCCGCAGCTCCGCGTCGCCCGCGCGTTCGGCGTCCGCCGCGTCCTGCTCGCCAACACACTCCTCGACCCCGCCGGTCTCGCCTGGCTGGCGGCCGAGCTGGAGTTGAACCCCGAGTTCGAGTTCCAGTGCTGGGTCGACTCGGTCCGCGCGGTGGAGCTGATGGACGAGGCGCTGCGCCTCGCCCGCGCGCAGCGGCAGGTCGACGTCTGCGTCGAACTCGGCGGGCCGGGCGGGCGCATGGGCGTGCGCGACGACGGCGACGCCCGCGCGGTCGCCGGCGCCGTCAGGGACGCGCGCACGCTCCGGCTCGCCGGGGTCGTCGGCTACGAGGGCGCCCTCGCCCACGACGCGTCCGAGGAGGGACGCGGCACGATCGACGCCTACCTGCGCCGGCTCGCGAACCTGTACGGGGGCCTGGAGTACGAGACGGACGAGCCGGTCGTGTCGGCGGGCGGCAGCGCGTTCTTCGACCAGGTCGCGGAGGTCCTCGGCGGCCTCGAAGGGCGGGTCGTGCTGCGGTCGGGCGCGTACATCGTCCACGACGACGGCTTCTACCGGGGCATCTCGCCGTTCGCGCGCGGCGCGGGCGGCGCCGGGTCGCGGCTGCGTTCGGCGATGCACGGGTGGGCGCGGGTCCTGTCCCGTCCCGAACCCGGCCTCGCGATCCTGGACGCGGGCAGGCGCGACCTGTCGTTCGACGCGGGACTGCCCGAGCCGCAGCTCGTCCGCGGCAGAGGCGCGGAGCCCGTGCACGGCGCGCGGATCACCGCGCTCAACGACCAGCACGCCTACCTCGTGGGCGGCTCCGCCGAGGTCGGCGACGTCGTCAGGCTCGGCCCGTCGCACCCCTGCACGGCGCTCGACAAGTGGACGATGATCCCGGTCGTCGACGACGCCGGCGCCGAACACCCCGCCGTCGTCGACTACGTCAGGACGTGGTTCTGACTCACTGGTCGAGGAGCGATTTGAAGTGCGCCAGGATCGGCGCGCACAGCTTGGGGAGCGCGGCGTGCTGGCCCATCGCGACCTTCCCGGTCACCAGCGACGCCACCCCGCCGACGAGCATCCGGCACGCGAACTGCGGGTCGGGCAGCGAGCGGAACCGCTCGTCCTCCTCCAGCAGCCCGTCGATGATCTCGATGAAGCCGCGCTGCACCGTGTAGCGCAGCGTCGTCGCGGCGGGCCCGACCGCGTAGATCTCCAGCAGGAACGTGCGGGCCGCGCCCGCGTCGCCTGCGAGTTCCCGCAGGTAGGCGCGCAGGGCACGTTCCAGCCGCTGCATCAGCGGCTGGTCGCGGGCCGCGAGCGCGTCGTTGACGACGCCCATGATGCGTTCCGCCGCGGCCTCGTAGGCCGCGAGGAAACACGCCTGCTTGTCGGTGAAATGCTCGTAGAACGTCTCGCGGGACACGTGCGCCCGCTTCAGCACGTCGGCGACGGAGGTGCGGGCGTATCCCTTCTCCCCGACCGCCTGCGTCATGCCCTGGAGCAGACGGTCCCGCTGGGAGGCCGCGACCTGTTCGCGGGTGAGGTGATGGCGCCCGCGCGGCAGCGAGGTGAAGCCGTCGGAGTCCACCCCCACAAGGTATCAACGGGCTCGTGGCGCATGACGAAATCGATTAACCATGAACAACCTTGTTCGCCGAGGTGTTACGGTTCCAGTGCAATTCGGGGGCCGGACGTCCCTGCCCGGGAACGAGGCGGGACGGCCGTGCGATCACGGCCCGGCGCAGCCGGCGAGTGGTGACCGTTCCGTCCAGGCAGTGCGCCACGGGGGCCGATCTGTCCTGGACGACGTCCGCCACCCGCGACGCTGACCCCGTCGCCGGGCCAGATCCACCGGAAGACCGCGCGGCCCCGCGGTTCCCTCCGGTCGGTGGAGCCTGCCCCGTCAAGAAGACCGCGGCCGTCGGGGACCGCTGGTGTCTAGGGGAGAAGGCCGGCGCGGCGGGCGGTGGTGACGGCTTCCAGGCGGGTGTGGCTGTCGAGCTTGCGCATCGCCGAACGCAGATAGCTCTTCACCGTCTCGGGCAGCAGGCCGAGACGTTCGGCGGCCTCCGCGTTGGTGCAGCCGATCGCGACGTACGACAGGACGTCCAGCTCACGCGGCGTCAGCACGGGCCGCGGGGACTCGTCCGGATCGTCCAGCCCGGCGGCGGCCAGGCGCAGCGACGCCGCGCGGAGCCGGTCGCGGGTCGGCAGGTCGCGGACCTCCTCCGCCAGAGCGCGCAGCTCGGCGTGCACGGCCCTGACCTCCTCCCACCGGGCCGTCGACGTGCCCGGCGGCGTGCGGGCGAGCGCCTCGTCCGCCCTGTCCTGGACGGCGAGGTCCTGTTCGAGGTCGCGGGCCGCCTGGACGGCGGAGCCCACCACCCGGTCGGCGAGCGACAGCGGTTCCCGCAGCGCCCCGTAGAGCACGCCGCGGACCCGCCGGCGGACGACGATCGGGACCGCGACGATCGACAGCAGACCCTCGCGGCCGACGGGCTTGTCGTAGTCGTGGCTGATCGACGCCGAGCACGGATAGTTGCTCACCCACAGGGGGCGTCCCATGGCCATCGCCTTGCCGCCGAGCCCGTTGCCGTGGTGGACGACCAGGCCGTTCAGCGAGTCGGTGGTGTTGCCGACCAGTTCGGTGATGCGCAGGCGGTCCTGCCCGCCGCCGGACACGGCACCGCCGAAGACCATGGGCAGACCGGTCGTGCGCTGCAACGTCAGCACCGCCGACCGGACGGCACCCGCGTCATCACGCGACATTCTGGGGGGACGACCCTTGAGGCCCCCCGGCGTAGGCGCACCCATCCTCAGAGGATGCCCCGCCCGAGACCCGTCACGAAAGAGCCGCCCACCCCAAAAGTCAGCCGGGTTCGGTGTGGGCGGCGACCACCCGGATGCGCTTCGTTTCGCTCAGGTGTGATCGGTCGGGTCGTCCAGGCCCAGGATGTCGACGGCCTCGGTGCGCATCTGCACCTTGCGGACCTTCCCGGTGACCGTCATCGGGAACTCGTCCACGACGTGCACGTAGCGCGGGATCTTGAAGTGGGCCAGCTTGCCCTCGCAGAACGACCGCAGCTGCCCGGCGGTCAGGTCCGGCACACCCTCGCGCAGCCGCACCCACGCCATCAGCTCCTCGCCGTACTTCTCGTCCGGGACGCCGATGACCTGCGCGTCCACGATGTCGGGATGGGTGTAGAGGAACTCCTCGATCTCGCGCGGGTAGATGTTCTCGCCGCCCCGGATGACCATGTCCTTGATGCGGCCGGTGATGTTGACGTAGCCGTCGTCGTCCATGACCGCGAGGTCGCCGGTGTGCATCCAGCGGGCCGCGTCGACGGCCTCGGCCGTCTTGTCCGGCTCCTCCCAGTAGCCGAGCATCACCGAGTAGCCGCGTGTGCAGAACTCGCCGGGCTCGCCGCGCGGGACGGTGACGCCGCTGGCCGGGTCGACGACCTTGATCTCCAGGTGGGGGAGGACGGTCCCGACCGTCGACACGCGCCGGTCGAGGGAGTCGCCCGCGCGGGTCTGCGTCGACACCGGCGACGTCTCCGTCATGCCGTAGCAGATCGCGACCTCGCTCATCCCGAGCCGCTCGATGACCTGCTTCATCACCTCGACCGGGCACGGCGACCCGGCCATGATCCCGGTGCGGAGGGCGGACAGGTCCAGCCCGTCCAGCGACGGCTCGGCGAGGGCGGCGATGAACATCGTCGGCACCCCGTACAGCGACGTGCAGCGCTCGGCCGCTACCGCCTCCAGCGTCGCCTTCGGGTCGAACGTCGGCGCCGGGATCACGACGCACGCGCCATGGCTGGTCGACGCGAGGTTGCCCATCACCATCCCGAAGCAGTGGTAGAAGGGCACCGGGACGCAGATGCGGTCCTCTTCGTCGTAGCCGCACAGCTCGCCGACGAAGTAGCCGTTGTTCAGGATGTTGTGGTGCGACAGCGTCGCGCCCTTGGGGAAGCCCGTCGTCCCGGACGTGTACTGGATGTTGATCGGGTCGTCGGTGCTGAGCGTCCACCCGATCTCCGTGAGGACGGACGGGTCGCCTGCCCGGCCCGATTCGACGAGCGCGTCCCACTCTGGCGCGCCGATGAGCACCACGTCCTGAAGCGCGGCGCACTTCGGCCCGACCTCCTCGATCATCGCCGCGTAGTCGGACGTCTTGAACGACGACGCCGCCACCAGCGTCCGGATGCCCGCCTGGTTGAGGACGAACTCCAGCTCGTGGACCCGGTACGCGGGGTTGATGTTGACGAGGATCGCACCCAGCTTGGCCGTGGCGTACTGCACGAGCATCCACTCGGCGCAGTTCGGCGCCCAGATCCCGACCCGGTCGCCCTTGACGACGCCGAGGCCCCGCAGGCCGAGCGCGACGGCCTCCACATCGTCGGCGAACTGCTCGTACGTCCAGCGGCGGCCGGACGTCCTCTCGACGAGCGCCTCCCGTTCGGAGAACGCGGCGACCGTCTTGTCGAGGTTCGCGCCGATGGTGTCGCCGAGCAGCGGGGTGGCCGAGACGCCGGATGCGTACGAGAGCGTCATCGCAGGTCCTCCTCGCGGAATTCACTCGCTGGGCGGTCGTCCGCGCCGGGGTGCTTGTCGATCTCGGCGGCCCGCAGCTCGACGCGGCGGATCTTGCCGGAGATCGTCTTCGGCAGCTCGCCGAACTCCAGCAGCCGGATCCGCTTGTACGGCGACAGCTGCGCCCGGCTGTGCGCGAAGATCGACTTCGCGGTCTCCGCGGTCGGCTCCCAGCCGTTCGCGAGCGTGATGTACGCCTTCGGGACGGCGGCCCTGACCGGGTCGGGCGAGGGCACCACGGCGGCCTCCGCGACCGCCTCGTGCTCGATCAGCACGCTCTCCAGCTCGAACGGCGAGATCTTGTAGTCGGACGCCTTGAACACGTCATCGGCCCGCCCGACATAGGTGATGTATCCGTCCTCGTCCCGGGAGCCGATGTCGCCGGTGTGGTAGAAGCCGCCGGCCATCGCCTCCTCGGTGCGGGCGTCGTCGCCGTGGTAGCCCTTCATCAGCCCGAGCGGACGGTCCTCCAGCTCAAGGCAGATCTCGCCCTCCTCGCCAGGCTGCCCCGTCAGCGGATCGATCAGCGCGATCCTGTAGCCGGGCGCGGCGCGTCCCATCGAGCCCGGCTTGACGGGCTGGCCCGGCGTGTTGGCGATCTGCACGGTCGTCTCGGTCTGCCCGAACCCGTCCCGGATCGTCCGGCCCCACGCGTCCCGGACCCGCTCGATCACCTCGGGGTTGAGCGGCTCGCCCGCCGCGACGACCTCCCGCGGCGGCGTCGCCAGCCGTCCCAGATCGGACTGGATCAGCATCCGCCACACCGTCGGCGGCGCGCAGAAGCTCGTGATGCCGCACCGTTCGATCGTGTCGAGCAGCCGGTCCGCGTCGAACCGCGTGTAGTTGAAGATGAACACGCACGCCTCTGCGTTCCACGGCGCGAAGAAGTTGCTCCACGCGTGCTTCGCCCACCCGGGCGACGAGATGTTCAGATGGACGTCCCCGGGCCGCAGCCCGATCCAGTACATCGTCGACAGGTGCCCGGCGGGGTAGGTCGCGTGCGTGTGCTCGACGAGCTTGGGCTTCGCCGTCGTCCCGGACGTGAAGTACAGCAGCAGCGTGTCCTGTGACATCGTCAGGCCGTAGGGCGTGAACGACTCCGCCTCCTCGTAGGCGTCGGCGTAGCGCACCCACCCGTCCACGGCGCCGCCCACGGCGATCTTCGTGTACTCGCCCTCGACACCGTCGAATTTGCCCGTGTCGCCCGAGCCGACCACCACGTGGCGCGCCTTGCCGCGCGTCAGCCGGTCCTGGAGGTCCGCCGTGCCCAGTAGCGGCGTGCTCGGGATCAGGATCGCGCCCAGCTTCATCGCGGCCAGTACCGTCTCCCACAACTCGACCTGGTTGCCGAGCATCAGGATGATCCGGTCGCCGCGCCGCACCCCCGACCGCCGCAGCAGGTTCGCCACCTGGTTCGACCGCCGCGACAGCTGCGAGAAGGAGTACCTGGCCTCCGAGCCGTCCTCCTCCACGATCCACAGCGCGGGCGAGTCGTTGCTCTCGGCGATCTTGTCGAACCAGTTCAGCGCCCAGTTGAAGCCGGTCAGGACCGGCCAGCGGAACTTCTCGTACGCGGTCGCGTAGTCATCGCGATGCGCGAGCAGGAAGTCGCGCGCCGCACGGAACTCGACTGCGGGCATGGTCTCTCCTCGAAGCCGCACGGACACCCGGTACAACGAATCGTCGCCACACCGAGTGACCCACGCCACCCCCGAACGGGGGTACCGGCGCGATCCTTTGCCCGCCCCCTACCCGCTGGCGACGAAGGCGCACCGGAGGCGACTATTCGCCGGTGGTGCCGTCGATGGCTTCGCGCAGCAGGTCGGCGTGGCCGTTGTGGCGTGCGTACTCCTCCAGCGGTACCTCGTCCGCGAAGATCGTCTTCAGTCGGTCTCGTCGCGGACGGCGAGCATCGGCGCGAGGGCCGTGCCGAGCCGTTGAAGCCATTGCCGGGCGGTTCCGTGGACGCGGGGATGCTCGGCCGTGAATGCCGCCCAGTCCGTGTCCTCGAGCCTGATGGCTTCCAGTTCGAAGTCGTCGGTGGCCCGCCGCCGGAAAACCGTGCGCAGGAGGTGCGGGGCGAGCCGGGTGCGATCGTCTTCGGCCAGCAAGACGGCGTCGTACAGGTCCTTGGACCGCGATCTCGTGCCGGTCGCGGCATCGGTTTGCAGCCAGAGCAGCTTCCAGGCCAGCGACAGTTCCCGGCTCGCCGTCCTGAGGACCGCCGGTGCGCGGCCGTCCGCACGGGGCACCAGGCTCCACACAGGGGGTTCGGGCAGCCGCTCGTCCGCGGCGAAGTCGAGTTGCACCTGCCCCGGGGGCAGTCCCTCCGCCCGCCACGGGATGATCACGCGGCTCCCGGCGGTTTCATCCCCGCCGGCGTCGTTGTAGGCATATCCCCAGTCGCCGTCCACCTGAGCGTGGTCCGCCTGGATCATCACGTCCGGGGCCGCTCTCGGCCGCTGCCGCAGCAGGTCGAGCAGGTCACCATACGGCGGGGCCGCCGGCGTGGCGTCGATCTCCCAGTGCAGACCGTCCGGGGAGACACGAGGATGCAGCCCGCGCGTTTCGAACTCTTCCTCCCCGTCCATCCAGATGTCGTACTCAGTCGCGCCCCAGGCGGCTTCAGGCCACTGCTGGACGACGTCGAACCGGTCCACATAGGGATAGGGATCCAGTTCATCAGGACGCCAGGTCGATTCCGGAAGCACCACGAAATCCAGGTCGGCCGGCTCGCGCGCCAGGTTCCCCGCCCACGCGCACATGCTCATGCTGCCGCGCAGGACCAGGCTCGCGCACCATTCGGCACCCGCGACGAGGCCCAGCACATGATCCAGCGCCGCGCGGTGGGCCGCGCGGCGCCGCGCCGAGCTCTCCCGGTCGCCGTTCATGTACCGGTCTCCGGGCCGCCGGCCCACCCGGCGTCGATGCCCGGGTTGTCGTCGTGCACCACGAACTCCTCCTCGACCTCCACGGGCGTGTGCCCGGCTCGGGCGAGATCGTCCAGCAGGGCCGTCAGTCTCCGGCGCGCTTCCGGACGGCCGACCCGCCGGCACCGCTGGGTGACGAAGCGTTCATGGCGGCCCCCGCCCACCATCCGGCGTGCGTTCCACGACAGGTGCGCCGCGTGGCTCCGGCCCAGCTCCCGCACCTCGGTCAGCTCGTCCGCACCGGCCAGAACCAGCTTCACGTGGTGTTCGAAGTAGCACTCCGGCGGCAGCGCCGCGCACTCCTGCGCGGTCTGCGGGACGTCCGCGTTCCAGGGCGCCGCCTCGATTTTCACCCGGGTGACGCCGACCCCCTCCACGCGCAGCCGCTGCACCCACTCCCGCGCCTGCGCCTGCTGCATGGTGAGTACCCCCGGCCCGCGGTAACTGAGCATCGGCTGGTCGGGGGTTCTGCCTCGCTCCAGGAGAATCCTGGTGTACTTCATCTCGTGGCGCGCCGCCCACCGGCGGATCACCTCATCGCCGTCCTCCGACGGGCTCGGGGGCAGCACCGTCAGATGGGTCTCGAACACGCCCGCGAAGTCCTTCACCGCACCCTTGCAATCGCTCCGCCCCTGTACTGACTCGCCGCTCATTCTGCCGAACGCCACTGACATCGCGCAGGACGGCGCGGACGACGTCACCCGTCAGCGCCAGGCTTTATTCGCCGGTGGTGCCGTCGATGGCTTCGCGCAGCAGATCGGCATGACCGTTGTGGCGTGCGTACTCCTCGAACATGTGCAGGTACACCCAGCGCAGAGTCAGAGTGCCGCCCCTTCCGGGGAATTCCTCGTCCAGCGACCGACCCGCCGCCGTCCGGCGTGCCAGATCGACCTCGCGGGCATATGTCGCGAAGTCGGCCTCGGCATCGGCCGCGTCCGCGAAATCGAAGTCACCGTCGGGGTGTTCGTCGCTGCAGTACAGGTCGGCGACCGCCTCGTCCTGATCGAATCTGCGACGGAACCACCAGCGCTCGTTCTCGGCGAGATGCCGAACAAGTCCCAGAAGGCTCAGGCTCGTGCTCGGCACCGGCTTCGACGCCAGTTGCTCACCGGTCAGCCCGCTGCACTTGGACAGCAGCGTGCTGCGATGGAAATCCAGAAACGCCGCCAGTGATGTCCGCTCGTCGTCGCCGCTCGGGAAGTCGCCGCGATCGACCGCAGGTGCCGTCCATGTCATGGAAGGCGATCCTCGCCGCGGAACATCGGCCGGTCAACGAAATTAGCGCTCCCGGAGGCCTGGCTCACCCGGCGCGGTCGCCAGACGTGTCGTCCACCGCCTCTGTCCAGGGAATCGGGGACATTGTCATGGGTGATCGCCATAATCCCCGGCATGGGAAATTCCGCACTGGACACGCTCCTGAGCCTGGTCCCACCACCCGAGTCTCGCTACATCGGTGAACGCGGCTGGGAAGCGGTCTTCGCGGACGTGGGCACCCGGCTGCCGAACGAGTACGTGGAGCTGATCAACCACTACGGCGCCGGGGTGTGGGCGGGCTGGCTGAAGTTCTTCCCGCCGGGCCGATCGGGAAGATACGGAATGCCGGAGAAGTCCGCACGGGCCCGCGACGGGTACCGCACGCTGCGCGCCGATTTCCCGGAAGAGTTCCGCCTCCCGGTGTGGCCGGAGCCGGGTGGCTTCCTGCCGGTCGCCGACACCGCGCACGGAGATTATCTGGGCTGGCTGACCGAGGGCGAAGACCCCGAATCCTGGCCGCTGATCTTCTGGCCCCGGCACAACGACCAGGGCCCGCCACTGACCTGCGGCTTCGCCGATGTGGTCTACGCACTGCTCATCGGCGACCACGAGAAGTTCGGCTTCCCTAACGGCGAAGACGAGGACGAGGACGAGGACGACCTGGAGTCCAGGCAACCCGACTTCGAGGCGTTCACCGCCGCCAGATTCGACCGGCACGGATAGCCACCGCCACTCTGCTCGATCCCCGACGGAACAATCATCGGCTCCGGCGACGGGATGTGGACTCCGGTGGCGGGCTCGCCGGCGTGGACGCCACGCTCGCCACCGGACCTGAACCGGCGGCCGAGCAAGAGGTGCACGCCCTGGTGGGCGCCGCTGCGACGACCTGCCGATCCTCGCCCTGAGTGTGCGCATTGGAGAATTCGGCCCGCCAGGACACAAGATCGTGCTTCGATGTTGCCTGTCCTATAAGTGCGCATGGAAAGGCTCGTCATGGCCGATCTCGACCCGACCACCACGTTCAAAGAGTTCGACCGCGACGGCGACGGTTACATCACCCGTGAAGAGTTCACCGCCGCCATGAAGGGGCGCGGAGAGGACGTCACCTCGGACGAGCTCGACTCGATCTTCCAGGCGGCGGACCAGCGCGACGGAGACGCCGACGGGCGCATCTCGCTGGCGGAGTTCCTCGTCGCCTGGGACCGGTGACGAGCGCCCGCGTCCGGGTGTTCGCCTCCGCCCCCGTCCCTGTCGCAACGCCTGGTGAGACCGCACTGCAGGTCAGCCCGGCGCCTTGCGGCTGAGATGCTCCCAGGCGCGGTACTGCGCCGTGCGGGCCTCGTCCATCTGCTGAACCATGTCGTAGGAGGCGCTGCCGACGATGAGGCGCAGCGGCGGCTCCGCCAGGTCGGCCAACTCCATGATCACCGGAGCGGCGGTGCTCGGATCGGGACCGGCGTCCTCGCCCCACATCTCGGCCAGCTGGACGCGTAGCGGCTCGTATTCGGTGCGCGGCTCGGTCATCGTGGTGCCGCGCTTGAACAGGTCCGTGCCGTATCCGCCCGGCTGCACGATCGTCACCTTGACCCCGAACGGCGCCACCTCCATCGCCAGCGCCTGGCTCAGCGAGTCGAGCGCCGACTTGCTCGCCGCGTAGAACCCGGCGGACGCGACCCCGCCACCGGTCCCCATCGAGGTGACCTGCAGGATGTGGCCGGAGCCCTGTGCCCGCAGGTGCGGGACCACGGCCTGCGCCACCCAGACCGCGCCGAAGAAGTTGACGTCGAACTGCGCGCGGATCTGCTCCTCGTCCGCCTCCTCGACCATGCCGAGCAGCATCGCGCCCGCGTTGTTGACCACGACGTCGAGCCGGCCGAACGCCGCCGCGGCCTGATCCACCGTCTTTTGGACGGCCGCCCGATCGGTGACGTCCAGCGTCAACCGAACGAGCTGGTCCGGGTGGGCATCGGCTAGATCAGCGAGCGGGCCGAGATCACGCGCGGCGGCCACGACACGGTCTCCCGCGGCGAGCGCCGCCTCGGCGAACGCCCGGCCCAGACCCCTCGACGCGCCGGTGATGAACCAAACTCTCGCAGTCGTCATGCAATCTCCCCCTCACGTGAGACGAGACGGTTCGTCTCGTTTCGTAGGAGTATGCGTCACGTCCCTGGTGAAGTCAAGACGGAACGTCTCGTCTCGCTAGGTGTTACGATTCCGACCGTGTCGCACCCTGGAAAGCCGAACCCGGCCCGGCGCAGTGAGCGGTCCCGGCGGGCCGTCCTCGGTGCCGCACGCGATCTGGTCTCCGAACTCGGGTACGCCAAGGTGTCGATCGAGGCCATCGCGGCGCGGGCGGGAGTGGGCAAGCAGACGATCTACCGCTGGTGGCCGTCCAAAGGCGCGGTGATCTTCGACTCGTTCCTGGAGCTCAGCGAAACCGACGAGGGCATGCGGCTCCCCGACACCGGTGACCTGGAGGCCGACCTCAAGACCGTCATGCGGGCGACCGTCGCCGAATTCGCCGACCCGGCCTTCGAGGCGCCCATCAGGGCGCTCAACATGGAGATCATCGGCGACCCCGCTCTCGCGGCCCAGTACCGCGAGAAGCTGGCCGGCCCCGTGGACGAGGCCAAGAAGGAGCGGCTGCGCAGTGCCCAGCAGGCGGGCCAACTGGCCGCGGACGCCGACCTCGACCTGGTCCTAGAGGTGCTGTACGCCCCGCTCTACCAGCGCTGGCTCCACCGATCGGGACCACTCACCCCTGAGTACGCGGACGCGTTGGTGGAGATCACCCTCCGCGCATTCGCCTCCTGAGCCGTACGGAACGGACGGCGCTGATCAAGCGACGCGGGTTCGAGCGTGGCCAGGGCGTCGTTCGGCTGGCGGACCTGCACCCCCACATGCGGGGTCGCCGAGGAGAAGCCGCTGGCGCCGAGCCGTGACCCGGCTCTCACGACGACCACGTCCCTGCGGCCAAGGAGATGAGTGGTTCGTGACACCGCTGGGCCGACCCGACCGAACCATTGCTGCAAGTGGCGAGCACAGACCGCGCAACGTCGCCGCCCTTCACCGGTGGGGGCCGTGGACGAACCTGATGGCGCCTCGCTCCGTCGTATACACCGGTGGCGAGAAGGGGCGGTGGACGTGATGCGCGGGCAGCGGCTGTCGGTTGGGGCGACGTCGAAGAGCTGGACCATCTTCTGGTCGCTGGTGGCACCCGTACCCCTTGTGCCGCCGGTCGTCTCCATCGTCCTGGCGCTGATCGGGCAGGGCGCCACGGCGGCCGTGCTGCTGGTGATTCCCGTCGTCGTCGGTCCGGCCGTGCTGTGGCGGGGCCTTCAGGAGTATCGGAAGGCGTTCTGGTTGGACGGGCCCGTGCTGGTCCAGCGACAGGTACGCGGGTACCGGAAGTACGACCTGCGCACCGTTCGATTCGCGTTGCACCGCTCGGCGATAACCATGAGCGGCCGGCCGGAGCCCCGCATGCTGATCGTCTTCCCGCCCGGCAAGGCCGCGGTCCACCTGCCGCTCGGAACCTCGGACGATCCCCTCCGCCCTCCTCCCCAGCACGAACTCGACGCCCTGATACGCGCCATCGCTGAGAATCGGACCGACCCCAACGCCCCGGGAATCGCCCACCATCTGAGGCAGTTGTCCGGGACCTGGTAGCGCGGCTTCAACCGGTTCGCCTGAATGTGTCCTCTCGGCTCCGGCGGGGGCGGGCCTGGCGTCAGTGCCCGGACAACTCGAGAAGGCGCCGTCGGAGAACCGGGCCGTCCGACGCCCTGATGAACACGTCGTTGCCCGGACCGCGATCCAGATCGGACGTTCCGGGTCGGCGATGATGCCGAACCCCGGAAACTCGCGCCTCAACGCGGCGAGGTAGGACGCCGGGTCCAGCCGCCATGTCCCGTCGTCGGCGGGCTTCAATCCGGGGCTCCCAGATAGCCCTTGATCACGACCAGGGCGTCAGTGATGCGCTCGCACTCCGCGATGGGCTGCCGCCAGGACGTGAAGAACCAATAGCGGCCTCCGTCCCCGTCGTGTGGAAGGCACGCGACGGTGTCGCCGGACACGCCCCCACCCCCGCAGAGGCCCCGCGCGGTAGAGGTCACGTTGCGGACGACCAGGCCACCGGCCACGTGATGGATCGTGAACCCATGCGCCTTGAGGTGCATCCCGAGGACTTGCAGCCGGACGTAGGACTCCACCGCCGGGGATTCGTGCTCGGGGACGCTCACGGCCGCCTCCTCGTGGACTCGGCGACGGCGACCCGCTCGGACAGCCGGGTCTGCGCATCGCACAGCAACCACAATTCGCCCTCGTCCTTGGCCTGGACTTCGGCCAGGCAGCCGTTCGACATCTGGTATTCGCTCAGCTCGGCGATCCGGTGCGCGACGAACCCGTCGTCCGACGGTTCCCCATACCAATCGGACATGAGGGGCATTCCCCTCACTTTCTCGGAATTGGTTGATACCGGCTTCTTTGCCATGTCGAAGACCTCGTTGTCCGTCGCAGCGTCGAAAAGACTTGCGATCAGACTCACAGGCTAGGTAAAAGGGAGCTAGTGACCGTTTCACACTGCCGGTCAAGCCGAGCCAAGATCACCTCAACCAGCGCCCGCTGGTTAATCCCCCGGAGGCTCCCATGAGCGAGAATCGAGCGCGCATCTTCTTCGGCACCGAACTCCGCCGCAAGCGCGAGGAGGCCGGTCTCACCGGCAAGGAGCTGGCGGACGCACTCGGCTGCACCCCGCAGTGGATAAGCACCATGGAAAGCGGCCGCAAGGTCTCCAAGCAGAGCGCCGAGGACCTCGACACCTACTTCAAGACGGGAGACTACTTCCGCCGCCACTGGAAACTCATCAACGAGATCGAGGTCCAGTTCGTCCTCCCGCCGGGCTTCCCGGAGTACCTGGAATACGAGAAGAAGGCGACGTCGTATCGCATCTCTTGCGCGCTGCTCATCAACGGCCTATTCCAGACCGAGGACTACACACGCTCCATCCTCCACGCCAACGGCGGGACCAACGTCTCGGAACTGACGGCGAAGCGGATGGAACGTCAGACGGCCCTCGCCCGTGAGGTATCACCGCACACGTGGATGGTATTGGACGAGACCGTGCTCCAGCGCACGGTGGGAGGGCCCGACGTCATGCGAGAGCAGCTCAGTTTCCTGCTCGAGGCTTCCGAACGAGTCAATACGATGCTTCAGGTCATACCGAAAAGCGCGGGCTACCATGCCGGACTCGGTGGCGACTTCACCATCTTGAGTTTCGATGAAAGGCCAGATCTTGCCTACACCGAGTCGGCGGGCGAAGGGTTTTTGATCGAGAAACCTGTCAGGGTCAGAGACAAAGTCGTACGCTGGGATCTGCTCCGAGGCTACGCGCTCCCCCTTGAAGAGTCGCGGGCCCTGATTAGGACGATGATGGAGAGGCTATGACGGACATGCCTAGCGTCCACTGGCGCAAGAGCAGCCACAGCGACCACAGTGGTGGCAACTGCATAGAGGTGACGCACCTTGCTCCGGAGATCGGTGTGCGCGACTCCAAGAATCCGGATGGGCCGACGCTGGCCTTCTCCCCGGCCGCTTGGAGTGCCTTCGCTGCCGACATCAAGTCCGGCGTGCACGACAGGGCGTGACCATGCGAGACGTCCACTGGCGCAAGAGCAACCACAGCGGCCACAGCGGCGGCGACTGCGTTGAGGTTGCGGGTCTCAATCTCGTGATCGGGGTGTGTGACTCCAAGGACCCGGAGGGGCCGAAGTTGGCGTTCTCTCCGGCCGCGTGGGACGCGTTCACCGGCGGCATCAAGTCCGGTGCGCACGACCTGACCTGACGTCCCTCCCGCGAGCCCTGGCCGGATGATGGCTGGGGCTCAACTTTCCTCTGGGGAAAGTAGCTCGGGAGGTGTCATGAACCCTGATGAGGCTCGCGCTTCGCTCGACGAGATCCGTCGTCTTCAGGACAGAACCCGGAACGAGTACATCCGCCAGGGCACCTCGCGCCCGAGCGTGCTGCTTGTCGCGCTCGGGCTGTTCATCGTGCTTCGCGTCGTTCGATCTACCGGATCCCTGGGACCTTGTCGCCGTGCTGCTCGGGGACGGCCTGATCCTCGGGGTGCTCGCCGTCGGGTACGCCCGCGCGTCCGTCCGTCGAAAGCCCGCCGGCGCCTTACACGATGGCGGGTGCCGCGACGGCCCTCGGGTGCATCGCGTCGACCCACCCGGTGCGCCGGGCTTACGCGAAGGTCGTCCGGTAGCGATGGACGCGGGCTTCGACGAGTTCCTGCATGTTCCGGCGCGGCTGTCGATCGTCGCGCTGCTGGCCCCGGCGGACTGGGCCGAGTTCGGCTTCATCCGCGACAGCGTCGGGACCAGCGACTCTGCCCTGTCCAAGCAGATCACGGCGCTCGCGAACGCCGGCTACGTCACCGTCCGGAAGGGGCGGGACGGAGCCGTGCGGCGCACCCATGTCCGGCTCACCCCGCAGGGGCGCGAAGCGTTCCGGCGCCACGCCGCGGCCTTGGAGCGGATCGTCGCCGCCGCTCGGGTCGTCCCCCAGCCACCGCCCACGGCCTGACGGGCCTCGGTCGAGGGTGGCGAGGTCGTCCAGGGCCCTGGAGGAGGTTCGGGTGAACACGTCGGTGCTTGCCGGTAGTCATCTAGTGCGGTGACCACAAACGTTGGCCGGGTCGGCACTCGTTCACTTGCGGCGTGTTGCCCTTTCGGGCGCGGCGATGTCAAGCGGCTGTTGCAACGAGGTACTCGTTGAGTGCTTGGGCTGGGGTTTTCCAGTCCAGGGTCTGGCGGGGTCGTCCGTTGAGCTGGCGGGCGACCTCGTCGAGGTCGTGCTGGGTGTAGGTGCGGAAGTCGGTGGTCGAGCGGGGGAAGTACTGGCGTAGCAGCCCGTTGGTGTTCTCGTTGGAGCCGCGCTGCCAGGGCGAGTGCGGGTCGCAGAAGTAGACCCGGCACCCGGTGGCCAGGGTGAAGTCGGCATGCTCGGCCATCTCCGAACCCTGGTCCCAGGTCAGGGTCGCGGCCAGCTCGGCCGGCAACCGCCGCATCAGAGTGGTCAGCACGCCGGTGACCTGCTCCGACACCCGCGAGTGCGGCAACGCGCCCAGCATCACCAACCGGGTGGTGCGTTCCACCAGGGTGATGATGGCGCTAGTGCCGCGGGCACCGATGACCAGGTCACCTTCCCAGTGCCCGGGCACCGCCCGGTCGGCCGCTTGGACGGGCCGGGCCGAGATGTGCAGGTCCCCGATCCAGGGCTTGGCGCTGCGCTCGGCACGGGCCGGCCGCGACTGCGGGCGGCGCCGGGTCCGCCCCGACCGTAGCGCGACCTGCCGGTCCAACTCGGCCCGCATCCGGCCGCGGGCCTGGTAGTAGATCGCCTGGTAGATCGTCTCGTGCGACACCTGCAACTCCGGACGGTCGGGATGGGCAGCGCGCAGGTGCGCCGCGATCTGCTGCGGCGACCACCGCTGGGCCAGAAGCTCCCGCACCTGCGGCCACAACGGCCCGTCGGTGCGGGCGTGCCCGCGGTTGCGGCTATTACCGACCAGCTTGCCCGGCCGGTGCCGGCGTCCCCGCGCCTCGGCCTTACGCTGCGCCGCGACATGCGAATACGTCCACCGGTACAGCCCACCCAGCCCGCCCGGGCGGGCCGTGGTGGCACGGCCGGGATGGCGCACCCCACCACCACCAGCGACGTTCGAGCACCGGTAGGAGTTGTTGCGCTTCACCTCCCGCCACACCGTCGACCGGTCCCGGCCGATCGCCTCCGCGATCTGCGGAAACGACCGGCCCGCACCGAACAACACCTCGATCTGCGCACGCTCGGCGAGCGTAAGACGACGTCCTGGCACAACAAGATCCTTTCAAAGATCTCGTTGCAACAGACACTAGAGACCGCCCGCGCTCATAGGGGCAACACGCCGCAAGTGAACGCACCCGGTGAACCTTGATGGACACCGCACTAGCTCACTGGGTGTGACGGTGCGGAGGTGAGCGTGTCCCAGGCGGCCATCGCGCAGGTGATGACCTCTTCCAGCTCGGCGCGGTTCGCGCCGTCGCGGGCTTGTACGGACAGGCCTTGCACGACGGTGGTGTAGTAGCGGGCGATGGCGTCGAGGCCGACGGCCGGCGGGGTGAGGTCACCGTCGGTGACGCCGCGGGCGAGCCGGTCTTTGATGGTGCTGAGCATGTCGAACCGAAGGTCGGCTAGGAACTCCCGGATCGCGTGGTTCTCTACGGCGCCGGTGGGCGCGGCCAGGATGAGCATGCAGCCGTGCGGCGTGTCCGGGCGTGTTATCTCATCGGCGGTAGCGCGCAGCATGGCGTGGATCGCGGCGCGTGCGGTCGGCTGTTCGCGCAGCGCGCGCCTGGGCGGCTCGCCTGAGGTTCTGCCGTAGAGCGCCATGACCTTGCGGAACAGATCCTCCTTGCTCCCGAAGCAGGCGTAGATGCTGGCCGAGGCGATTCCCATGGCTTGGGCCAGGTCGTTGAGCGAGGTGCCCTCGTAGCCCCGTTCCCAGAACAGAGCCAGCGCCTTGCGCAGGGCGACGTCGGGGTCGAATGTGCGCGGCCTGCCGCGAGCAGCCATCCAGCGTCCCTCCGGACTTCTTTGTCGTTCGATCAAGTTTACGTTGACCCGCGTTGCAGTGTCATGCCACGCTTTGTTTGTCGTTCGATAAATAAAGAGGGAGCCGATCGTCGTGAGCGTCCCGTCCACCATGTGCGCCTTGCAGCAGACGTCGCTGAACGGCCCACAGGATCTACGCCTGATCACAGACGCGCCGGTACCGAGCCCTGGCCCGGGTGAGGTGCTGATCCGCGTCACCGCCGCCGGCGTCAACTTCGTCGACATCTCACAGGCCCTTGGCACGTTCGCAGACGGACCGCGGCCGCCGTATCTGGCGGGAATCGAGGGCGCCGGTGAGGTCACCGCCGTGGGCGAGGGGGTGACGGACCTGGAGCCCGGCGCCCACGTCATCGGCGTCGGCGTCAAAGGCGGCGCCTTCGCCGAGTACATGGTGCTGCCCGCGGACGCCGCGGTCCCGGTGCCGACGGGCTGGGCCGACGAGCAGGCCCTGGGCCTGGTCGTGAACTGGCCGACCGCACTGGCGGCGCTCAAGCCGCTGGGCGGCGTCACCGCTGGGCAGACCGTGCTGATCCACGCCGCGGCCGGCGGGACCGGCCAGGCCGCGGTGAAGATGGCCAAACACTACGGCGCAACGGTGATCGGCACGGCCTCGCCAGGAAAGCACGAGGTGGTGCGGGCGCTGGGCGCCGACCACGTCATCGACTCCCGCGGCGGCGATATCGCCGCCGAGGTCCTGCGGCTGACCGGCGGCGCGGGCGCCGACCTGGTACTGGAGTCGGTCGGCGGCGCCACCCTGGGCGCCAGCTTGGCCGCGACCAAGCGGGTCACCGGCCGGGTCGTCGTCTACGGCGTGGCCGGCGGCGAAGCCGCGATCACCAACTGGGAACTGGTCTACAAGCACCAGATCCACGTCATCGGCCTGAACATCGGCACCCTGATCCAGGCCGCACCGCAGATATTCGGCGAGGTCATGGGCCAGTTGTCCGGGCTCCTCGCAGCGGGGGTGCTCGGTCCTGGCCGGCCGGCCGTGCATGAGCTGGCCGAGGGGCCGAAAGTACTCGCGGAGCTGGAGGCGCGGGCGACCGTGGGCAAGCTGGCACTGCTGCCCTGAACAGACCGTGACGCCAGGTGTCGGTGCCCTCCTCGGCTTTCCGAGGAGGGCACCGACCACCGTCTGATGGCTCAGTGGTCGGGGTCGAGGGTGGCGAGGGCTTTGTCCAGGGACTGGGGGAGGTCTAGGGACGGGTCTTCGGACCAGCGGAGCATGATGTCGAGCATGACGCCGAAGGCGGCGCCGGTGAGGGTGCGGACGGCGATGTCGTCCGGGCCGCGGCCCGTGCGTTCGGCGAGGATGGCGGCCACGGTGCGCATGGTCTCGAGGTAGTTGCCGAAGGCGGCGCCGCGCAGCGCGGGGACCGACAGGATGAGGACGGTCCGCTCGCGGGCCGTGGCGATGTCCTCGGAGAAGGCGCCGAGGACGTCGCGGATGGCGGCGCGGAGGGCCTGGATCGCGGTCAGCTCCGGCGGCTGGGTGCGCAGCGCCTCATAGAACACCGGGTCGGCCTCGTCGGTGATGACCAGGTCTTCCTTGGTGGGGAAGTAGCGGAAGACGGTCGTGTGCGCGACCTCCGCCGCCTGCGCGACCTGCTCGACGGTCGTCGCGTCGTAGCCGCGCTCGGTGAACAGACGCAGCGCCTCCCGTTGGATCGCGGCGCGGGTCCTGGCCTTCTTCAGCTCCCGCAGGCCCTGCTTCGGCGCCATCGCCCAGCCTTTCGTCACTCCGTCCCGGACGAGGAGCCTACTGTCGCGGGCGGCGGCCGGTCGTGGAGGCGTTCGCCTTCGACGTCCATGTGCGGGAGGACGCCGTCCAGGCGGGGCGGCAGCCACCAGCCAGCGCGGCCGAGCAGCGCCATGACGGCGGGGACGATCGTCATGCGGACGAGGAACGCGTCGAAGAGCACGGCGGCGGCGAGCGCGAAGCCGAACGACTGCACCATGGGCGTGTCCGACAGCATGAACCCCACGAACACGCTGATCATGATGACGGCGGCGGCGGTGACGACGCGGGCGCCGTGCCCGAGGCCGGTGACGACGGCTTCGGTGGGGGACGCGCCCCGGACGTGCTCCTCCCGCATCCGGGTGACGAGGAAGACCTGGTAGTCCATCGCCAGCCCGAACACCATGCCGATCAGCATGATCGGCAGGAGATGGACGATGACGCCGGACGCGTGGATGCCGAGCAGGTCCAGCCACCCCCACTGGAACACGGCGACGACAGCGCCGAACGTGGCGGCGACGCTGAGCAGGAAGCCCGCGGTCGCCTTCAGCGGCACCAGGACCGAGCGGAACACGAGCGTCAGCAGGACGAAGGCGAGGCCGACGACGACGGCCAGGTAGGGGGCCAGGGCGCCGGCGAGTTTCTCGGAGGTGTCGATGTCGAGCGCGGTCTGCCCCGTGACCGCGACCGTGGCGCCGTCGCGGGCGGCGAAGCGGTCCCGGATGGCGGTGATGAGGTCTTCGGTGGCCTCGCTGGTCGGCCCGCTGGTGGGCACGACGCCGACCAGGGCCGTGTCGCCGGCCGGGTTGAGCATGGGCGGTTCGACCGCCGCGACGCCGTCCAGGGACGTGACGTCCCGTGCGACGCGTTCGGCGGCGGCCTCGGTGTCGTGCGGGGCCTGCACGACGAGCGTCAGCGGGCCGTTGATCCCGGGGCCGAATCCTTCGGCGAGCAGGTCGTACGCCTGCCGCTGGGTCGTCTCGGGTGGGGCGGTGCCGTCGTCGGGGAGTCCGAGCCGTAGGTCCAGCGCGGGCGTCGCGGCGAGGAGGAGTCCGCCGGCGGCGAGCGCGAGCACGGGGAGGGGACGGGACGTGACGAGCCGTCCCCAGCGGCGTCCGGCCGACGCGGCGGGACGGCGGCGGGCCAGGGCGCGGTGGCCCGCGAACCCGAGCAGTGCGGGGAGCAGCGTCAGGGCGACGAGCACCGCGACGGCGACGGTGAACGCGGCGGCCAGGCCGAGCTGGGTCAGCACGGGGATGTCCACGACCGCGAGCCCGGCCAGCGCGATGATGACCGTCAGCCCGGCGAACACGACGGCGGACCCGGCGGTGCCGGCCGCTTGACCGGCGGCGTCGATGGGCTGCCGTCCGTCCAGGACCTCTTGGCGGTAACGGGAGATGATAAGCAGGGCGTAGTCGATCGCGACGGCGAGGCCGAGCATGAGCGCGAGGGCCATGGTGTCGGAGCTCAGCTCGATGAACGCGGACGTCGCGCTGATCAGCGACAGGGCGATGACGATTCCGGTGGCGGCGGTGAGCAGCGGCAGCCCGGCGGCGACGAGCGACCCCAGGGTGACGAGCAGGACGATCGCGGCGGCCGCGACGCCGAGCAGCTCGCCCGCGCCCTCCTCGGGGGACGCCACGGCGTCCCCGCTCATCTCCACACGGACGCCCTGGATCGCGGCGGCTTCGCGGAGCGCGTCCCGGTCCGCGTCGGTCAGCTCGTACTCGGGGACGCGGTAGCCGACCTCGGCCAGCGCGACCCGGCCGTCCTTGGAGACGACCGGTTCGCTGACGTCGGCGACCTTCGGCGCGTCCTTGATCCGGGCGACGGCCTGTTCCATGGCGGTCCGGTTGGCGGGCTCGTTCAGCGACGTTCCCTCGGGTCCCCCGGGAGCGGCGAAGACGACGCGGGCGCGGGCCCCATCGGTGGCGATCTGCGGAAACCGCTCCTTGAGCAGGTCGTTCGCGCGCTGGGACTCCGTCCCGGGAACCGAGAACCTGTCCGGGGCCGGTTCGGACAGGAAGGCCGCTCCCGACGCGGCGACCACGAGCAGCCCGGCCCACACCAGGGCGACGAGCCGGCGCCGCCGGAAGCACAACCGGCCAAGCCTGGACAGGTACACCGCCATGACAGTCACTCCCTTTAACTAGTCAGATAGGAAGTGTTAGTCAACTAGTGTTTTCTGTCAACCGCCCCCGAACGCGAACGTGCCGCCCTCCGCGTCGGAAGGGCGGCACGTGAGAGCGTTCGGCTAGGACTCGGCGGCAGGAATGTAGGGCGGGGCCACGCCCCAGTCCCAGTGCGGCATCGGGGCCTGCAGCGGCGGCTTCGCGTCCGGCTGGGAGTTGGCGAGGGCGATGCGGGTGCCCCACTCGATGTAGGACGTGAACGCGGCCCGGAACTCGGGGTCGTCCGGGAGGCCGACCTCGTCCGCGGCGTCCATGAGAAGGGAGACCCAGCGGCGCCGCTGCGGCTCGGTGATGGCCCTGCCGAGATGGTGCCCGATCATGCTGCGGTAGCCGCCGCGCTCACCGCTGTAGCGCTCGGGGCCGCGGAAGACCTCGCCCAGCCAGATCGCGACCCACTTCGGATGGTCCGGGGCCATGTGCTCGAACAGCGGCCTGAGCAGGTCGTCCTTCAGCACGTTGGTGTAGAACACCTCGGTGAGCCGTTCGAGCGCCTCGCCGCCGCCCGCCCACGCGTACATCGTCGGGACGGACGAGCCCGCGCCTCGCACCGACGTCCGCTCGTAGTGCCGCATCTCCTCGATGGCCTGGACGTACGGCTTGATCTCGGCGAAGAACGCGGGGAAGTGCTCGCCGCCCCGGAAGCCCTTCATGTGGTCGTCGGCGGACGTCCAGCCGATGCGCAGAATGTAGACGGAAGGCTCCTCGACGCACCGGGACAGTTCGTAGTCCACGCACTGGGGTGCGGCGGCGAGCGAGGCGGACGCCCGCGCGTAGGCGGCTTCGAAGTCTTCGGTGGCCGGCGGGTCAATGCGGTAGCGGATGTACTCGACGATCATTCGGGCCCCCAGGTATGCGAAACCGGTCGGGTAATCACAGTAATCCTGTAATCACCCGACCGGTAGCGAAATGATCAACCCTTGGGGGCCGGGGAGCGGCGGAACCAGGCGACGGCGCCGGCGGCCCCCGCGATGACGAGGCCGATCAGGCCGATCCACAGCCAGCCCGACGAGGTGCCCGAATCCTCGGCGGACGTGGCGTTCGCCGGGGAGGACTCGGGGGACGCGGCCGGGGGCTGGGCGGCGGCACTGGGCGAGCCGGCGGGCGCGTCAGCCGGCGCCCCGGCGGGCGAGCCCTTCACGGTGAACGTGTAGCTCTCCTGCACCGGATGGCCGTCCGCGGACACGACACGCCAGGCCACCGTGTACTCGCCGTTGGGCAGTGTCCCACCGAGCGGCTGTGTGACCTTGTTGTCGACCGCGCGGGGCTCCCCCGACTGGACCTGCTTGTCGGACGCGTCCGTCACGAGCACCCGGGGCAGCCGCACCGGCTCCGAGTACGTCAGGACGATCTGGGACGGCGCCTTGACCGTCGAGTCCGCCTCCGGGTCCGCCGACGTCAGGGCGGTGTGCGCGGACGCCGGGGACGCGGACATCGCCAGGACCATCCCCACGGCGGCCGTGCCCGCCGCGATCCGCCTCAGGGCGTTCATGACGGGGCGCGTGAAGGTGCGCATCTCAGCATTCCTTTCGAGGTGGGTCATGCCCGGCTCCGGGCGCGGGTCAGGCCGAGTCCGCCGATGCCGATGCCGACCACGCCGGCGGCGATGCCGATGCCGCCGAGCAGCCGGGCCGTCCCGTCATCGGCGGACGCCGCCGCCTTCTCGCCGGGCTTGGTCTGGGCGGTCAGCCCGGCCGTCTCCGTGCCGCCCTCCGGGGTGAGCTTGAGGACCGGTGCGGGGTGCTCGGGCTCCTCCGCGCCCTCGGCCGGCGGCTCCTCCGCCCACTTGACGACCTCGCCGTTGGAGTACGTCTGGTCGGCCTTGAAGACCATCTGGTCGGTGTCGGTCGGCAGCCGCCCCATCGAGACGTCGAACTCCTCGAACTGGCCGGGTTCGATGCCCCCGCCCGACCAGGTGATCTTGGTGACGGCCTCGGTCAGCTCGCCGCCGTGCGTCTTGATCGGCTCCGGGAGCTTCGACTTCTCCACCTTCACCGTCCAGCCGGGGACCGGACGGACCGACACCGACGACAGCGGGTGCTCGACCGGCAGGTGCACCACGACCTTCGTGGTGGACGCGTTGTCGCGCTCGTTCGGCACCCGGAACGCCACCTTGGCGTACGAGCCCTGCTCGGCGGTCTTCGGGTTGGCGGTGACGTGCGCGGACGCGGCCGTCGCCAGCGCGAGCACGGATATGGCGGACAGGGACGCGACCGCGCCGACCCTGCGGGCATGCGGAACAAAGGACATGGCGGAACTCCGTTCGAGTCGTACGGAAAATCCGGAAACGCCGCTGGATCGGCGTCCGGTGACGTACGGCGCTCGCCTCAGATGCGGGCGAGCGCCCTCGAACGCGGCGGGGGACCCCGCCGGACGACCTGGTGCCGCAGCACACGGCCGACGGCCATCACGGCGGCAGCCGCCGGTACCACGGGGGTACGCCGCGGAGGCGCCGCGGGTTCAACGGTGAGGAGCGCGATCAGGAGCCGGACCGGACGGTCCGCCGCCGCGGCGACCCGCCGGGCCAGCGACCACGCGGCCCGCTCGCCGCGTCGCAGCCACCACGCCGCCACCAGCGCGGCCACGGTGTGCGCGAGCGTCATCGTCGTGCCGCCCGTGCCGTGCACGACCGGCACCATGACGTCCTGACCGGCCGGCGTCACCCCGCCCATCGCCGCGTGCATCTCCGGCGAGTGCTGAAGGATCGGCTCGGACGCGGCCGTGAACAGGGTGTGCAGAGCGAACTGGCCGCCGAGGAGGCCGCCGAGGATCGTCGCGAGGGAGCGTTCGTGGCCCACGAGCATGAAGGCCACGCCCAGCACGGCGCAGAACCCCGCGACCGCCGCCCAGGCCGGAACCGTCCCCGACGCGAGCACGTGCCCGGTGATCGCAAGCGTGACGCACACGGTGGCGAACACCACCGCGCGGGCGGTTCGCAGAACGGAGTTTGGGGCATGCGGGGACATGGCGAGACCATCCTCCCACCCGGGTCGCCGTCCCCGCATCCGGCCCTGCCGGTCCTTTCAGACACGCCCAACATCTTGGGGTTGCACAAAGATCGTCATCTAGATGTAGGGTTCAATCCCGTGCTGGTTCGCCCCCGCCGTTTCGCGGCGGGGGCGACGCGAGAGGGAACCCGGTGCGAGTCCGGGACTGCCCCGCAGCGGTGAGCGGGAACGACCGCCGTCATGAAGCACTGGGCCCGCGCGGGCCCGGGAAGCGACGGCCAGTAGGACGCCTCGGAGGAGGCGGCGCCCGCGAGTCCGAAGACCTGCCGGCACGGCGTCCGGGACGCGTTCCGGACCAACACGTCCAGGCCTCGCGGGTGGGCCGGGGACGGAGCGCGGCGTGCCCTGGCGGGTGGCGCCCGCGTCCCGTTCGCATGCCTCCGCGAGGCGGCTTGCGAGGGGAGAAGCACGTGACACAGGACCTGGCCGCGCCGCCGGCGGCGGCGCCGTTCACCGGGATCGCCGCCGAGGTCGAGGCGGCCTGCGACGGGGTACCGGGCGCCGAGGCGGGACGGGTGCTGGCCGCCGTCCGCGCCGCCGGCGGGATGGACGCGGCGGCGCTGCGGGACCTCGCGATCGGTGAGGCCGCCGCGCTGGTGCCCGCCGAACCCGGCTACTCCCGGGTCGCCGCGCGGCTGCTCGGCACCCGGATCCGGGACGAGGCGGCCGCCGCCGGCGTCCGCACGTTCGCCGAGTCGGTCGCCGCCGCACACCGGGAGGGTCTCCTGGCCGACGCCCCGGCCGCGTTCGCCGCCGCCAACGCGCCGGCGCTCAACGCCCTCGTCGACGAGGCGGCCGACGACCGCTTCGAGTACTTCGGGCTCCGCACCCTCTACGACCGGTACCTGCTGAGGCATCCGCGGACACGGCTCGTCCTCGAACGCCCCCAGCACTTCCTCCTGCGCGTGGCGTGCGGCCTCGCCGACACCGTGGACGACGCCGCCGAGCTGTACGGCCTGCTCAGCACGCTGTCGTACCTGCCGAGCTCGCCGACGCTGTTCAACTCCGCGGCCCGCCGCCCCCAGCTGTCGTCCTGCTTCCTGCTCGACTCGCCGCGCGACGAGCTGGAGTCGATCTACGAGCGGTACGGGCAGGTCGCGCGGCTCAGCAAGTACGCGGGAGGCATCGGGATCTCCTGGACGAAGGTCCGGTCGCGGGGCTCGCTGATCCGCGGCACCAACGGGCACTCGAACGGGATCGTCCCGTGGCTGCGCACGCTCGACTCGTCCGTCGCGGCCGTCAACCAGGGCGGGCGCCGCAAGGGCGCGGCGTGCGTGTACCTGGAGCCGTGGCACGCCGACGTCGAGGAGTTCCTGGAGCTGCGCGACAACACCGGCGAGGACGCGCGCCGCGCCCACAACCTCAACCTCGCCAACTGGATCCCGGACGAGTTCATGCGCCGCGTCGAGGACGACGCGACATGGTCGCTGTTCGACCCGAAGGAGGTCCCCGAGCTGGCCGACCTGTGGGGCGACGCGTTCGACGAGGCGTACCGGGCGGCCGAGAGGGAAGGCCGGTACGTCCGGCAGATCCCGGCCCGCAAGCTGTACGGGCGGATGATGCGGACGCTCGCCGAGACGGGCAACGGCTGGATGACGTTCAAGGACGCCGCCAACCGCGCCTGCAACCAGACCGCCGAACCGGGCCAGACCGTCCACCTCTCCAACCTGTGCACGGAGATCCTGGAGGTGACCAGCGACGGTGAGGCGGCCGTGTGCAACCTCGGGTCGGTGAACCTCGCCGCGCACGTCGGCCCGTCCGGCGTGGACTGGGAGCGGCTCCGCGCCACCGTCCGCACCGCCGTGCGGTTCCTGGACCGCACCATCGACCGCGGCTACTACCCGACGCCAGAGGCGGAGGCGGCGAACGGCAAGTGGCGGCCGATCGGCCTGGGCGTGATGGGCCTGGCCGACGTGTTCTTCACGCTCCGCCTGCCGTTCGACTCGCCGGAGGCCCGCGAGCTGTCGACGCGCATCTCCGAGGAGATCGCGCTGGCCGCCTACGGTGCGTCCGCCGACCTGGCCGCCGCGCACGGACCGCTGCCCGCCTACGACCGGACGCGCACGGCCCGCGGCCAGCTCCACCTGGACCATTTCCCGGACGCGGCGCCGTCGCGTCCCGCCGAGTGGGAGCGGCTGCGGGCCCGCGTCGCCGAGGTCGGGCTCCGCAACTCGCTGCTGATCGCGATCGCGCCGACCGCGACGATCGCGTCGATCGCGGGCTGCTTCGAGTGCATCGAGCCGCAGGTGTCCAACCTGTTCAAGCGCGAGACGCTGTCCGGGGAGTTCCTGCAGATCAACGGCTACCTGGTGGACGACCTGAAGTCGCTCGGCCGCTGGACGCCGCCGGTCCGCGAGGCGATCAAGAAGGCGAACGGCTCCGTCCAGGGCATCGCCGGCCTCCCCGAGGAGATGCGGACCCTGTACCGGACGGCCTGGGAACTGCCGCAGAAGGCGCTGATCGACCTCGCCGCCGCCCGCACCCCGTACATCGACCAGTCCCACTCGCTGAACCTGTTCATGGAGACGCCGACCATCGGCAAGCTCTCCTCGATGTACGCCTACGCGTGGCGGCGCGGCCTCAAGACGACCTACTACCTGCGCTCCCGCCCGGCCACCCGGATCGCGCAGACGACCGTCACCCAAACCACGGGCACCCAAACCACGGGCACCCAAACCACGGCCACCCAGACCACGGCTACCCAGTCCACTGCGGCGGCGTGCTCTCTGGAGAACCCCGAGACCTGTGAGGCGTGCCAGTGAGCGCGCGAACAGAAGGAACGCGAAGAGAAGGAAACAGCATGCTGCTCGACCCCGGCATGGACCTGACCCTGCGGCCCATGCGCTACCCCGACTTCTACGAGCGCTACCGCGCCGCGATCCGCAACACGTGGACGGTCGAGGAGGTCGACCTCGCGTCCGACCTGGTGGACCTCGCGCGCCTCACGCCCGCCGAAGTCCACCTCGTCAACCGCCTGGTCGCGTTCTTCGCCACCGGCGACTCGATCGTGGCGAACAACCTGGTGCTCAACCTCTACAAGCATGTGAACGCCCCGGAGGCCCGGCTCTACCTGTCGCGGCAGCTGTTCGAGGAGGCCGTCCACGTCCAGTTCTACCTGACCCTCCTGGACACCTATCTGCCCGATCAGGACGAGCGGGTCAAGGCGTTCGCGGCGATCGAGCACATCCCGTCGATCCGCTCCAAGGCGGAGTTCTGCTTCCGCTGGATCGACTCGCTCGGCTCCCTGGACGAACTCAGGACCGCCGCCGACCGCCGGGCGTTCCTGCTCAACCTCATCTGCTTCGCCGCGTGCATCGAGGGCCTGTTCTTCTACGGCGCCTTCGCCTACGTGTACTGGCTCCGCTCCCGCGGCCTCCTGAACGGTCTCGCCTCCGGAACCAACTGGGTCTTCCGGGACGAGAGCATGCACATGGAGTTCGCGTTCTCCGTGGTGGACACCGTCCGCGCCGAGGAACCCGAACTGTTCGACGCCGACCTGACCGACCAGGTCACCCGCATGGTGGAAGAGGCCGTCCAGGCGGAACTCGCGTTCGCCCATGACCTGTGCGGCGACGGCCTGCCCGGCATGAGCGCGGACGACATGCGCGCCTACCTCGAATACGTCGCGGACCAGCGCCTGGCCCGCCTGGGCCTTCCCGTCCGCTACGGCACCGCGAACCCGTTCGCGTTCATGGAGCTTCAGGACGTCCAGGAGCTGTCCAACTTCTTCGAGCGCCGCGTTTCGGCGTACCAGATCGGCGTCGAGGGCAACGTCGCCCTGGACGAAGCTTTCTGACCAGGCCTTCTGACCAGGCCTTCTGACAAGGCCGGCCGCCGAACCGCTCCGGCGGCACGTCCTACGCCAGGGACGTGTCGCCGAGCGATTCCAGTAGCCCGCGCAGCGCGGCCGCCAGCCGATCCCGTTCCTCCGCGCCGCCGAGCGGCTCCAGGATGCGCGCCTCGTTCGCCGCGTGCAGGGGGAGGACGTCCTCGATCAACGTCCATCCCCGCTCGGTCAGCCTGACCCGCACCGACCGCCGGTCGCCCTCGTCCCGTACCCGTTCGACGAGGCCCTTGGCCTCCAGCCGGTCGATCCGGTTGGTGATCGCCCCGGAGGTCACCATGGCGGCCTTGTTCAGGGCGCCGGCCGTCAGCTCGTAGGGCGGGCCGGACCGGCGCAGCGTGGCCAGGACGTCGAACTCCCATCGCTCCAGGCCGTGCGCGGCGAAGAACTCCTTCAGCTCGCGCTCCAGCAGCAGCGACAGCCGGGCGATCCGGCCGATGATCCCCATGGGCCAGACGGGCACGTCGGGCCGCTCCCGCCTCCACTGGTCGAGCACCTGGTCCACCGCGTCGCTCATCGCCGCTCCCTCTCCGGAATAAATCTCAACGTTCATCTACTTGACGTTGAAGCTCATGGGAGACATTATCTCAGTATTGAGATTATCAACGGGAAGGCAAGAGATGTCCAGCACCGCCGGCGGCGCCTCCGGGACGGTCGCTTTCACCGCCCTCACCCCCATCGTCTGGGGGTCGACCTACGCCGTCACCACCGAGTTCCTGCCGCCCGACCGTCCCCTGCTGACCGCGCTGCTCCGGGCGCTACCCGCCGGGCTGGCGCTGCTGGCCATCACCCGGGTCCTGCCCCGCGGCGCGTGGATCTGGCGGTCCGCGATACTCGGCGCACTGAACATCGGCGCGTTCTTCCCCCTCCTCTTCCTCGCCGCCTACCGGCTTCCCGGCGGCGTCGCCGCCGTCTTGGGCGCGGTCGGGCCGCTGTTCGCGCTCGCCTTCGCCGCCACCCTGCTGTCCGAACGGCCCACCGGCCGGAAAGTCCTGGCCGGATTCACCGGGGTGCTGGGTGTGAGCCTGGTGGTGCTGCGCGCCGACGTGACCCTTGACACCGTCGGGATCGTCGCTGGGCTGGCCGGGGCCGCGTCCATGGCCGCCGGGACCGTCCTCACCAAGCGCTGGGGCCGGCCGGACGGGGTGGGGGCGCTGACCTTCACCGGCTGGCAGCTCACCGGCGGCGGCCTGCTGCTCGTCCCGGTGGCCCTCCTCGTGGAAGGCGCACCGCCCGCACTCGACGGCCGAGCCATCACCGGTTACCTCTACCTCGGCGTCATCGGCACCGCCCTCGCCTACTGGGTCTGGTTCCGCGGCATCTCCCGCCTCCCCGCGACCTCGGTCGCGTTCCTCGCCCTGCTGAGCCCGTTGTCCGCGGCCGTCATCGGATGGGCCGCCCTCGGCCAGGCCCTGACCCCGCTCCAGCTGCTGGGCATGGCCATCGCCTTCGGCGGCACCCTGCTCGGCCAGGCCCCCGCGAAGACCCCGCCCTCCCCGGCCGTGCAGCCCCCGCCGGCCCGGACGCCATCGGCCGACCTGGCCGCCTGAGACCCCGACCCGCCGAACCTGGAGCCGACGACCATGAACCACATCGACGCACCCGCCTCCACCGAACCCGTCTCCGAGCACGTGTCCCTCAAGCGCTGGCTGGCCGTCGTGGCGGTCGCGGTCGGGACGTTCCTCGTCGTGACGGCCGAACAACTGCCCGTGGGCCTGCTCACCTCCGTCGGCGCCGACCTCGGGATCTCCGAGGGCACCGCGGGCCTGATGGTCACCGTGCCCGGCCTCGTCGCCGCCGCGAGCGCGCTGCTGGTCCCGGTGGCGATCGGACGCCTCGACCGCCGCGTCGTCCTCCTCGGCCTGATCACCCTGATGGTGGTGGCCAACGTGCTGACGTTCCTGGCCCCCAACTTCCCGGTCCTGCTGGGTTCGCGGTTCCTCGTCGGGATCAGCATCGGCGGGTTCTGGGCGCTCGCGGCCGGCATCGCCGTCCGGCTCGTCCCGGACGGTCACGTAGCCCGCGCCACCTCGATCGCCTTCGGCGGCGCGACCGCCGCCAACGTCCTCGGTGTCCCGGCCGGCACCCTGATCGGCGGCTTCACCGACTGGCGCATCGCGTTCCTGACCCTCGCCGGCCTCGGTCTCCTGGCCCTCGCCGCGCTGTTCGTGCTGCTGCCCGCCATTCCCGCCGCCGGCTCCATCCGGCTCGGCACCCTGCTCGGGCTGCTCCGCGACCCCGTCGTACGCGCCGCCACCCTGACCACCTTCCTGCTGGTCAGCGGCCACATGGCGGCCTACACCTTCGTCAGCCCCGTCCTCCAGGAGATCTCCGGCATCGACGAGGACCTCATCGGCCCGCTGCTGCTGGTGTTCGGCGTCGCCGGCGTCGCGGGCACCTTCGTCGCCGGAGCCGCCGCCGGACGCAACGTCCGCGCCACCATCGTCGCCGTCAGCGTCCTGCTCACCGCCGTCCTGGCGCTCTTCCCCCTCGCCGGCGCGACCCACGTCACCGGCGTCGCGTTCCTGATCCTGTGGGGCCTGGCCTTCGGCGGCGTCCCCGTCGGCGTCCAAATGTGGATCTTCAAGGCCGCACCCGACCACGCCGAACCCGCCACCGCCCTCAACACCGTCATGTTCAACCTCGCCATCGCCGTCGGGGCCCTGTTCGGCGGGCTCGTCGTCGACGGCGCGTCCACCACCGCCGTGCTGTGGTTCGGGGCGCTCCTCACCGCCCTGACCTTTCTGGCCGTCCGCTCCGCCCGGAAGGCATGAACGGACGGCCTCCCAGGCCGAACTTTCCGGATAGGGCGCGCGTTGACTGGGTACCGCTAGGCCGAGGAGGAAGAAGATGGCTTCCATCGTCGACCGGATCAAGAAGTTGCTCCGGAGTCCGCAGGGCCAGAAAGCGCGGGCGAGGGCCGAGCGGATGGCCCGTGACCCGCGCACCCAGGCCAAGGCCCGCCGCCTGCTCACCAAGTTCCGCGGCGGCGGTGGCGCCCGCCACTGACCCTCGGCCCCGCATCGATCGCCGATCAGGCCCGTCCCCATAGGTGGGGGCGGGCCTTCGCCGTGGCCGACGCCGGGGCCTGATCGAGCGGTCGCCGTCATGGGGTCGAGGGGGCGGCCGAACCTGCGCCGCCGTCCTGAACGCGGCGCCGTATCAGGTGCAGGACGAGGACACCGCCGAGGTAGGCCAGCAGCGCCGGCGCCGGGAGACCTGCCGGGGCGTGGAACTCCGGGCCGGCCAGTGTGACGCCGACAAGGCCGCCCTGCGCCCCTGCCAGCCCCGCGATGGTCAACGCGGTGGACGTTCCCGCGTGTGCGTCCGTCCCGCCCCGGGAGCCCGCACGGTGGGCGGGCCGCAGCCTGCCGCGCCACTCGACCCAGCCGAAGAGCGCCACCAGGAAGGCGAGGACGACCGCCAGGCAGGCCAGCCAGGGAAGCCGGGACAGGACCCACCCGGCGGTCCCGATCGGCGGCTGCGGGAAGATCCCCGTCGGGTAGAGGGCGACCGCGGCGACCACCACCGCCGTCATGTGCCACAGGAACGCGGTCAGGATCACCGCGTTGACCCCGACCACGGCCGTCCAGACGCGGGTTCGCCGCAGCCACCGGTCGGCAGGGTCGCGCAGCAGCAGCACCAGCCCGGTCTGGGCGGCCGCGAGGGACAGCAGCGCCGCGGTCGGCGGGGAGGTGTTCTGCACTTCGGCGCCGGGGACGGCGACCATGCTGGCCGGGTAGGGACCGGCCAGGGTGAGCAGCGCCAGGCACCCCAGTCCTCCGGCGAACAATGGCAGGCCCACCGTCCACCGCGTCGGGAGCCGCCCGTCCTGCCAGGCGAACCCGACCTGGTGGACGGCCAGCCACACCAGCACGAAGTTGGCCGTGCCGCCGTGGGGCAGGGCGAACCCCAGCCGGGCGACGTCTCCGGCTCCGACCAGGACGGCCAGGAGGACGGGGACCGCGAACCCCCATCGCCGGTGCAGGGCGTGCATCGCGGGCGCGAGGACGACGACGCCGACGTAGGCGGCGAGGAACCACAGCGGGATCCGCGCCAGCCAGACCGCACGTCCGATCGACCCGGGATCGGCGCCGGCGGCGCGGGCCACCATGGCCGACGCCGTCATCACGACGAGAAACGCCGTGGTGGGACGCAGCAGCCGGTCGGTCCGGCCCAGCAGCCAGTCCCGCCAGCCGACACCGCGCCTGCGGGACGACCTCAGCGAGGCGGCGTTCGCGAACCCGCCGACCAGGAAGAACACCGGCATGACTTGGAAGAACCACGAAAGCCGGTACGCCCACGGCAGAACCTCCAGGGCGTGAACACCGTCCAGGCCCTCGCGGTCATAGATCACCACCACGGCCAGCCAATGACCGGTCACCACCAGGAGGATCGCCACCGCGCGGAGCAGGTCGGCCCAGCGTTCCCGGTACGGCGGCGTGTGCTCGGCCAGGCTGCGCAGTCCGCGGAACTTCGGCCGGGCATCACCTGCGGCGCCGTCGGACATGGTGATGGGGTCACCGCCTCTCGTCCGCAAGGATTTCCCCTGATTAGGCCCCCAATCCCGAGTGGCCGACGCCGCGGGCGGCGTGACGTGCGCGGTGGGCGTCGCCCGTCGACTGCCGGCTTCGGGGCGGCGTCTTCGGGCCTGCGCACGTCCGCGCTCTGAACTTTCGGTGTTGGGTAGTCGTTGCACAGCAGAACGCAGGGGGAGGAGGAACCATGGCGTTGATCGACCGGATCATGGGGTTTGTCCGGGGGCCGAAGGGACAGAAGGTCCGGGCCAAGGCGGAGCAGGCCGCGCGGAGCCCGCAGGCGCAGAAGGCGCGGGACAAGGCCGAGCAGCTCGCGCGCAGTCCGCAGGCGCAGAAGGCGCGTGCCAAGGCCGAGCAGGCCGCGCGCAGTCCCCAGGCGCAGAAGGCGCGTGCCCGGGCGGAGCGGTTCGTGAACGACCCGCGCAACAAGGAGAAGGCCCGCAGCCTGCTGGCCCGGCTCCGTGGTGGCCGCCGCCACTGAACGATCGTCCGCGAAGGGCCCGCTCCTCTGCTGGAGCGGGCCCTTCGTTTTCGCCGACCCTTCGCTTTGTGGGCTCGCCGAAGGGGAAGTCGCCCGTCGGATGACGGATTCGGGGCGGCGTCTTCGCGCCTAGCGTGACCAGGCGGAGGACTACGCCGAAGGAGAATCCATGGCCGACAGGCCCGTTTCGCGGCCCCCGGACACGCCGAAGGTCACGGCCCTGCGTAGGGCGCTGGCCTCGCTGCCGGGCGCCGTGGTCGCCTACTCGGGCGGTGTGGACAGTTCGCTGCTGGCCTACCTCGCGCATCGGGAGCTGGGGGAGCGGGCCGTCGCGGTGACCGCCGACTCGCCGTCACTGGCTCGGACCGAGCTGGCGGACGCGCGCGCGCAGGCCGCGCGGCTGGGGATGCGGCACCGGGTGGTGACGACCGACGAGATGGACGACGAGCGGTACGCGGCCAACCGCGGCGACCGCTGCCGGTTCTGCAAGGAGGCCCTGGTCTCGGTCCTGAACGCGGTGGCCGCGGAGGCGGGGGACTGGCCCGTCCTGCTCGGTGTGAACACCGACGACCTCGGCGACCACCGGCCCGGTCAGAGCGCCGCCCGCCGGATGGGGGCGCGGTTCCCCATGGTGGACGCGGGGCTCAGCAAGGCCGACGTCCGGATGGCCGCTCGCGGGCTGGGGCTGCCCACGTCCGACAAGCCGGCCTCGGCGTGCCTGTCGTCGCGTCTCGCCTACGGGGTGCCGGTCACGCGGGAGGCGCTGCGGCGGGTCGAGGACGCCGAGGACGCGCTGCGGCGGGCCGGGTTCGGCGGACGGTTCCGGGTTCGCGACCAGGGCGGCGACCTGGCGCGGATCGAGGTGGAGGCACCGGACATCGGGCGTGCGGCCGAGCGGGCGTCCGAGATCGTCGCCCTGCTGAAGGACGCCGGTTTCCGCTACGTGACGCTGGATCTCGAACCGTACCGGCAGGGCAGCCACAACGCCGTGCTCGGCCTTCCCCGCGTGCGGGCGGCCGCCACATGACCGCCGAGGTCGATGAGCTGGGCTTCGCGCGGGTAGACATCGGACGGGGGCGGCGACGCGGCCATCCGGAGGCGGTGTTCTGCGAGGGCAAGACGACGCCGGAGGTCGTCGCGATCGCCGAAAGCCTGATGCGGGCGGGTGCGACGAATGTGCTCGCGACCCGCGCGTCGGCCGAGACCCTGCTGGCGCTGCGGACGGCGTTCGCCGGGACGGTGGTGCACGAGCGGGCCCGGCTGGCCGTGCTGTCTCCGGTCGCGCGGCGCGGCACAGGACGGGTCGAGGTCGTGTGCGGGCGGCCCGAGGACGAGCCCGCCGCCGAGGAGGCGGCGCTGGTCGCGGAGGCGATGGGGAGCCGGGTGATGCGGCGCTACGACGCGCCCGTGCACGACCCCGCCGCCTTGCCCGAGTGGCTTCGCGAGCAGGACGGACCCGAGGTGTTCATCGTCGCCGACGGGACGGGTGGGGCCCTGCCGACACTCGTGTCCGGACTGGTCGGCCGCATGGTCATCGCGCTTCCGACGTCGGCGAGCGGCGAGCTGCCGGGGCGGGCGGCGCTGCTGTCCGCGTTGAACGCCTGTTCGCCCGGCGTCGTCGTGGTCAACATCGACAACGGGTACGGCGCCGGATACGCCGCCCACCTCCACAACACGCGGGGGGACGTGTGAGCCGTCCGATCGTCGCCGCCGCCGACGCCGGTGACCTCGACCCGGACCAGGTGCGCGAGCGCGTCAAGGAACTGCTCGCCCGCGATGCCGAGGCCGCGTTCCTGCGGCGGGCGTCGCGGGATCAGTACGAGGCGGCGCGCGAGGCCGCGCCCGACGCCGTCCACCATCGGCGGTCCGGGCTGGTGGTGCTGACCCGCCCGCGTTCCCGACCCTGTTCCCGGACGCCGCTGCCGGTCGCGGTCGTGTCGGCGGGGACGGCCGACCTGCCGGTGGCGGAGGAGGCGATGGTCGCGGCGACCACGTTCGGCCTGCCCGCCACGCTGACGGCCGACGTCGGCGTGGCGGGGCTGCACCGCCTGCTCGCCGTGCGGGACGAACTCGACCTGGCGCGGCTCCTCATCGTCGTCGCGGGCATGGACGGCGCGCTGCCCTCGGTGGTGGCGCGGTTGTCGTCCCGCCCGGTGGTGGCGGTGCCGACCAGCGTCGGCTACGGCAGTTCCGAAGGCGGACTCGCGGCCCTGGCGGCACTGCTGACCTCGGGCGCACCGGGCCTGGCCGTCACCGGAATCGACGACGGCCTCGGGGCCGCAGTGCTAGCGCGGAGGTTGCTGACGTGAAGACGGTCGCCTATTTCAACTGCTTCGCCGGGGTCGCCGGCGACATGGCCCTCGGTTCGCTGCTCGACGCGGGCGCCGACCTGGACGAGGTGCGCGCCATGCTCAAGGGCCTGGACGTCCCCGGCTGGTCCCTGGACACCGAGCAGGTGTCGCGGCGCGGGCTCGCCGCCACCCGCGCGGTCGTCGGCGTCGAGGACGACGCTGTGTCCCGGACGCACGCCGTCATCGAAGACCTCGTCGGGGCCGCGCCCCTGCCGGGCCGGGTCCGGGACCGGGCGCTCGCGGTGTTCCGGACGCTCGCCGAAGCCGAGGGGGCGGTGCACGGAACGCCCCCGGAGGACGTGCACTTCCACGAGGTCGGCGGCCACGACGCGATCGTCGACATCGTCGGGACGTGCGCCGCCCTGGAGACGCTCGGTGTGGACGAGGTGCGGGCCGCGCCGGTCCCCGTCGGGCGGGGATTCATCCGGTGCCGACATGGCCTGATACCTAACCCGGGCCCGGCGGTCGTCGAGCTGCTGGCCCGCGCCCGCGCGCCCATCCAGGGACACGACATCGACGCCGAGATGGCCACCCCGACCGGTACGGCGCTGCTGGTCACCCTCGCCGACGCGTTCGGCCCGATGCCCGCGATGACCGTCACCGGGAACGGGTTCGGTGCGGGGACGAAGATCTTCGGCGACTTCCCCAACGTGACCCAGGTCGTCCTCGGCGAAGTCCCCCCAAGTTGACTCACCAGGCCCGTGACATCGCCTGCTCTCCGTCCTGGCCGGTGCGGTGAGATCAGGTTTTGAGGGTGGCCCAGACCCACTTGCCGCCGGTTGGGTCGGGGGTGTGGCCGCACTTGGTGGCGAGGGCCGCGATGATCGGGAGGCCCCGGCCGCCGTTGTCGTCCCAGTGGTCTTCGGAGACATCGAGCGTGTTGAGCGTCATGTCGATCTGGGGGCACACTCGGGGGCGGGTCGGGCTCCCGTCCCACACGGCGATGAGGACGCCGTGCGCGTCTCGGCTGCACTGGTAGCGGATCTCCTTGCCGGGCGTGGCCACCACGGCGTTGGTGATCAATTCCGAGGCGATCAGGAATGCATCGTCCAAAATATGCACATAACCCCATTTGCTGAGTCGCGATCGCGTCAGCGTGCGAGCCAGGCCGGGGGCAGCCTTTGACGCCAGCATGGGGATCAGCAGGCAGTCGGGGGTTGCGATCATGGTCGAGCCTCTCGGGTGCTGTTTCTTTGTTTCTCCTCCAAGGATTGGGCAACTGGAGCTATCTTCTTGTGTATCTCCGAAAACCGGAAACACGGGAGGTTGCGTGGCCCGCGTCAGAGATCCCCTCGACCCCAAGATCTCGCTCTGGCACTTTCTGGCATATGCCCTGCGCTTTGAGCGCGAGAAACACGGTCTCTCACTGGCCCAGTGTGGCGAGATCATTAACGCTGCTCGTTCGACTGTTTCCAACATCGAGGCGGGCAGGCTCAAGCTCGGCGATGACCAGGCCAGGAAGCTCGATGCGCGGTACAACACCCCGCATATGTTCGAGTTGCTGATCTTCTTCGCGAACACATCCCATGATCCGGATTGGTTCCGGCAGTACACCGAGTACGAATCGAAGGCCGAAATCATCCGGATCTACCAGGGGCAGGTCATACCCGTCCCATTGCAGACAGATGACTACGCCCGAGCGTTCCTTACCGTGGCGGGCGTCAAAGACGTCGACCGTGCGCTGGCGGCGCGCCTCGCTCGGCAGGACGCGATCTTCGAGCGCCCGAATCCGCCCGTCCTGCTGGTCCTGCTGGATGAGGACGCGATAGATCGTCCAGTGGGTGGCTTCGATGTGATGAAAGCGCAGCTCCAGCATCTTCTTGATCTGGGGGAGCGATCAGATGTGATCACCCGCATCGTCCCCCGCAAGGTTGGCGCGCATATCGGCCTCAACGGGCCGTTCCAGGTCATGAGCCGCGAGTCTGACGTCGCCTACATCGGCGCGTTCCATGGTGGGCGATTGGTCCAAGATCCTGTTGAAGTGCGGGAGCTCGCCGTAGATTTCGAGATGATCGGGGCGAAGGCGTTGAGCGAGGACGCTTCCCGCGCCCTGGTCGTTGAGATCATGGAAGGTTTCTCATGACGATCCACTGGCGCAAGAGCACCCGCAGCGGAAGCGCGACCGATGAGGCATGTGTCGAGGTGGCCGTGTTGCCCGAGGGAGTCGGAGTCAGAGACTCCAAGAGTCCGGACTGCGGGCGGCTTGTCGTGAACCGGGTCCAGTTCGGGAGCCTGTTGCAGGCGATCAAGGAAGGGGCGTTCGACCGGGCCTGATGAACACGGCCGGACTTGTGGCGTGGCCCTCAGTCGCCGATCAGGACGCGGCACGCCCCGGGCGCCACATGAGGAAGGCGCCGGGGCGCTTGTGCACGAGCTAGGGAACGGGGGGCAGGGCGTCTACTACTTCAAGGATCTGCGGCGCGGGGAAATGAATCTGCGCGCATGAGGACAGTTGGACGACGCCGTCATCATCCCGGCCGGGCAGGAGGTAGACGTAGTTCTCCCATGCGTCGGGGTGTGTCCAGCGTCCGAACCGATCGGCGAAGACCGGGCTTTGGGCCAGGTGGCCGAGCATGGTCTGGGCGTCCTGGGTGGGCATTCTCAGCCATGCCTGGCCGGTGAGGTAGGCGGCGTGGCGGCGTCCTTGCCCGGCCCCCTCGGGTTCGGCGGTAATGGACTCGCCGAGATTCTGGCAGCTCGCTACGGTCTTCAGGCCCATCGCCCACAGCGCCCGCATCAGCGGGATCATCTCCAGGTCGATGTCGGCCTGGCTCCCGTTGGGCAGGGTGAGCCGTTCGTAGGGGTGGACGTTGGTCAACCGGTCAGGCATCGCACCGCCTCTTGCAGGTGCCGCCGCACGGTCCGCTGCGTGGCGGTGTCGCGGGCGGCGTCGGGGATCCAGCGGACGCTTTGCTCCAGGTACCACTCGCTGATCCAGACTCGGTGCCAGCCGCCCGCCCACCCCTCGGCCGGCAAGCCGCCCCGATCTGCCAGGGCGCTGTCGGTTCCGCCTGCGGCGACGTAGGCGCGGATCATTGCGGCGAGGGCTTGGATGTCGAGGGGTTTGGGGGTGTCCTCCCAGGACGCCAGGTCCAGCAGGCCGGGCCCGTTGAAGGCCCGCGCCCAGTCCAGGACCGTCACACCCCGTGGGCCGGTGTGCAGGGAGGTGGGGTGGAATTCGCTGTGACACAGCCCAAACGGCGGGATATCGGCTCCCCGGGCGCGCTGCTCCCCGAGTTCGGCGAGTTGTTCCAGCAGGGCTTGGACATCGGTGGCGGTCGTCCAGCGGTCGGCGTCCCGTAGTTGCTGGACGGAGGTGAGGGCCTGGCCAGGGAGTGCGGCTAGGGCGGCGGCGTCCAGCAGCGGCAGCCCGTTCATCGGCGGGCAGGCGTGGACGCGGACGGCGGCTTGTGCTCCGACGTCCAGAGGCGCGTCTTCCTCGGGCATCTCGCCGAGGTCTTCCATGAGCATCGCCAAACGGCCGAGGGGGTCATGGTTGACGGCCAGGAGCGCGAGGACTGGCGCGCCATGCCGGGCGGCGTGCTCGATGACCTCGGCTTCGCGTGTGAACGGCGGGTCGGCGGTCTTCAGGACGACGGTCGCTCCGTTGTCCAAATGGATGCGTTCGACCGCCGATAGTTCCCAGACGCGGAGCGGCTCGCGGGCGACGGGCCGGGCGGCGATGCCCGCAGATAGCACAAGCGCGGAAAGGACCTGGGAGGGGGCGGACAGCGGGTCCGCCCCCTCCAGTCCGGTGTAGTTACCGGCCACAGGCTTCGACCTGCTCGATCCAGTCATCACCGAAGTGTCGCAGCTCGCGCCGGAACTCGGCGAGGTCCACGCCGAACGGCACGACCGCACCGCCGCGCATGTCCACCTGGGACTGGCAGCCGTGGACGAGCTTGCCGCCCAGAGCGGCGTTGGCCTTGACCGCCTCCACCCGGCGCCGCTCGTCGAACCACGTCCCGTGGTAGAGCTCGTCCACGAGCTGGGCTTCGGCCTCGGTCAGGCCGAAGATGACCTTGCAGGCGATCGGGAACATCCAGGCGGGCCCGACGTTGCTGACCTTCCCGCTCAGCTCGACCCGGTTGAGGGCCATCAGGGTGCCGACCTCGCGAAGCATCCGCAGGTGCCGGGCCTGGACACCGAGCTTGATGAGGCCGGGCTCGGACAGGTGCTCGTCCCGGAACAGATAGGCGGTGGCCTCCCAGGCGATGGCGAGCACCTCGGCGGGGTCGTCGGTGGTCCGGCCGTGGGTCTTGACGTAGTTGAGGGCCAGCTGCTCGACCGCGGTGTCCTGGGTCTCGGTGGCGTTCAGCAGCTCGTCCCGCACCCCGGCCCAGTCGCACACCAGCCAGGACGGGTTCTCGTACCGAAAGAAGTATGCGTCGATGTCGATTCGCATGTTCCTGCCGGTCACGGTGACGCCGGTGATCTTGTCCCAGCCGGGGTGGAAGGGTATTGGGAACTCCACCTCGATCATTGAGGGGGCCAGCGGTGTGACGGTCATCGGCTCCTCCTTTGAGTCGGTCACCGATAGCGAATCCCAGCGAGACCGGGAGCGGCAGGGGCACAATGGGGGGCGCCTGGGGGGCATCATGGGTGCACGACGACACGTCAGGTGCACACATGACGCCATCGGAAAAGGTCAAAGTCGGTGCGCGGCTGAAAGCCGAACGTCAGGCGCGAGGCTGGACGCAACGGGACCTCGCTGAACGCATCGCTGGGGTCATGGCGGATGAGCTGACCACGGACATCGCCACGATCATCGACTACGTCAAGCGCTGGGAACGCGGCCGCGCCGGAGTTGGACGTCGCTACCAGCGGGCGCTCGCCGAGTCGCTCGGCATCCCCCGGTGCCAGCTCTTCGACTCGGCCGATGTGGAGGATGATCCCGTGGAACGCAGGCAATTCTTGGGAGTCACGGCGGCCTTTGGGCTGGCGGTCACCCCATGGGATGCGCCCCGACCCCGGGTAGGGGTGGACGTCCTGGAGCGGTTGCAACGCCGAACGGCACGGCTCAGGCGTTTGGATGACGTGCTGGGCGGCGCCGACACCTACCGCGTATATGCCTCGGAGTTGGCGGCGACCCGGGATCTGCTGGACGCCGCCACCTACACCGAGGCCACCGGACGAGGATTGCTGAACATCCTGGCCGAGCAGGCACAGCAGGCTGGATGGGCGGCACTGGACGGCGGCCAGATGCCAGCCGCCCGATCGCTGTTTCGCGACAGCATGACTGCGGCGGCGGAGACCTGCAACACCGCACTGATGGGGAACGCCCTGGCACTCATGTCATACCAGCGCGTCACGGCTGGGCAGCGCGGTACGGCGGAGGCCGATGCGGCCTGCCGACTCGCGGACCCGCGGACGCCCGGGGCGGTGAAGGCGCTCCTGCACGAGCGCGCGGCCTGGGCCCATGCCATGGCCGGGCGCGCCCAGACTCGACAAGTCGAGATTGCACTCGACACCGCTCGAGAAGCCCTCGCCGGGAACAATGACGACGCCCCCGACTGGGCGCGCTGGGTGGACGGCGTGGAATTGCAGATCATGACCGGCCGGTGTTGGGCGATCTTGCGTCGGCCCGACCGAGCGGTTCCCGCATTGGAATGGGCCATGGCTCGATTCGACGACACCCACGCCCGCGACGAGAGCCTCTACCTGTCATGGCTGGCCGATGCTCACGTCGACGCCCGCGAAGTGGACCGGGCTGCACGCACGCTGTCTCACGCGATCGCCCTCGGCTCCGACGTCGCCTCCCCTCGCCCTCGCGAGCGAATCCGGGCGGTGGCCGTACGGCTACGTCGGCACGCGACCGAACCCGCCGTGGCCGACGTGCTGGAGCAAGCTAGGACGATGTGCGCGTCTCCCGCTTGAGCCACTCCAGACAAGCCTGTGATCCGCCCCCGACGGTCAAATACATGATCTCCGGGTTATCCCACGGATGATGCTCCAGCAGGTGCGCCTCCAACTCGGCGTAGCGCTCGCTCGTGGTGCGCAGGGTCAACTGCCATTCCTCGCCCGTACCGAGTTCACCGAGATGCCAGAAGGCGGTCCCGGCCGGGCCCACGACCTGGCCGGACGCAGCGAGGTGGGCCGCGACGGCCGACTTGAGCAACTTCATCCCCGCCTCGCGGTCAGGCGCAGCGGTGAACACCAGCAGCGCTCGAGATTCTGTCATGTAGCGCACCATACGACTCACGCCTCATTTGCACAGCCACTCACGCCTCTGAGGGCCATGGCGTACTCACCTGCTCCCGGAGTCGGCCTTCAGCGGCGGCGCCAGATGCGGTGGTGGCGGGTCGACGGCGGCCTCGGCCGCGTGGACTCCCACTTGCGGCGCCACTCCGACGCCTCCGGCCCGCGCGGGGCGCGGCGGCGGTCGGGGGAGTGCAGGGACGCCCACCAGCCCTCGTCGTGCTCGACCCACAGGCGGCCGACCTCGTCCTCCAGGCGGCCGTTGAACGTGCCCGTCGACTCGTCCGGTTCGGGGGTGAGCGGCCGGCCGTACCGCACGGACACGACCGGGCGGCCGCGCTTCGGCCAGAACCCGCCGCGCGGCATCGCCTGGTACGTGCCGCGCAGCACCAGCGGCACGGCCGGTATGCCGTGCTCGCGGCACATCAGCGCGGCGCCCATCCGGAACCGGCGGGCCCAGCCGTCCGGCGACCGGGTCCCCTCCGGGTAGATGAGCAGGCTCCACCCGTCCTGGATGAGTTCGGACGCGAGGTCGAGGGACCGTTCGACGCCGCGCCGCTCGATCGGGAACGCGTTGAAGGTGAGGGCGGTGGCGACGGCCCGCCAGCGGGCGTCGAAGAAGTAGTCGGCCGCCGCCGCGACCGCGACGCGGCGGCGCACCTCGACGGGCAGCGACCCGAGGATGAGCGGCGTGTCGAGGTGGCTGGCATGGTTGGCGACGAACACGGCCGGGCCCTTCAGCCCTTCGAGGAGGTCCAGGCCGTGGATCTCGGGTCTGGTCTGGCTCCACGTGACGGTTCTGAGCACGCCGTCGAACGCGACCGTGCGGGCGGCCGCGGCGAGGGGCGTCCGCGCCCATTCGGTGGGAAACGGCCGCGTCCGCGGCCCCTCCGACCACGGCTGCGCGGATCGCGGTGCGGGGGCGCGGCCGCGCCAGTCGCGTCCGCGGCGCAGCAGCCGGATCTCCTCCACCAGCTTCATCCGGCCCCCGCTCATCGGACGTCCGCCAACGTCATCGGTGGTGTGTGCAGGTACGTGAGGCTGGGGCTGCGGCCGACGGTCTCGCCCGCCATCTCCAGGGCGTCGGCGAGGGTGCTGGCCGCGCGGAACCCGAGCCGGGCCGCGACCCGCCGGTCGGCGCCCACGCAGATGACGTCGCCCAGGTGGGCGCGGGCGTGCGCACCCCAGTACCACATGTAGAACGGGTGGACGCCGTGGTAGGCGTACGAGTTCCGGTACAGGTGGACGTACCAGGGGTCGGTGGCGTACTGCTCCTCGAACTTCGTCTCGATCGTCGCGGGGTCCGTCGTCTGCGTCAGCACCTCCTCGTAGAAGTCGATGTAGGAGGGGTGGTGCAGCGGATGGAACTCCGACTTCATCGGGTGGTACATGATGAGGGCGCCGCCCTCGCGTACCAGCGGCTTGTTCCGGTACATGTTGAAGTAGTAGCCGAGCCCCAGGCTGTACACGAGGATCGGGTTCATCACCGAGTTGACGTTGTAGGGGCACAGGTACGGCAGGCCCAGCATCAGCACGTCCGACTGGCCGTGCACCTCGGTGAGCTGCTGGCGGTGGACGGCGGCGAGGGTCCGCTCGTGGACGACGTCGGTGGCGCCCGCGGTCACGCCGGTGACCCCGTACGGCGCCCGCATCCCCTGCCACACGCGGTGCCGCGCCCCGGCCGGGGCCACGTCGTTGGCGCGTTTGGCGGCGAGGAACTTCGCCTGGTCCTTCAGCGTCCACTCCCACTCGCGCTTGTTCAGGAACTCGAACGGCGACGGGAACTGGTCGTTGTTGAGGGTGCACTCGACGTGGAAGACCCGCACCGACTCCGACAGCAGCGCGTGCATCCGGTCATAGGAGTGGTGCATCGCCGAGTTCGGCGGGTCGTTGAACGAGCGGGAGTGCCGCAGCGTGTGGACGTTGTGGTGGTGGCGCAGGCTCTTGTACGAGGCGAGCCCGACCGCGACGGACTTCGCGCCGCCGTTCATCGCCACCAGGTTGATGTTCACGTACACGATGAGGTCGCTCTCGGCGGCCCGCCGGTTGATCTCGACGTCCTCGCCGTGCCGGGTCTGCCCGAGCGACTTGAGGTCCTCGGGGTCTTCGGCGTCGTGGTTGCGGAGCTTGTCCGGCCAGAACGAGTCGAACACGCGCTCGCCGACGATGTGCTTGATCTCCGCGGGCGTCATCCGGCGGTGCAGGGCGTTCCCGGCGATCAGCTCGACGTCGTCCACGCCGGCGGACGCGGCCATCTCCAGCACCTGCTCGATCACCCGCTGCCGGACGTCGGGCGCCCGCATCGGCGGCAGCGGCAGCGACAGGTCGTCGAACACGATCGTCAGCCGCATGCCGGAGTGCAGCAGCTCGGGCAGCGGCTCGCTGCCGAGCGGGTGCAGCAGCGCGTCCCGGATCCGGCCGGTCACGTCGCGGAGGCCGGGCAGGGAGTCCGGCGGGTAGATCACGCGGGTGCCGAGCGGGAACCGCTCCAGCCGGAACCCCTCTCCCTCGTGCACCAGGATCGGGGGCGTCCGCTCGTCCACCTCCAGCACGAGTCCCGGTCTGCTCATTCAACGGCTCCTTCGCGATCGAGATGGTCGGTGCTGTCGCCGTTCAGCGCGGCGGCCGCGGCGCCGTTCTGCGGTCCCGCGCCGTTCTGCGGGGCGAACGCGATCTTGACGCTGCCCGAGCGGCCGGCGGAGAGCGCGTGCGACAGCGCGTCCCGCCAGCGGGTGAGGGGGTAGACGCTGTCGACGAAGCCGTCGAGGGCGTCGTGGGAGGCCAGGTCGATCGCGGCCTGGAAGTCGTCCGCGCCGCGGCTGGCGTAGGAGCCGACGATGTTCAGTTCCCGGAACCAGGCGGGCGTCAGGTCCGTCGGCTTGGACGGCATGCCGGACAGCAGCACCGTCCCGCCCGCCCGGACGAGGCGCAGCGCGGTGTCGAGGCCCTCGCCGCCGGTGCATTCGACGACGATGTCGGCGCCGCCGAGCAGGTACCCGGGGCCGAGTTCGGGGCGGACGAGGGAGCCGCCGGTGATGCGCCGCAGCCCGCGCAGCGCCGCCGACGGGTCGATCGTCTCCGTCGCGCCGAGCGCCCGCGCCCGCCGCCGCTGACCCGCGTGCCGGGCGATGACGGTGATCGGCCCGGCGGGCGTCAGTTCGCGGAGCGCGAGGACGGTCAGCAGCCCGACCGTCCCGGCGCCGACCACGACGATCGACGTGCCGCGCGGGACGTCGATGCGGCGGACGGACCGCACCGCGCACGCGAGCGGCTCCGACAGCACGGCCCGTTCGGACGGCAGCGACTCCGGCACCCGGTGCAGCTGGCTGGTGTGCGCGACGAGGCGTTCGGACCAGCCGCCGCCCGTGTCGGCGCAGAACCCCGTCTGCAGCCCCGACGAGATCCGCCCGGCGTTGACGTGGTCGCATCTGTTCGCGTGGCCGCTCGCGCAGGGTTCGCACGGGCCGGTTCCGCGCGCCCGGCACGGCAGCACCGGGTCGATGACCACGCGCGTCCCGGCGGGCATGTCGCCGGCGTCGTCGAGGAGTTCGGCGACGACCTCGTGGCCCGGGACGAACGGCATCGACGTCAGCGGCCCCAGGTACGGGGACACCTTCCCCGCCGCCATCGCCAGGTCGGACCCGCAGATCCCCGACAGGACGGTCCGCAGCCGCACCCAGCCGGGTCCGGGCTTGCCGGGCGGCTGCCGGTGCGACAGCCGCAGCGGCGCGAGGGAGGGGACGGCCGCCGGGCGGAGCCGCCCGGGCAGCCGCGCCGCCGCGAGATACCGGGCGGGTGAGCGATGGTATTCCAACGCCAGAATCATCGGGCCTCCTCCAAAGCGGCGTCGAGGAGGGTGGAGACGGCTCCGGAGTCGCCGTCCCAGTCCGCGATCGACCAGCGCTGCCGTTTGGCGTGCCGGTACAGCCGGGGGTCGGGGTTGACGGCGACGGGGTTGCCGACCTGCTCCAGGACGGGCCGGTCGGAGTAGTGGTCCCCGTACGCCCAGCTCCCGGCCAGGTCGACGCCCTCGTCGCGGGCCCACGCCCGCAGCCACGCGGCGCGCGCCTCCCCGATGAGCGGGGGCCGTTCGAAATGCCCCGTGTAGTGCCCGTCGACGACGCGGAGTTCGGCGGCGAGCACGTCGTCGAAGAGGGTGCGGAGCGGCTCGACGAAGACGTCCACGGTCCCGGTGAGCAGCACCGTGCGGTGCCCGGCGGCGCGGTGCCCGCGGATCCGGCGGATCGCCTGCGGCCAGGCCCGCCGCAGCAGCACGTCCCCGAGCCGCTGCCGCGCCAGCGCCCGCAGCTGCGCCTCGTTCGCGCCCTCGTAGCGGCGGACGAACTCGCGCAGGAACTCGCCGCGGTCGCGGTGCTCGGTGCGCAGGTAGCGGGGCGCGGCCCGCAGGACGGGCAGCAGCGTCCCCGCCCAGGACCGGACGGGCACGTCCAGCAGCCGCGCCCACAGGTGCGCCTCCACCACGTCGGACGCGACGATCGTGCCGTCGAGGTCGAACACGGCCGCGACGTCGCGCCGCTCCTCGAACCGCACCGCGGGCGGGGCCGGGCGTCCCGACGTCAGCGCCGGGCGCGGCTCCGGATGGTGCGGCGGCGCGAGGCGGAACGCGGCCGTCACGGCGGGGCAGTGCACCTCGCCGAGGTAGTGCGCCCAGTCGATGACCGCCGAGTCGCAGCCCTCGCCGTCCGGCAGCGAGCGGTCGAGCGCGACGGTGCCGGAGTCGGCGTACACGACCTCGGCGGCGCCGTAGGCCCCGTACAGGTCGCGGTAGCGGCGCAGCATCCGCACCTCGCGGCCCTGCTTGTACAGGTTGCGCTGCCAGCCGCGGGTGCGGTCGCCGCTGGGCAGCATCAGCAGGGCCCGTTCGGCGATGTCCATCGCGCGTTCCGCGGTGCCGAGCATCTTCTCGGCGCGGCCGTCGCTGAGCAGCGCCACCTCGCGGGGACGGATCGCGCCGCGCCCGTCGTTGCCGGGCAGCGGATGCTCGGTGAAGTAGCCCTGGACGAGCTCGACCAGCCGCTGCAGCGTCAGCGGGTTCCGGGCGCCGGACCCGACGTGGTAGTAGGCGGGGCTGCCCGGCTCCGGGACGGCCGCGGCGGCGCCGAGCAGCGCGTTCACCACCAGGTCGACCGGGATGATGTCGACGATCCCGTCCGGGATGCCGGCGAGCGCCCGCAGCATCCCCTGCCCGTAGGCGAGGATCAGCGGGTCGGCCATCTTGAACCCGTCGATCCAGCCGGGGTACGGGTGCCGCAGCGCGCTCTCCACGATCGCGGGCCGGACGATCGACAGCGGCAGGCCGGCGGCCGTGTCCTCGGCGGCGCGTTCCCCGAGGGCCTTGGTGAAGGTGTACACGTCCGGCCAGCCGAGGCTGCGGGCCCGTTCCCGCCCGTAGTCGGTCAGCCGGCTGTCGACCTCTTCGCGGCGGCGGCGCTCGGTGTCGGCGGCGACGGCGGTCGGGCCGGCCTTGCCCTGCTCGCCGAGCGCGGCGGCGCGCAGCCGCCCGAGGACCTCGGGCCGCCGGGAGTGGCGTTCGACGGACCGGCGCGCGTCGACGGCGTACTCCAGTTCGGTGGCCCAGTCGACGGCGTGGTCCAGGGTGGTCTCCGGGACGACGCCCTTGCGGGACCCCGCGACGTAGGCGGTGGAGACGTGCACGATGTGCGGGGACTTCCCGGACCGCTCCCCGGCGCGCTTCGCGGACTCGTACAGGTTGATCGTGCCGACGACGTTGGTCGCGAACGCCTCGTCGATCGGCGGGTCGAACGACACGATGGACGCGCCGTGGATGACCACGTCCACGTCGTCCGGCAGCTCCGGCACGGACTCGGTGATGTCGGCCGCGACGACCCGGACCCGTTCCCGCACGATCTCGCGGGCGGCGTCCTCGCCGGTCCGCTCCCGCCACGGCGCGAACACCGGTTTCGCGAGCACTTCGTCGAGCCGCTGGTCCGCGGTGACGCCGGGCCGCCCCCGCAGCAGCGCGACGATCCGGGTGTCGGGATATCCGGACAGCAGGCGCTCCAGGAGTGCCTGCCCGATGAACCCGGTGACACCGGTGAGCAGAACGGTTCGCCCGGCCAGGCCATTGATCATGCCGGCTCCTTGTGATCGCTCATGCTGCGTGCTCCCTGTGTACGCCGGCATGGGCAAGCGCCCAGTCGGAGGCCAGTTGGGGAATGCGGTGGGGCGGCAGGCGCTCCAGCGAGCGGCGCCTCGCGTCCTCCGCGAGGGTCGCGTCGGCGAATCCGGGCAGCCCGGCGATGGTGGCGTCGATGCGGCGCATCCGGTCGAGCCCCTCGCCGTCGCCGAACAGCCACACGAGGGAGAAGTCGCTCTCCTCCTGCGGGCGCAGGCCCGTCCCCACCGGGGCCCACAGCCGTTCCATGGCCCACCGTGCGAGGCGCCGCGCCCGCGCGCTCCGCTCCAGCCGGAGCCGCGCCTGTGCCCGGTAGAACGCGAAATGGCGGCGCTCGTCCTTGATGATGCGCCGCAGGATGTCGCGCAGCACCGGGTTCTCGGTCTTCTCGATCATCGCCTGGTAGCTGTTGATGGCGCTGAGCTCGTTCATCGCGCCCCACGTCATCTGGATGGCGATGAACTCCTTGGTGAGCGCCGAGCCGAGCATCGAGACGAGGTGGCCGGTGTAGACGCCGCGGCCGAGCGCGCGGCGGATCCGCTCGTTGCGGGCCGTCTTCGTCGGATACGGCGACCCGGCGTGCACCTTCTCCCGGTCCGGCGCCAGCGTGAAACCCGCCTCGCCCAGGAACCGGGAGAACGCCTCACCGTGCCAGAACTCCTCGTAGATCCAGCAGCTCATGAAAGCCGTGATCTCCGGGTCGAACGCCGCCCGCGTGGCGAGCAGGTCCCGCGCGTACATCACCGTGTGCGTCTCGATGTCCATCATGAAGGTCAGGCAGCGGGCCTCTTCGCCCGAAACGGGGTAGGACGCGATGTCGTCCCACGCCACGCCTGACAAATCGACCGCCTTGGAGTTGCGCACATAGCGGTCAAGGTCGAAATCCAGCGTCATGCCCGGAACGCTAGGCACGGAAGGGAAGCGGCGAATCCGTCATGTGACGGGGCTCTTCCACCGTCCCCCCGCCCGCGTTGAGGGGGATCTCCGCGACGAGCGTGAACCCGCCCTTTCCGTCCGTTCCGGCTGAGAGGGAGCCGCCGAGCGCGCCGGTCCGGACCGTCAGGTTCGACAGGCCCTTGCCCGTGCCGGGGTCGGACCCGGTGTACGACGGCGGGATGACGCCGTCGTTGCCGACCGTGAGCCGCACGATCCCCTGCTGGACGGTGACCGTGATGTCGCAGCGCTCCGGATGTGCGTGCCGCAGGACGTTGGTGACGGATTCGCGCAGCACGGCGGCCAGCGCACCGTCCACCGGGGAGGACGGCGGCAGGTCCCGCGGGCCGGGCAGCTTCAGGCGGACCTCGGCGCCCGCGGCGGTCAGCGCGGCACGGGCCGACACCGCCTCGTCCCGCAGCGACAGGGCCCTGTCCTCCTCGGCGACCGCGCGGGCGTCCGCCCGCGACCGTTCGGCGAGGTCGGCGAGCTCGCCCAGCTCGGCCGCCGCCCGTACCGGATCGGTGGTGACCAGCCGCCGCGCCAGCTCCGCCTTGACCGTGATCGTCGACAGCCCGAGGCCGAGCAGATCGTGGACGTCCCGGGAGATGCGCAGCCGCTCGTGCAGCGCCGCCATCCGCGCCAGCCGCTCCCGGGCGACATCGACCTCCCGGGCCAGTTGCGGGAGCCGGTACAGCGCGTACACGACGACGCCGATCTGCACCGAGACCGCGCACGTGTAGAGGTAGAACAGCGTCCCGTATGAGGCCCACAGCGCCGGGACGCACCACAGGGCGATGGTCAGCGAGAACAGGATCCACGCCCACCGCCCGCGCGACACCAGCAGCACCGACCCGGTCGCCAGGCACGCCATCGTCGCCCACTCCGGGCCGAGCAGCGCGTACGGCACGAAGATCAGCAGGACCTGCGCGGACAGCGTCCACGCCCCGGCCCTCGGACGCCGCCCGCGCAGCACGGTCGAGGAGTGCCGGAGCTGCAGCACCGAGATCGCGATCGCGACGGCCGCCGCCGCGCCGGTCGCCCGCCACGAACCGTCCGTCCCCGTGTGGACGTACATGACCTGCTGCCAGCCGAAGCCGACGGTCACGAACACCAGGATCGTCCAGGCCAGGCGCGACTGCGTCACGCGTCCCGGACGGTGGCGCCTGGGGGACGGGCCCTGCAGCGCGCCGACGATCGACCGGACGTCCGTCGCCGCCCGCCGCGCGGTGCGGGCCACCTCCTCCAGGTCGGCGCGGGCCGCGGCCGAGTCGAGCGGCAGCCGCTCACGGGCGCGCCGGCTCACCATCTCGACCCGCGTGAGCGCCGCGCCCAGCACCGCGCGAAGGCTGCCCGCCGCCTCCAGCCGCTCCCGCGCCGCCGCGGCCGCCGCGAACTGCGCCCGGGTGGAGTGCAGTTCCCGGACGAACCCGGACAGCCGCGTGAGCGCGTACATCGACAGCCCGACGTTCATCGTCGCCATCACGCAGAACGACACGTCCTGCGGTGACCAGCCCTGGGAGTACCGCAGCAGGCCCTCCGCCGCCGCGACGAGCCCCACCATGAACCACGACAGCGGCGGACGCAGCAGAAGCAGCATCGCGCCTGCGAGGAATCCGCCCACGATGGGATACCAGTGCGTGCCGAACACCAGCAGCGGCAGCAGCGCCAGCGCAGACTGCACCACCAGATGCGTCACGATCACCCACCGGCGGGGCTGCTGCGAGCGCGGGCCGTACAGGACCAGCAGCCACTGCACCCCGAAGATGCCGGTGATCACGATGGTGGCGGACACCAGCATGTGCGACGGGCCGGTCTCGGCCTGCTTCAGCAGCCGGGTCTGCAGCATCAGCACCAGGTACATGCCGGTGATGACGCGTGCGAACAGGGGCGTCCGGCCCGCGAGGCCCCCTGAAGCAGGTGGTGGCCCCGCCGGCTTGTCTCGTCGCCGAGCGGATCCGTCCCGTCGCGCCACGTCCACCGGCCCCCCAACGCCGTCTCTTCGGATGATGAAACGCCGGGGCCGTACGATCAAGAGAAATAAGCGACTGAATATTTTTGTGGCGGGGACGCCAGGGGCCGTCAGGCGGTGCCGGCCGGCGTGTCAGGCCCGGCGTGTCGGCGGGGCGTGTCAGGCGGGGCGGTCCGCGCCGGTTTCGGCGGCCGGGACGTACCGGTGCAGCTCGGCGCGGGACGCGACACCGAGCTTCGGGAACGCCTTGTACAGGTGGTAGGCGACCGTGCGGTGGCTCAGCCGCAGCCGCGCCGCGATCTGCCGGTTCGTCGCGCCCGTCATCGCCAGCCGGACGACCTGCATCTCCTGCGCGGTCAGCCGCCCCGGCAGGTCGTCCCCGTCCGCCCGCACGCCCTGCCCGGCGGCGCGCAGCTCCCCGCGGGCCCGCTCCGCCCACGGGACCGCGCCCAGCCGCTCGAAGATCTCCAGTGCCGCGCTGAGCCGCGCCCGCGCCTGCGCGCGGCGCCGCGACCGGCGCAGCCACTCCCCGTACAGCAGCTCCGTCCGCGCGCGTTCGAACGGCCGCCCGCCCCGCCGGTGGGACGCGAGCGCGAGCGCGAAATGCCGCTCGACCTCGCCGTCCCCCGTGGTTGCGGGCTGCGTGGTCGTCGAACCCATGGTCGCGGGCTGCGCGGTCGTGAGGAGTGCCCGGCAGCGTGAGGCGACACCGTCCGCCCACGGCTGCCCGGCGTCGCGGGCGAACGCCGCCAGCCGCTCCATCGGCTCGCGGCCCGCGTCGGGACGGCCCGACGCGACGGCGGCCTCCACCGTGTCGGCGAGCGCGAGGATCACCGGCGGGGCGTGCGCCGCCGAGCCGGGATGCGCGTCCTGGAGATGTTCGAACGCGTCGTCGGGACGGCCCAGACCGAGGGCGAGCAGGCCGAGCGCGTCACCGACCCGCCCGTCGGCGGCCAGCGCGCGGCAGCGGACCTCGTCCCCCTCGATCGCCGCCTGCCGCGCCCGGACGGACCGCAGCGCGGCGGCCTGCCGGCGCTGCCCCGCGTCCTCCGCGATCTCCAGCGCTTCGCAGGTCAGCGTCCGGGCGTCGTCGTGCGCGCCGTGGAAGAGCCGAGCCCACGCCTGGACGGCGAGCGCGCGCGGCACGAGGGCGAGCAGCCCCCGTTCGCGGCACCGGGCGGCGAGCTGCGCCGACATCTCGGTGGCGGCCGCGTCGTCGCCGACCAGCAGGGCGGCCTCGGCGCCGAGCAGCCGCAGCCGCTCGTCGGGCTCGCCGCCCGCGTCGCCGAGGAGCTTCCGGGCGGACGCGACGTCGTCGTCCAGCAGCGCCGACAGCGCCCGGCCCAGGACCGACGCGCCGGTGTGCAGGCCCCTCGCCTCGACGGCCGTCTCCCGGTCGCCGCAGGACCAGGCGTGGAACACGGCCTCTTCGAGCATCCGCGCGCGGATCTCCGGATCGTCGCAGCTCCGGGCCCGGTCCAGCAGCAGCCGCCCGGCGGCCTGCGGCGTGCCGTGCTCCAGCTCGATCCCGGCCCGCACGAGGTCGACGCGCGCCCGCGTCTCCTCGGTGCGGTCCGCCCGGGCGGCCTCGTCGGCGAGCGTCCGGGCGCGTTCGGGGCGTCCGCCGGCCAGTTCCGCCTCCGCCGCCGCCACCAGCCGCCGGGCGCGCACCTCCGGTTCCCCGGCGAGGCGGGCGGCGCGCTCGTAGGCGAAGGCCGCGACGGACGGGCCGCCCCGGTCCCGGATGTCGCCCGCCGCCGACTCCAGCTGCGCGGCGACCGTGTCGTCGGTCCCGAGCGCGGCGGCGGCCAGATGCCGGACCCGCCGGCCCGCGTCGCCCGCCCGCGCGTGCACCTCGGCGAGCGCGTGGTGGACGGCGATCCGCCGGGTGACCGGGACGCCCTGGTACGCGGCGGCGCGGGCCAGCGGATGCCGGAAACCGATCTCGGTGCGGGTCACGTCCACCAGCCCCGCGTCCTCCGCCGGTTCCAGCGCGTCGAACGGCACGCCCAGCCGCCGCGCCGCCTGGACCGCCACACCCGGCTCACCGGTGTCGTCGGCGGCCACGATGGCCAGGAGCACCCGGGCCGGTTCGGGCAGGTCGCGGACGGCCCGTTCGAACTCCGCCGGGACGTGGGCGAGCCGCCCCGACCCGGCGGCGGCGAACTCGATCAGGGCGAGGGGGTTGCCGCGCGCCTGCCCGACGACGCGGTCACGCCGCTCCGCCGGGATGCGCGGCGCCCGCTCGTCCAGCAGGAGCCGCGCGTCGTCGGCGCCGAGGCCGGTCAGGCGGAGTTCGGGGAGGCCCGTCCGGGGCCACGCGCCTGTGTCGTCCCGCACCGCGATGAGGAAGACGACGTCGCGGGCGGCGACCCGGCGGGCGGCGAACAGCAGCGCGTCCGCCGACTCCCGGTCGAGCCACTGCGCATCGTCGACCAGGCACAGCACCGGCGTGTCCGCCGCCGGGCCGCCGAGCAGCGTCAGCAGCGCCAGCCCGACGAGAAGCCGCTCCTGCGGCCGCGGCCGGGCGAGCCCGAGCGCGGCCTTCAGCGCCTCCGCCTGCGGAGCGGGCAGATCCTCGAACGCGGCGTCGCCGAGCAGCAGATGCAGGGCCGCGAACGGAACGTCGGCCTCCCCCTCGATCCCGCCGCCGCGCAGGACGCGCATCCCCTTCGCGCCCGCCTCGGCGCGGTCGAGCAGCGCGGTCTTCCCTATCCCGGCCTCACCGCGCAGAACCAGGACGCCGCCGCCCGCACCGTCCCGCGCACGTCCCACGAGACGGTCGATCTCGGCGACCTCGGCCGCGCGCCCGTACAGCGAGTGCCCCATGCTTTGGAGCGTGTCATCGCGCATTCGCCCTGCCCAGTGCGCCGTTCACCGATCCGCATGTGAATCGCCCGGGGGTGCGGCCATGCGTTTCTCACATGGGCGCCACACCCACCGGGCACGGCCACATCCGGCCACATCCGGTGGGCCTCAGACCCAGCCGAACTCGCCCGCGATGCGCACCGCGTCGATCCGGTTGCGCGCGTTCAGCTTGGTGATGCAGCTCGCCAGATAGTTGCGGACGGTGCCGACCGTCAGGCTGAGCGCCAGCGCGATGTCGTCCACGTCCGCGCCCTCGGCCGCCAGCCGCAGCACCTGCGCCTCCCGGGGCGTCAGCGGGCTCTCGGGCTGCCGCAGCGCCACCAGCGCGAGCTGCGGGTCGACCACCTGCTCGCCCGCCGCGACCCGGCGGATCGCCGCGGCCAGCTCCGCGGGAGGCACGTCCTTGAGGACGAAGCCGTTCGCGTGCGCGTCCAGCGCCCGCCGCAGATCGCCGGGGCGTCCGAGCCCGGTCAGGATGAGCACCCGGCACTCCGGCAGCTTCTCGTGAAGCTCCGCGGCCGCGGTGACGCCGTCCACGCCGGGCAGGTCGACGTCCAGGACCGCCACGTCCGGCCTGTGCCGCAGCGCCGCCTGGACGATCGCGTCGCCGGTCTCGATCTCCGCCACGACCTCAAGGTCGGGCTCCAGGTCCAGCAGGCCGGTCAGCGCGCCGCGCAGGAGCGCGACGTCCTCGGCCAGCAGGATCCGGATCGCCCCGGGCACCGTCTCCACCGGTCCCCGGGAGAAGTCACCGTCCAGGCTCGCCATCGCTGATCACGTCCTCTACGGTCACCCGTCCGGGGACTTCCGCTCGCGGAAGACCGCCCTGATGAACAGTTCGGTGTGTCGCAGCGCCCTTTCCCTGGCCTCCTGCCGTTGGTCGGGCGCCGCATCGGCGTGCAACCACAGTAACCGCGCTTGGCCGATGGGCCCGAACAGCGCCCAGGCCAGATCGGCGGGACGGCCGAGATCGGGCGGGATCAGGCCGGTGTCGATCCAGTGCTGGAAGAGCGGCGCCATCTCCGACATCGACTGCGTGATCGTGTGGCCCATGTCGGCGCTGTGGACGAGCCCGTCCCGGACCATCAGGCTGATGAACAGCCGTCCGCTCGGCGAGTCCCAGGCGTCGAGGACGTGCGCGACCAGCGCGCGGATGGCGGCGGCAGGGTCGCCGTCGACCAGCTCGGGGTCCAGGCTCTCCCGCCCGGCCACCAGGCCCTGCGGCCCGAGCTGGGCCACGGCCGCCTCGAAGATGTCCTGCTTGCTGGCGAAATGTGCGTAGAGCACGCTCTCGCTGAGCCCGACCTCCCGGGCGATCGCGCGGATCGAGGTGCCCGCGTACCCCTTCTGCGCGAAGAGCCGCAGCGCCGCCTCGACCAGGGCCGACTTGGTGTCCCCGGCCTGCGTCTTGGGCGGGCGTCCGGGACGCCGGCGCACCGGGCCCCCCGACTTCATCGACACCGTTTACCTCCTCGTCTCATGGGAGAAGCGTGCCCGACGGGTCCACCGGACGTCCCGGTGGACCCGTCCCTGATGGTTCTTCACGAGGCCGCCGGTTCCGGGGCGGCCGCGTGGCTGCGCTCCCGCACCTTCTTGGGCACCAGGACGAGCGCGAGCCCGGCCACCACCCACAGCGTGAGCACGAGCAGCGGCCCGCCGAGCGCGCTGCCGTCGAAGTAGACGGTGTTGCGCACCGCGTTGATCGCGGCCGACACCGGCAGCCACTCGCCGAACGCCGCGTACCACTCGGGAATGAACAGCGGCCCGATCGGACCGCCGCTCGCCGGGACGCCGATCGGCACGAACAGCAGCACGGTCAGCCCGGCCGCGGGCGGGCCCCCGACGCGCAGCGCCCCGGCCGTGAACGCGCTCACCGCGAACACCAGCAGGCTGCCGAGGCCCCACAGCGCCCAGGGCGCCCCGACGAGCGCGCCGGTCAGCCCCGCGGCGACCCAGGCGTTGACCCCGCCCAGCACGACCGAGCCCGCGGCCAGCAGCCCGATCCGCTGCCCGGCGCCGGCCGCCGGCACCGCGAACGCGAGCGCGACCGCCAGGATCACCGCGGGGATGACCGTCGTGATCACGAAGAAGATCGACGACACCCCGTTGCCGTCGTCGGCCGGCAGCGGCGCGACGTCCTCGACCGTGACCGGCTGCCCGGTGGCCTGCCCGACCCCGTGGAACGCCTGCGTCAGCACCGCGTTCTCGATCTTCCCGTTCGCGCCCGCGATGACCAGTGCGGCCCCGCCCTGCCCGGGCACGAAGACCGCGTCCACGTCCCGGTCGAGCAGCGCCCCGCGGGCCTCCTCTTCGCTCCCGTACGCGGTGAGGTCGAACGCGCCGTCCGCGCGCTTGTCCATCATCGTGCCGAGCCGGTCCACCGCGTTCTCCTGGCCGACCACCGCGACGGGAACCCCGTGCGGCTCCAGATGGTGCAGGGCACCCAGGAAGGACCCGGCGAACACCATCCCCAGCAGCGCCACCACCACCATCACGGCGATGGGCTTACCTCTCTCATGCATCTCTGCCTCCTGGCTCGTCGTCTTCCAAGGCAAAAATAATCGCTCGTTCGATTAGTTTCCAGAGCCCGGACGCATGACGCCCGTCACATGGCGGATTCGCCTGGGCCGGAGGCTTCTTAGATTCGGTCTCGCTACCGACTTGCAGGAGGCCGCGTGATCTACAGCGTCTTCTCGCGCACGGCCGGGACCGTGCTGCTGCTTCTGCTGCGCCCCAAAGTGGAGGGCAAGGCCAACATCCCGGCCGAGGGCCCGTTCATCCTGGCGAGCAACCACCTGTCGTTCGCCGACAGCTTCGCCCTGTCGCCGGTCGTCCACCGCCGCCTCGTCTACCTGGCGAGGTCGGAGTACTTCGAACTGCCCGGCCGGTTCGGACGGCTGATCCGGTGGGGCCTCTTCGCGCTGGGGAACGTCCCGGTGAGGCGGGGCCCCACCCGTGCCGCCGTCCGCGCGCTGGAGCAGATCGCGACCGTCCTGGACGCGGGCGGCGGCGTCGCCATCTACCCGGAGGGCAGCCGTTCCCCGGACGGCCGCATCTACCGGGGCCGCACGGGCGTCGCCTGGCTGGCCATGGCCTCCGGCGCCAAGGTCATCCCGGTGGCCATCGGGGAGACCGACCGCATCATCCCGCTCGGCACGTGGCGCCCGCGGCTCAGCGTCCGTCCCACGATCCGCATCGGGGAGCCGATGGACTTCACCCGCTACCGCGACCTCCCGCCCGGCCGGGCCCGCCGCGTCATCACCGACGAGGTCATGGACGCCATCTGCAAACTCTCAGACCGCGAACGGGTCGGCACCTACAACCCCCGCGCCGACGAGGAGTGACCCCAGGGATTCCGGTGCGGAGGGTCAGGACGCCGTCGCGCCCACGACCGGGGCGAACACCGCCAGGGCGTCGCCGATGAGGATCGCGGCGACAATGCAGACGGTGGCCACCGCCATGAAGGCCAGGACGACCAGCCCGCCCGGAGGTCCGGCCGAAGTACCAGCTCCCCCTCACGCACGCGCACATCGCCCCTTGGTCGCTTCAAGACCCCCAGAGTGCCTCACCCGCACAGGAGGTACCGGAGGGGCTCACGCGAGGACGTGGTTGGGCCCGGCCGGGACGACGGTCAGTTCAGCACGGAGACTTCTGCGCCATTTCGCCTGAACCACTGCTCCAGCCGAGTTCCGTCGAGCCTGGTTTCCTCGCCGTTCTCGACGATCATGACGCTCCCGATCACGGTTCCACGCATGCCGGCCACTTTTGCGTCCGTGATAACGGTGCCGTCGAAAGCTGTTTGCGCCACCGCCGAGTCGCGCAGGTCGGCGCCGTCCAGCAGGCCGCCGATGAACATGGCGTCGCCAATGTCCGCGCGCCTGAGATCGGCGTTGCTGAACGATGTTCTTATGCATTCCGCCCGCCCGAGGCGTGCGCCGGCCATACAGGCGCCAGAGAAATCGGCCTTTCGCAGGTGCGCCTTGATCAGGTCGATGCCTTGAAGGTTTGCTCCGGTGAACCTTGCCTCTTCGCAATGAGCCCGCCACAGGATGGCGCCGCGCAGGTCGGCGTCCGAGAAATCCGACCCGCTCAACCAGGACTCGGTGAAGTCTCCGCCGCCGAGGTCCGCTCCGCGGAAGTCCATGTCCAGCGCGTAGAGGGTGGAACCCGGGTTTTCGAGCCACTCTCGAAGGGAGGCGGCCGCCTCGGCGTCGCCCGGCCACGTCCGAGGTTCCCACGGGTCCTCACGGGTACCAGATGATTCTGTCACCCCACCCCTCCTCATCGACGATGCGCTTCATTTCTGTGATGGCGCTCTGGTCGGCGTTCCTCGTGTCGAGGATGACGCCTCTTCCCATCTCGAGCTGCTTGCGCACGGTGCGTCGGAAGTCCGCCTCATTGTACGCGTTCGGGAAGGGCCTGGATCGGACGTGCGCCGGGACGTGCGGTGGCCAGTCTGAATGGATGCCCTTGATGTCCCAGTGAATTCCCTTGTCGATGAAGTCTCCCTGCTGCGGGCCGCTCGGTCTCGTATAGTTTTCGTCGAATATGCCCTTCTTCATGAGATCCAGGGAAATTCTGGCCTCGTCCCGGGAGCCCTTGGTGGCCTTGAAGTTGTGATCCGGATCCTTTGCCGCCTCGGCATACTTCTCCGGATGCTGCGCCTTCAGGTCGTTCAGGTGCTTTTCGAGCGTCTGTTTCTCCGCGGCTGTGAGCGCCGGACGCGGACCCACCGGTTCGACGGGCTTCTTCGTGCCGATGCGGCGGACGCCTCCCGCCATGCGGGCGGCGGCGCCGGAGCCTGCGCCCGTGCCCAGCGTGGCGGCGGTGATGACAATGGTGGGGACCGCCTCGCCGAAGGCGCGGGCCGGGTCGCGTTTCCATTCCTCCCAGTTGACGACCGCCTTGGCGAAGGCGACGGGGTGCCGGACTCCTTCGATCAGGCCCCTGGCCTGGCCGACGGGGCCTCGTTGCAGCCAACTCCCGGGGTTGGCGGCGATGTAGACCGGGGCGGTGACGGGGTTGCCGGCAAGGGCGCTGAGACCGAGGTCCTTGAGGCCCTCTCCCAGGCCGGGGAGGTAGTGGTGAGCGTAGGCGTTCCAGCCGTCGTCGAAGAAGCCGCCGGTGTCGGAAGGCCGGGCGGCGTTCTGTTCGGCGGTCTTGAGGAGTTCGTCGCGGCTTCGGCGGACTTGGGCTCGCTGGTGTGCGAGTTGGCTCGCGGCGCGCGCGATGGTGGTGGCGGGGGCGGTGCCCAGGGCGAGGTTGGCGAGGATCTCGGACAAGGCCTGGGCGGAGTCGTCCCACGTGTTGGCGGCGTAGGTCAGTTCCGCGCTGAGGCGGTCGAGTTCTTCTGGGGAGCCGCTGCGTATTGCGGGTGAGCTTGGGAGAGCGCGGGGCGGGCCTGGAATGTACGGCTCGCGGACGCGGGGCGGGCCGGCCTCGGCCGCGAGGCGCTGGACGGCATCGAACGCCGTGTAGAAGGCGGAGCGGACGTCGTTGTGCTCGCGGACCAGGGTCTGGTGGAGGCGGTCGGCGGCGGGGCCGACCAGGGCACCGTTGACGAGGAGCGTGTGGGCGCGTTTGAGGGCCGGGCCGTGCTCTTCGGCCAACTGTTTGACGCGCTGTAAGAGCGCGGCTGCCTGTTCTGCCCGCGTCATCGCTGTCGACCCTTCGTCCGACAGGGTGTCAGATTAGGGGTCGTGGGCGGGTGGGGCCAGTGTTAGGTGAGGACGTGGTTGGTGAGGAGGTGTTCGAAGTCGGTTTCGAAGGCCTCGTAGTGGGTGCGGAGGTCTGGGCCCGGCCAGTCGGGTGGGAGGAGGGGCGGGGGGAGGAGCGGGTCGTTCAGGAGGTGGCGCAGGACGGCGGCGGCGAGGGTGAAGCGTTCGGCGATCGTGGTGGCCTCGGTCAGGGCGGTGTGGAGGGTGCGTGCCTTGGCCGCCCAGGTTTCGAGGTCCCAGAGGGTGGCGGCCAGGGCGGCGGGGTCCTCTTCGGGGCGGCCGGAGAGGAAGGTGCACTGGCGGACGACGGTGCCGGGGCGGGGGCGGGTCAGGTTGGCGGGGCGCAGCCAGGTGCCTTCGCGGAGTTCGGCGAGGCGGAGCGCGGACATGGCCTGGCGGAGGGCGGCGCGGTCGGCGGCGGGACGGCGTTCGGCGGTGATGACGGCGATCTCCCAGGTGCCGTCCCAGGGGACGGTCGGGGGGAGGCGGCTCTCGTCCTGGCGGGCCTGGCGTTCGAGGAGGCGTTCGGTGAGGGCGTAGGTGCCGCCGGACTGGACGAGGTCGCCCGAGGCCACCATGCGGGAGAGCGCGACCCGGATCGTCCCCTCGGCGATGCCGAACAGGTCGCCGACGCGGACGAGGTAGCGGGCGGGGAGCCGGGGCGGGTGGACGCCCAGCAGGGTGCTCAGCACCACCGAACGCGCGGTGAGCGGGCGGATCTCCAGGTTGTCCATGTCTGGTTGCGACCTTACCGGGGCCGGCGGGGGCCGCTCGGCCGAGATTACAGTCTTCCATCGTGTGATGAAGAAGTGTAATGTCCGGGGTATGGCGTCCTATCTGATCGAGCCGTTCGACCGGCTCCCGTTCGGCGGCGCGGAGAAGGCCCGCCGGTACGCGACGGAGCGGTATCAGGGGGCCGCGGGCCTCAACTGGTACGACTGCGACCCCACGCTGCGGTTCCTGATGCGCCGGCATCTGGGGGACGGGTTCGGCTGGGCCGAGCCGAGGCTGCGGGGGATGGGCGCGCTCATGGGCGGGCCGGTCGCGGAGCGGGCCGAGGAGACCGACCGGAACCCGCCGCGGCTGGAGAAGTACGACCGGTGGGGGCGCGACGTCAGCGAGGTCGTCATGCCGCCGTCGTTCGAGGCGGCGCGGAACGACATCGTGGCGACGTCCTTCACGCGGCCCGACTTCGTCGCGGAGGCGAAGCGGAACGGCGTCGACCCCGCGCCGATGGGCGTGGCCTGGAGCTACCTGCTGGATCAGGCCGACATCGGCATGGCGTGCGCGCTGGGCACCGGCGGCGACATGGTCGTGGGCCTGACGGAGATGTTCGCGCCCGAGGACGTGAAGGCGCGGGTGCGGGAACTGTTCGCGGCCGGGGAGATGTCCGGTGAGGCCGCGCAGATGCTCACCGAGCGTTCGGGCGGCTCCGACCTGGGCGCGCTGGAGTCGACGGCGTCCAGAGACGGGGGTGGACTGAGGGACGAAGGCCGCCGCCGTTCAGGCCGAGAGCTCGCAGGCGCAGAAGACACAGCGGGGGACGCGTGGCGGCTCAACGGGTTCAAGTGGTTCGCGTCCAATGCGAACGGTTCGGCGTTCGTGGTGCTGGCCAAGCCCGAGGGCGCCGCCGACGGAGTGCGGGGGATCGCGCCGTTCCTCGTCCTCAAGGAGCGGCGGGACGGGTCGCGCAACGGGGTCCGGATCCGGCGGCTCAAGGACAAGCTCGGCACGCGGTCGGTGGCGTCGGGGGAGATCGAGTTCACCGACGCGGAGGCGTTCCTGCTGGCCCCGTCGTCGAGCGCCGGCGCGGGCGGCGACGGCAAGGGCCTCGCCCGGATGATGGAGCTGACGAACGGCGCCCGCCTCGGCATCTCGATGATGGGCCTGGGGTGCGCGCGGAGGGCGCTGGTCGAGTCGCTCTGCTATGCGCGGGCGCGGGAGGCGTTCGGTGCCCCGCTGGCCGAGCAGCCGCTGATGCGGCGCAAGCTCGCCGAGCTGATCGTGGAGACCGAGGCCGTCCAGGCGCTCGTGTTCGACGGGTATCTGGGACGTCCGCGGCTGCGGATCGGCGCGGCGCTGATCAAGCTGAGGGCGGCGAGGCTGGGCGTGACGGCCGCGAGCGACGCCATCGAGGTGCACGGCGGGAACGGCTACATCGAGCAGTGGCCGGTGGCGCGGATCCTCCGGGACGCGCAGGTCAACCCGATCTGGGAGGGCGGCGACAACATCCTGTGCCTGGACGTGCGCCGGGCCGTCGAGCGGCAGGACGCGCACGAGCCGTTCCTCGACCGGCTCACCGAGGCCGTCCGGCGGGCCCCCGAGGGCGACGACGCCACCGCCGATCTGGTCGGTGAGCGCATCGGGCACCTGCGGCAGGCCATCGAGAAGTGGCGCGGGCTGGACAGGACCGTCGCAGAGGCGAGGCTCTACCCGCTGGCCCAGTACATGGCCGACGTGTACGCGGCGGCGCTGCTGCTGGAGCAGGCCGGGTGGGAGCGCGCGGACTCCGGCGGCGACCGCAAGGCGCTCGTCGCGCGGCTCTACGCTCGCAGCCGCCTCGCCGACGCCGGTCCGCTGCGCGGGATCGACGCCCCGGCCGAGGATCTCGAACGCTTCAAGGACCTGTCGGACGGCGCGTTCATCGACGGTCGCGAGTAGGCGGCGCGCGGCGGGAAGCGTTGACCGAACGAGATTCGGCCCCGTAGGTTTCTGGGGACGGCCCGTCGCCCTGAGCGCGTGCCCCGTTGCCAGAAGCGCGTGACGGAGGAGTCGAGCAATGACGCTGACCGTGAACGAGGCGGGCCTCGCCCTCGCCGACCCGAAGGCCTACGCCGACGACCGCCGCCTGCACGAGTCGCTCGCGCTGCTGCGCCGCGAATCGCCGGTGCATTTCGTGGACGCGCCCGGCTACAACCCGTTCTGGGCGATCACGAAGCACGAGGACGTCCTCGAAGTCGAGCGCAACCATCAGCTGTTCCTCAACGCGCCGCGCCCGCTGCTCGCGACCGCCGAGTTCGATCAATTGAACCGGGAGCGGGCGGAGCAGGGGATCGCGCTGCGCACGCTGATCCACATGGACGACCCCGACCACCGGGTCATCCGGGCGATCGGCGCCGACTGGTTCCGGCCGCGCGCCATGCGGGCCCTCGAACCGCGCGTGAAGGAGCTGGCGAAGCGGTACGTCGACCGGATGGTCGACCTCGGCGGCGAATGCGACTTCGCGCAGGAGGTCGCCGTCCATTTCCCGCTGTATGTGATCCTGTCGCTGCTCGGCCTGCCCGAGAGCGACTTCGACCGCATGCTGAAGCTCACGCAGGAGCTGTTCGGCGGCGATGACGACGAGTTCCAGCGCGGCGCGTCCAACGAGGAGAAGCTCCAGGTCCTCCTCGACTTCTTCGCCTACTTCCAGGAGCTGACGGAGGCGCGCCGCAAGAACCCCACGGACGACCTCGCGTCCGCGATCGCGAACGCACGCATCGACGGCGAGCCGCTGAACGACTTCGACACCGCCTCCTACTACGTCATCGTCGCGACCGCCGGGCACGACACGACCAGCGCGACGATCTCCGGTGGCCTGCACGCCCTCATCGAGAACCAGGACCAGCTCGACCGGCTCCGCGAGAAGCCCGAGCTGATGCCGTTCGCCGTGGACGAGATGATCCGCTGGGTCACGCCCGTCAAGGAGTTCATGCGCACCGCCGCCGAGGACTACGACCTGCGCGGCGTCACGATCCGCGAAGGCGACGCGGTGCTGCTGTCGTACCCGTCCGCGAACCGGGACGAGGACGTCTTCGACGACCCGTTCCGCTTCGACGCCGGACGGGACCCGAACAAGCACCTGGCGTTCGGGTTCGGCGTCCACTACTGCCTGGGTGCGGCGCTGGCCCGCATCGAGGTCCGCGCGTTCTTCGAGGAACTGCTGCCGCGCCTCGGCTCGATCGGGCTCGCCGGGGCGCCGGAGAACACCGCCACCACGTTCGTCGGCGGCCTCAAGCGCCTGCCGGTCCGCTACTCCCTGGATTAAGGAAGCCTTGGTGCAGATCAACGCCGCGGTGCTGCGCGCCGCAGACGCCCCCTACACGATCGAATCGCTCGACCTGGCCGATCCCGGGCCCGGCGAGGTCCTCGTGCGGATCGCGGGCGCCGGCATGTGCCACACCGACCTGCTCGGGCGGATACCGGGAGACCTGGTCGCCAAGCCCGTCGTCCTCGGCCACGAGGGCTCCGGCGTCGTCGAGGCCGCCGGCCCGGGCGTCACCGGGTTCACCGAAGGCGACCACGTGGTCATGTCGTTCGACTCGTGCGGGGTGTGCGACAACTGCCGCGGCGCGTTCCCCGGCGCCTGCCCGCAGATGATGGCGCTCAACATGCTCGCCGTGCCGCTGGACGGGACGCCGCGCGCGACGACCGGCGACGGCGAGGCCGTCCACACCCGCTGGTTCGGGCAGTCGTCGTTCGCGAGCCACGCGCTCGGGACCGTCCGCAACGTCGTGCCGGTGACCCGGGACGTGCCGCTCGAACAGCTCGGGCCGCTCGGCTGCGGCGTCCAGACCGGCGCCGCGTCCGTGCTGATCTCGCTCGGCGTCGGCGCCGGAGACTCCATCGCGGTGTTCGGGGCGGGCGCGGTCGGCCTGTCCGCCGTGATGGCCGCGCGCGTCGCGGGCGCCACCACGATCGTCGCCGTCGACCTGCACGAGTCGCGGCTCGACCTGGCCCGCGAACTGGGCGCCACCCACGTGCTGAACGGCGCGGACGACGACATCGCCGGGCAGATCCGGGCGATCTCCGGCGGCGAGGGCGTCCAGTACTCGTTCGACACCACCGCCGTCCCCGAGGTCGTCGCGACGGCCGTCGCGTCGCTGCGCACCACCGGCGTCTGCGGCCTCGTCGGCGTCGGCGCCGCCGAGTACACACTGGACGCGAACCTCCTGCTGATGGGCCGGACGGTCAAGGGCATCATCGAGGGCGACGCCGTCCCGCAGACCTTCATCCCGAAGATGATCGAGCTGTGGCGGCAGGGCCGGTTCCCGTTCGACCGGCTGATCACGTCCTACCCGCTCGACCAGATCAACCAGGCGGAGGCGGACGCCCAGTCCGGCAAGGTCGTCAAGCCGGTGCTCGTCCCCTGAACGACGCTCCCTAGACGACGCGGTGGAGGAGGCCGTCGCCTCGGACGAGGCGGCGGCAGTTCTCCGCCGCGACCGCGAAGTACCGGTCCCATGTCTCGCCGGTCAGCCACGCCACGTGCGGCATCACGACGACGTTGCCGAGGGCGAGCAGCGGGTTGCCGGCGCCCACCGGCTCCTCCTCGAAGACGTCGAGCCCGGCGCCGCCCAGATGCCCCGACTTCAGCGCCGACACCAGCGCCGCCTCGTCGATGACCGCGCCGCGCGCCGTGTTCACCACGATCGCGCCCGCCGGCAGCAGCGCCAGCCGCTCCGCGTCCAGCAGATGGTGGGTCTCGTCGGTCAGCGGGACGTGCACCGACACGATGTCGCTCGACCTCAGCAGGTCGTCCAGCTCCCGCCAGGCGGGGTCGCCGGGGCGCGGGCTCCGGGACGTGTAGAGGACGGTCGCGCCGATCGCCTCCAGCATCCCCCGCAGCAGGTTCGCGATCTGGCCGCCGCCGAGGAGCCCGACCGTCCGTCCCGCAAGCTCACCGCCGACCAGGGAACGGTCGGCGGGCCAGCCCTCACCGCGGCGCGTCCGCGCGTCGAACGGGACGATCCTCCGCAGCGTCGCCAGCGCCAGCAGCAGGCTCGTCTCCGCGACGGCCTGCGCGTTCTGACCGGGCATGTTGGCCACCGCGACCCCGCGTTCCCGGGCGGCGTCCAGATCGATCGTGTTGACCCCGGTACCGAGCTTCTGGATCAGCCTCAGCTTCGGCGCACGGTCCATGTCGGCGGCCGTGAGGGGACGCAGCACGTGCCAGATGACCTCGGTGTCCGGCAGCAGCTCCGCGAACCGCTCGTCGTCCTGCTCCGAACAGCTCACGATGTCCAGGCCGGACTCTTCGTGGTCCATGTCGTAGTGCAGCAGCACCCGCATGCCGCCCCCTTCCGTCCACCGGGCTATCGTGCCGATCATGGCGCATGCGGAGACGAGGATGAGCATCGTGTGGCCGGAAATCCCGATCGTCCAGGCGCCGATGGCGGGCGGACCCTCGACTCCGGAGCTGGCCGCCGCGGTATCGGACGCGGGCGGCCTCGGCTTCCTCGCCGCCGGCTACAAGACCGTCGAGGCCATGCGCGCGGACATCACCGCGACACGGCGGCTCACCTCCCGCCCGTTCGGCATGAACGTCTTCATGCCGTCGCTGGACGAGATCGACCCGGCGGCCGTCACCGCCTACCGCGACCGCCTCGCCCCCGAAGCCGAACGCCTCGGCGTCTCCCCGGGCACCCCGTCCGCCCGCGACGACGGCTACGACGCCAAGGTCGCCGACCTGCTGGACGACCCGCCGCCCTACGTGAGCTTCACCTTCGGCTGCCCCGGCCCGGACGTCATCGACGCCTTCCAGAAGCGCGGCACCGTCGTCATCGTCACCGTGACCACCGCCGGCGAAGCCCGCCGGGCGTCCGCCGCCGACGCGCTCTGCCTCCAGGGATCCGAGGCCGGCGGGCACCGCGGCTCGTTCACCAACACCGCCGGTGAGCCCGTGCCGCTGCGAACCCTGCTCCGGGACGTCCGGGCCATCACCGCGCAGCCGCTGATCGCCGCCGGCGGCCTCGCCACCGCCTCCGACGTCGCCGGAATCCTGGACCTCGGCGCCGTCGCCGCCCAGCTCGGAACGGCATTCGTCCGCTGCCCGGAGAGCGGCGCGAACCCCGTCCACAAGGCGGCGCTGGCCGACCCCCGCTTCACCTCCACCGCGATGACCCGGGCGTTCAGCGGACGTCCCGCCCGCGGCCTCGTCAACCGGTTCCTCACCGAACACTCGGCGCACGCACCGGCCGCCTACCCCGACGTCCACTACGTGACCTCACCCCTGCGCAAGGCGTCCATCGCCCAGGGCGACCCGGACGGCGTCAACCTCTGGGCCGGCGAGTCCTACCGGTCGGCCACCGACCTCCCCGCCGCCCAGCTCGTCACCCACCTCACCGGACGCTAGAACACAGATCACCAAGAAGGCCGGGGCTTCGTCAGGCTTCCAGCAGCTCGTGAAGGCGCCAGCCATCGGGGTCTTCGACGATCCTCAATGCGAGCTGGGCGCGGCCGGCGAGGTCGAGCGGTGGTACGTCACCGGACACGTATCCGTGCGCGATTCGGTCCAACGCGGCACCGACCAGCGGACCGGCGGTGCGCAGTGACGCGCGCAGCGCCACCGACCTGGTCGAGCCGCCGTGCAGGACGATGTTCCGCTGCCGGTACAGCCGCCGCAGCGCACCCCGCAGGTAACCGTTGACCCGGCCGAGCGTCCCATGCGGCCGCCCCACAAGATCGCGCATCCGGTTCAGCGCCGCGAGATCGGCGGGGGCCAGGCCGCTCAGCTCGTCGCCACCCTTATCCCGCGCTGAGGCCCGGCCGCCGGTGCTACCAGCGGTGGCCCGCCCAGCGGTGCGGGTCGTCCTCCAAGGCCTCGCGGTCCCAGTCACCGAGCGTCGCGGCCGCCGCGTAGGTCGAGTCGAGGAACTCCATCAGCGCGGCGTCCGGGTCGCCGGCGTCCGCCACGGCCTCGTACGGCAGCAGGAACTGGCCGTTCTGGCGGCTGTAGTACGCGCCGTCCGGGAGCACCGGGTAGTCGGCGAAGCCGGACGGCTCGGGATAGGCGTAGGCGTAGAAGGCGCCCTCCTCGTGGCCGCCCGGCCAGAACCCGCAACTGGACAGCTCGCGCGAGTAGCCCTCCACCATCACCCAGTCCCCGCAGTTGGGCGCGCCGCCCGGATGGGGCGGTGCGGGCCGTCCGGAGAACCGCGTGCAGGCCAGGTCCATCGCACCCCAGAACAGGTGCACCGGGCTGACCTTGCCGACGAACCGGGACCGGAACTCGCCCATGACCCGGTCGGCCTGCAGAAGTTGCCGCCAGAACAGGTGCGCGGCCTCGGCGTCGTAGGAGGCGTGGTGGTGGTCTTCGGCGAACGGGATGGACGGTTCCACCTCGTTGGGACGAGGCTGGAACCGCGCCGTGATCCCCAGGTCGTCCAAGGCGCCCATGGTCTCGCCATAGAAGTCGGCCACTGATTTCGGTTCCAAGGCCACTTGGCGGGACGGGCCGTCGCTGCTGCGGATGCGCAGCACGTGGTCGATGAAGTCGAACTCGATGTCGAAGGCCCCGTCCCCGTACGGGACCGCGGAAGTGGTGAACCCGCGCGGGCTGACGTACAGCGCGACCTGCCACCAGTGGTTGAGCAGAGGCGCGTGCGCCAGCCGGACCTTGCCGACGATCTGCGTCCACATGTGCAGTGTGTCGCGGGTGTCCGTCCAGTCCGCGACGCGCAGCCGCGGCCAGGTGCCGGTCCGCGCCTTCTGCTCGGTCATCGCGCTGCCTCCCCCGTCAAGATCGACATTGCCGTCGTCCTGGGACATTGCCCAGTCCGTGACATCGGTAGACACCGCGGACGTAACGAATTGCCACGGAATCAGCAGGTCGTCAGCTTTGCCACCCCGCGCGGGCCCGGGGCCGGTCACGGTGGGCTTCCCGTGACGGGGTGCCGCGGTTACTCTGCTACTGGCGTCCACGCCGGTTATGCGCCTTGCGCCTGGGAGAGTCCCGTTCGCGGGACTTGTATGGCTCTGCGCCGGCTCCTCTGTGTCCCGTTCTGCTGAGGAGTCCCGTGAAACTGAAGCACAAGCGCGTGCACGTCAAGCAGGGGCGGTGGTCCGCGGCCGTCGCCGCCGTGACCTCGGCCGTCCTGGCGGTCGTCCTGTCGCTCGGCGCGCTGGTCGTGTTCAGCGCGCCGTCGTCCGCCCAGCCCGCGTCGCTGGTCGCCTGCACCTTCCCCGCCTGGGCGGAGGGCAACAGCTACGCGGTCGGTGACGAGGTCGCCTACAGCGGCCGAGGCTACGAGGCCATCGTCGCCCACACCGCGTACCCGGGCACCGGCTGGAACCCGGCGGCCACCCCGACCCTGTGGCGCGACCTGGGCGCCTGCGACGGCTCCGAACCCCCCACGACGCCCCCGACTACACCGCCCACGACGCCCCCGACCACCCCGCCGACGACGCCGCCCACCGGCGACGAGACCTGCCCGGTGAAGTCGAAGCCCGCCGGCAAGGTGCTGCAGGGCTACTGGGAGAACTGGGACGGTGCGTCCAACGGCGTCCACCCCCCGTTCGGCTGGACGCCGATCGACAACCCGGTCATCAGGCAGCACGGCTACAACGTGATCAACGCGGCGTTCCCCGTCATCCGCTCGGACGGCACCGTCCTGTGGGAGGACGGCATGGACAGGACGGTGAAGGTCGCCACCCCGGCGGAGATGTGCGCCGCCAAGGCGGCCGGCGCCACCATCCTGATGTCGATCGGCGGCGCGACCGCGGGCATCGACCTCAGCTCCACCGCCGTCGCGGACCGGTTCGTCGAGACGGTCGTGCCGATCCTGAAGAGGTACAACTTCGACGGCATCGACATCGACATTGAGACGGGCCTGACGGGCAGCGGTGACATCAATCAGCTGTCCGCGTCGCAGGCAAACCTGATCCGCATCATCGACGGCGTGCTCGCGCGGATGCCGTCCAACTTCGGGCTGACGATGGCGCCCGAGACCGCCTACGTCACCGGCGGCAGCGTCGTCTACGGCTCGATCTGGGGCGCCTACCTCCCGATCGTCAAGAAGTACGCGGACAACGGCCGGCTGTGGTGGCTCAACATGCAGTACTACAACGGCAGCATGTACGGCTGCTCCGGCGACTCCTACTCCGCCGGGACGGTCGAGGGCTTCGTCGCGCAGACCGACTGCCTGAACAACGGCCTCGTCATCCAGGGCACCACCATCCGGGTGCCCTACGACAAGCAGGTGCCGGGCCTGCCCGCGCAACCGGGCGCCGGCGGCGGACACATGTCGACGGGCCTGGTCGCCCAAGCCTGGAACCACTACAACGGCCAGTTGAAGGGCCTGATGACCTGGTCCATCAACTGGGACGGGTCGAAGGGCTGGACGTTCGGCGACAACGTCCGCGCCCTCCAGGGCCGCTGACGTTCCGGGACGGGCCCGGCGGCTTCCCGCCGGGCCCGTCCCGCGAACCGGGCTTGACCTTCACGCCGGTGTCAAGGGATAGCGTCGGAACCGGCCACAAGGCGAGGAGGGGCCCGGATGCGGATCGGGGAACTGGCGGCGCGGGCGGGGGTGAGCACGCGCACGCTGCGCTACTACGAGGAGCAGGGGCTGCTGCCGGCGCGCCGCGCCGCCAACGGCTACCGGCAGTACGAGGAGACGGACGTGCGGCTCGTCAAGGAGATCCGCTCGCTGCTCGCGTCCGGTTTCACACTGGACGACACCCGCCCGTTCGTCGACTGCCTGCGCGCGGGACACGAGGACGGCGCCGCGTGCCCGGAATCGGTCGCGGTCTACCAGCGCAAGCTCACCGAGATCGACGCCGAGATCCGCACCCTCATCAGGCGGCGCGCCGAAGTGGCCGGCGAGTTGGCGCGCGTGGCCGCGCCCAGCGCTTGCCCAGGCTGCGTCCTTTCCAAGGACCCTTCCGCCCCGTCAGCGGACTTCCCGGAGGCGACGAATGCTCACCCTCACGACAGAGAACTTCGACGAGCGGGTTCTCCGCGCCGGCACCCCGGTACTGGTCGAATTCTGGGCGGACTGGTGTCCCCCCTGCAAAATGATCGCGCCGATCCTTGAGGAGATCGAGGCGGAGCACGGCGACCGGCTGACGGTGGCCAAGCTCAACGGCGACGACCACCCGGAGATCGTGGCGCGGTACGGCGTCATGGGCTTCCCCACCCTCAACCTCTACCGCGACGGCGAAGTCGTCCGGCAGATCGTCGGCGCGAAGCCCAAACGCCGCCTCCTCGCCGACCTCGACGGCCTTTTCTGACCCAAGGCCACCACCAGGCCGCTTGGCCCACCGACGGCTCGTCCGGCGTACGTCCGCCGGGGAAACGATCTATGCTGCCGTCGGGAGGCTTCTGTGCGCACGCTGTTGAACGTCCTGTGGCTGGTGCTGGCGGGGTTCTGGCTGGCGGTGAGCTATGTGATCGCCGGGATCATCTGCTGCATCCTCATCATCACGATCCCGTTCGGCATCGCCTCGTTCCGCATCGCCGGGTTCGCGCTGTGGCCCTTCGGCCGGACGACCGTCCCGAGAAGGGACGCTGGCGCGGGCTCGGTCGTCGGAAACGTCATCTGGATCATCGTCGCCGGATGGTGGCTCGCCCTCGGCCACCTGGTCACCGGCGTCGTGCTCTGCGTCACGATCATCGGCATCCCGTTCGGCATCGCCAACTTCAAGCTGATCCCGGTCTCGCTGGTCCCCCTGGGCCGCGAAATCGTCCCCACCACCGACCGCTCAACCTTCTAAGGCCCCCGTCCTCGACGGGAGTGGGCGGGCATCAGCAGGTCGAGTGGAAGAGGCCGCCGACGGCAGTGGTCTGGGCGAGGGTGTTGTAGAGCGTTACGGCCGCGGTCGTCTCCTGTATGTGCACTTCGATTCCGTTGGCTTCGAGGAGACTCAAGGTCTCGGGCATGGTCTGCAGGCGCAGCTCCATGCCGCGGCTGAGCACGATCACCATGCTGCCGTGGTCGAGGAGTTCCTGGACGTCGGCCGGCTGGATCCCCGGGGAGTGGCGGGTGCCGTGCTCGGACCAGTCCCAGGGACGGCCGCCGCCCGGATACAGCTTGAAGTCCTTCCCGGGGGCGAGGCCCTCGACCTCCATCCGGCCCCATGAGATGTGGGTGATCTGTGGGGATGCGGCCATTGGGGCTCCTCAGGAGGTCCAGGGGGTGCCGGTTAGGCGTTCGTAGACGTCGATGTAGCGGGCGCGGGTGGCGTCCACCACTTCCTGGGGGATGGCGGGGCCGGGTGGGGTGCGGTCCCAGTCGAGGGTGCTGCTCCAGTCGCGGACGAACTGCTTGTCCAACGCGTGCTGGGGGCGGCCGGGCTTCCACTGGTCGGCCGGCCAGAAACGTGAGGAGTCGGAGGTCAGGACCTCGTCGCCGAGGGTGAGGGTGCCGTCGGCGGCGCGTCCGAACTCCAGTTTGGTGTCGGCGATGATGATGCCGCGTTCGGCGGCGATGGCGGCGCCGCGCCTGTAGATCTCCAGCGTGACGTCGCGGAGGCGGGTGGCGGTGTCGTCGCCGATCTCGTTCACGACGTCGTCGTAGGTGATGAACTCGTCGTGGCCCTCGGTGGCCTTGGTGGTCGGGGTGAAGATCGGCTCGGGCAGCCGGGACGCCTCGACCAGGCCGTCCGGCAGCGGGATCCCGGAGACCGTGCCGCTCTTCTCGTACTCCTTGAGGCCCAGGCCGGCGAGGTAGCCGCGGGCGATCCACTCGACGGGGAGCATGGTGAGGCGGCGGCAGCGGACGGCGCGTCCCTCCCACTCGTCCGGCACGTCGGCCGCGGACACGATGTGGTTCGGGATGATGTCGGCGAGCTGCTCGAACCACCAGAGGGAGAGCCGCGTGAGGATCTTCCCCTTGTCGGGGATCCGCGTCGGCAGGACGACGTCGTACACGCTCACCCGGTCGGACGCGACGAGGATCAGTTCGTCCCCGTCCGCATAGACGTCCCTGACCTTGCCCGAGTGGACGAGTTCCATGGTGCTCCCTCTGCTCGCGATCCGTCCGGCCGACCTCGGAGGTCCTGCCCGCAGGAGTCTGGCACAAAAGGCCCGGGGCGCCCGCGGCGAGGTGAATGGGGCGGCGGGACGCGGGTAGGGCGGGCGTGAACGGCCGACAGGGAGCTACCGATGAACGATCGCATTCCGGCTGAGGCGGAGCTGGCCTGGGAGGACTTCCACCGGCTCGTCAACATGACCTCCGACGAGCTGCGGACGTGGCTGCTCACCGACGCCTCGGGGGAGGAGGCCTTCCCGGCGGGTCCGAGCCCGGGGGTGTCCGAACTCGGCGCCCGCGTGGTGGACGTGCTGCGCAAGCGGAAGGTCGACCTGACCGAGGGCGACGCCGAGGTGATGCAGGAGGTCGTGGACTACGTGGAGGACCGGCTGGAGAACCGTCCGCCGAATGCGGAACGGGAGGAGGAGTGGCGTCACGCGCTCATGAGCGTGGGGCACGATCCGCTTCGTCCCGACCCGTCCAGCGCATAGGAGGCGTGGACCATGCCGAACCCGCAGCAGCCCGAGATCGGCGGCGGTGAGGGCGGCGGAACCCCGTCCGACCAGCAGCCGCCGCATCCCGGCTGACCAGGGGGAGAGCGGAGGCCGTCCCGGGGGCGCCCGGGACGGCCTTCGTGTGCGGCGGCTTGCGGGACGTGGCGGGAGGGTAGGGGCAGAAGGTGATCGAGCTTTCTCCGGGTCAGGGGATCGTGGAGATCGGGCAGTTGCTCCTGGCCATGGTGCTGTCGGCGGCTATCGGCCTGGAGCGCGGGCTGCGCAACAAGAGCGCCGGGCTGCGGACCCACACCCTCGTGGGCGTCGGCGCGGCGCTGTTCATGCTGGTCAGCAAGTACGGGTTTCAGGACGTGCCGGGGGTGGCGTCGCTCGACCCGTCGCGGGTGGCGGCGCAGATCGTGTCCGGTATCGGGTTCATCGGCGGCGGGCTGATCTTCGTCCGGCGGGACGCGGTGCGCGGCCTGACGACGGCGGCGGTCGTGTGGGTGACGGCCGCGGTCGGCATGGCGGCCGGCGGCGGGCTGCCCGTCCTGGCGGTGGCGGTCACGGCCATGCACTTCCTCGTCGTGTACGGGTTGAGCGCGCTGACGAAGAGGCTGCCGCTGGACCGGTTCCGTCCGGCGGACAGGGTGCGGATCCGTCTGGTCTACCGGGACGGCCGGGGCGCGCTGCGGCGGGCCCTCATGGAGTGCACCCAGCGCGGTTTCGTGGTGAGCGAGGTCAACGTCGAGCGGGAGTACCTGCCGGACGACTCCGACCGGGGGCGGGATGAGCGCCGGGACCGGCGGGAGGAGGATCGGCGCCGTCCCGGGATCGCGGCGGTGACGCTGGTCCTGGAGGGCACCGGGTCGGCCCCGGACCTCATCGCCAGCCTGAGCGAGCTGCCGGACATCGTCGGGGTCACGGTCGGCTCCGACCTCGGCGACGACCGCGAGTGACCTACTTGGGGATCTCCGTCTGGGAGCTGTAGCCCTCGTCCTCGCCGCCGGGGGTCTCGGCCTCGGCGATCGGCGGGTCGGTGGGGCCGGGGGTGTGCTCGTCCCCGAAGTCGTGGTCCTCCTCCTGGGGGGCGTTCGCTTCGGCGCGGCGGTCGGCGAGCGGTTTGTCCTGGTCGTTCTTGCGCCCGCGGTCTTCGGGCCCGTGGTCTTCAGGCCAGTGGTTTCCGGTTTCGCTCATCGCCCCTCCTTCGTCGTGGCGGCCGGGCGGCCCGCTCCCGGGCGGGCCGCCGCGGTCGTGTTCAGTGGCGGCGCTTGCCGATGGCGTCGCGGACGCGGTCGGCGACGGCCGCAATGGGACCGGTCATGATGTTCTTGGCGGGCGACTCGACGCCCTGGTGGGGGTGCGTCGGGGCGACCGCCTCGGCGGCGCGGACGGCCTTGGCCATGCCGCGCATCTGCTCGTCGGTGGCCTCGCGGCGCAGGCGCGGGAACTCTTCCTTCTCCTCGTGCGAGGCGTGCGCCTCCAGGTCCTTGTGGAAGTCGGAGAACAACTCCTCGAAGTCCACCGAGTCGGGGTCGAGCTTCTCCAGCCGCGACAGGACGCCCTTGGCCTCGTTCTCCTCCTCCAGCCGCTCGTCCACGATGTGGGAGCCGTCGTCGATGCTGCGGCGGGCGAACGGGTGGACGACCTCTTCCTCCGCGGTCTCGTGGACGGCGAGCAGTTCGCGGAGCCGGTCGAACGCGGTCCTGCGGGTCTCGCCGGTGCTCTTCTCCACGGTCGCCGCGAGGCCGCGGATCTCGTCGTGCTGTGAAAGCAGCAGGTCGACGACGTTCTCGTCATGGTGTGCCATGGTCATCCTCCTAGTGGTCCTAGCCGGGGGGTCCCCTGGCTGGCGGTACCCGGAGGGCAGGCTTCAACCATCGGCACGGGCCTTCTCGCCCTGTCCCGTGGCGGGGCGTTCAGCGCAGGAACGCGATGAGGCGGGGTACGTCCTCGGCGTCCAGCACGATGTCGAAGTAGGTCGCCAGGGCCTCGGGCAGTTCCTCGGGGGTGAACGCGCGGGTCTCGGTCGTGCCGTCCGGGCGGGTGGTGGTCATGGTCGTCCCGTCCAGCACGTGGTGGACGTCGGACGAGAACTTCTGCGTGAACGGACGGGTCGTGAACGGCGAACGCGGGCTGGTCGAGACGTAGTGGTTGAGCACGTCGAAGTCGATGCGGAACGTCTCGTTCATGGCGAACGCGTGGCGCTGGACCCATCCGTCCGGGCCGCGCTGGTGCAGTTCCCAGCCGAGCGTGCTCGGGCTCCACGTCGTGACGGTTCGTCCTTTGCGGAGCCGGAAGCCCCAGCCGTCCTGCTCGACCTCCTCGCCGTCGCGGAGCCGCAGCGGCTCCAGCGGCCCGGCGCCGAAACCGACGTCGCACAGCCAGGCGGGCTCGTCGCGCGACCCGCCCGGCGGACGGACGTGCAGCAGCGCGTGCGTGGGCGGGCGGGTGCCGCGCGCCCCCAGCGTCACCCGCCCGGACAGCGCGGTGACCTCGTATCCCAGCCTCTCCAGGACCGCCGCGAACAGCCGGTTGTGCTCGAAGCAGTAGCCGCCGCGCGGACGTTCCACGAGCTTCGCCTGGACGGCGTCCAGGGACAGCTCGACCGGCCGGCCGAGCATGATCTCCAGGTTCTCGAACGGGATGGTCGTGGTGTGGGCGCGGTGCAGGGCGCGCAGCGTCGCGTCCGTGGGGGCCAGGTCGCCGTCGTGGCCGATCCGCTTCAGATAGGCGGGCAGGTCGATGAGGTCGCCCTGCCACCCGTATCCGAGATCCTCGGTCATGATTTCCTCTCGCCTCGGGCAGCGCTCATGCCGGTGCCAACACCGGAATACGCCTGAATCCTCCCGTTCGTCCCGGGTGGCTTCCAGCGGCCCTTCAGGCGCACGGCTACGTGGCGGTGCTCCGGGCGGCGAGCGGCAGGCGGAGGACGAAGCGGGCGCCGCGGGGGCTGTCGGCGATGCCGAGGGAGCCGCCGTAGGTCTCGGCGATCTCGCGGGCGATGGGCAGGCCGAGGCCGGTGCCCTCCGGGTCGCGGGTGCGCGAGGCCGAAAGCCGGGCGAACCGTTCGAAGACCCGCTCCCGTGACTCCTCCGGGACGCCGGCTCCGTCGTCCAGTACTTCGAGGACGGCGTCGGCGCCGTCCCGTGCGACGGTCACCTCGATGCCCGACTCGGCGTGCCGTTCGGAGTTGCTCAGCAGGTTGTTGAGTACCCGGTTCAGCCGCACCGGGTTCGCCCGGACGGTCACGTCGCGCTCCAGGTGCGTCCCGATCGGGACGCGGGAGTGGCGACGCTCGACCTCACGGCGGGCGAGGTCGGCGAGGTCGATCACCTCCACCGGGACCGGCGAGCGGGAGTCGAGCCTGGACAGCTCCAGCAGGTCGATGACGATGTCGTTCAGCCGCTGCGCGTCCCGCAGCGCGGAGCGGACCATCGGTTTCCAGTCCCAGTCGTCCGGCTCCTCCAACGCGCCTTCCAACTGCATCTGCAGCCCGGCGATCGGGTTCCGCAGATCGTGCGAGGCGTCCGAGACGAAGCGGCGCTCCCGGACCCTCGCCTCCTCCAGCTGTTCGAGCGTGGTGTTCACGGTCTCGGCGAGCGACTGGATCTCGCCGCCCGTCTGCGGGACGGGCACCCGGTGGCCGAGGCCCCTGGCGGTGAACGCCGCCATCCCCGCCCGGATCTGGTCGACCGGGACGAACACCCGCCCGATCGTGTACCACGTCCACCAGGCGATCAGGACGAGGAGCCCCGCCGCGATCAGCGCGATGACAGCGGCAGCACCCACACCTTCAGCAGGCTCGGCAGCGGCGTCGCCGCGATGACCATCACGCCCGGCCCCCACCGCGAGTCCCGCACCCGCAGGCCGAAGACCCACACGCACTCGTCCAGGAAGTCCGGGCATCTTCTGCCGTCGATGAGCAGCTTGCCCTGCGCCATCTCCGGCCTGCCGAGGGCAGGGCGCCCGCGGAGCGCGGGGGTGGCCTCCAGGACCCGGCCCTCCGGGCTCACGATCTGCACCATGGACGTCTCGCCCGGCCGGCGGTCGAGGATCTGGCCGTCCTTCTCCTGGACGATGTCGTACACGATCCGCTGGACGGTGCTCTCCGACGTCTGCCAGACCTTGTTCTCCGTCCAGTCCCGCGCGAGCACCATCAGCAGGACGAACACCAGGCTGAGGATCAGCGCCGACACCGCCACGGTGACGACCGTCGCCCGCCCCCGCACCGAGAAGAGCAGGCGGGCCGTCCCACGGCCGACCTGTTCCCGCCTCTCCGTAGTCACAGCCGATCCCCCGAATCCCGGACGGCCGGATACACGGAGTGACCATCCTTAGCCCAGGGTAGGCGATATGTCTCACCGGGCCCTGCGGCACCCGGCGTGGCGGACGCGCCGTCCGCGCCGTGGCCGGGCGTCGCGATCTGGGGAAACGTTCGGCGGGACGTGAACGGTAGCCGGGTTCCGGGCCGTACAGCGAGGGTGACGGGGCGACTTTCCGGACGCGAAGGGAGCCGTCTCGGTGGGCGTCGAGGACGGGTTGCGAGCCGCTGGTCGGGGCGGCGTCGGAAAAGCGGGCCTCGCGGCCGGCCGTTCCCGGCGACGGGGAGGCGAGGCTGTGGGCGAGGCGCGGGGCCGCGTGGTGCTCGGTGAGATCACGCTGCCGGGGGTGCGGCGGTCCGTCGGGTGCGCCAGGGGTTTCGTCCGCGAGGTCGCGGGCGGCCGCCCCGGACCGGACGGCCCGGTACCGGACGACACGCTGCCTGGCGACATGCTGCTGGAGGACATGGTCACGGTGGCGAGCGAGACGGTCGCGAACGCGATCACGCACACCGCGTCGGGCCTGGAGGGCGGGGAGGTGACGCTCGTCCTGTCGGCCGGGGGCGGGGTGTACCGGCTGGAGGTCACCGATGACGGGGCGGCGGGGGGAAGGCCGCACGTCAAGGAAGAGGTGGGCGCGGAGACCGGGCGGGGGATGCGGATCGTGGAGGCGCTCGCGTCCCGCTGGGGGTTCCGGGTCGAGGGCGCCCGGACGGTGGTGTGGGCGGAGTTCCCGGCCCCGGCCGCCGAGGGCCGGGGCCGGAGCCGGGGTCGGGCGCCGCTCAGCGGCCCCGGTTGAGCTGCCGGGTGGGCATCTGCCGGGCGTTGCGCCGGTTGCCGGCGTTGTTCGCGAAATTCGCCGACCTGAAGTCGGGGTTCTTCCGCTTGCCCTTCTTCTTGGACTTGGTGAAGGGATTGGCTTCGGGGTTGTTTATGGCACGCATGAAGTGATGACCTCCGGGCACGTTTGAATTCGGCCGTGAAAGGCCGACGAAAAGGGATGTGCGGCAAGGTGGCACAGGTCACAGCCGGTGTGATGCGGGTGCGACGGTGGTGCCGAGTGACGGGAGCGGGCCCGGGGACGTTGCCGGCGGGCGGCTCAACCGGAGAAGTATCAAAGCTTCATGGGTAAGAGTTAGCCACAGCTCTTCGATGGTGTCAACCATTAATTCCGGCGGATGAATGGTGACCGCCGATGGCGTGCCGGCGTGGGGCGGGCGACGTTGACGCCATGACCCGGTCGCGAGGAACCTGGGGAATGCGCGTCGGCACACGACCGCCGGGGTCCGGTCACGGAGACCGTTGCAGAGGCAGGGGGAGTACGCATGACGACGTACGGGTTGCTGGTCTTCGAGGACGCGGAGGAACTGGACTTCGTCGGTCCGTGGGAGGTGTTCACGGCATCGGCGATGCTGCGCGAGGAAGACGACAAGGCGGTACTGGTCGCCGAGCGGCCAGAGCCTGTGCGCTGTGCCAAGGGGCTGCGGGTCGTGCCGGACCACGTCTTGGACGACCACCCGAAGCTGGATGTGCTTCTAGTTCCCGGTGGACGCGGTGCTAGGGAGACGCAACTGTCCAACTCGTCTGTCACGGGATGGATAGCGAAGGTCGCCGAGCAGGCCGATTGGGTGACGAGCGTGTGCACCGGCTCGCTTCTGCTGCACGCCGCAGGTCCCGCCAAGGGCCGGAGGGTCGCGACCCACTGGGCATCGGAGGACACCCTGGAGGCGCGCGGTGACGTGACCGTCGTCCGGGACGCGCGCTACGTCGTGGACGGCAATCTCGTAACGAGCCAGGGCGTCTCGGCGGGCATCGACATGGCTCTCTGGCTGATCGGGCGCATCCACGGTCGTGACCACGCACGGTCGGTACGTCGTTACATCCAGTACGAGCCCGCCCCGCCGTACCTTGCCGACGAACCGGTGTGATCGGAACGAACATTCCGCCAAACCGGTGATGATCTTCGCTTATCGGCATAATCACCCGGGTGGCGATATCGCTCCCGGTGCGGTTCCGCAGCGACGGGGTGCGGGTGGCGGTGGAGACCGATCCCCTGCACGCCCCGCTGCGCGACTTCCTCCTCAACGACCTGGGCGAGGACATCCCGGCGATCGTCCGCGCCCAGGGACGGCTGCGCGGTGACCGGTTCGAGCCGTGGCAGGAGCTCTACCGCTACCACCGGCTCGACTTCGACGGGGCGACCGTCCACGTGCGGGACGTCGGCGGGTGGGCGTCGTGCGACCTCGACCCCGCCGTCCTGCGGCGGTGCCTGGACGAGTACCTCCAGCAGGTCGGCGCGCTGCGGAGCCGCCGCAGCCTCGAACGCACGCTGGGCGAGGCGCGGTCCCGGGAGCCGGTGGCCACCTCGCTCGCCCTCGGCTCCGTCTCCCACCGGACGCAGGGCTGGGGCCTGATCCAGACGCCGCGCGCCGTCCTTGAGGACATGGCCGGTCTCACGCCGCACCCGGACGCCTGCCTCCCGCACGGCGTCCTGGAGACCGGCTCGGGCGCGTGCTGGGCGGACCTCGCCGTCCTGGACGAGACGGGCACGCGGCTGCGCGGCGGCACCAAAACGTTCATGCCGCGTGGCATCGACCCAGAACGGCTCATGGCAGAACTGCGCGACGCTCTGCCGCGGGCCCGTTTCCTGACAGCCGTTCCAGGGGCGTGGTGCGGCTATGTCGCGGGCGTCCCGGTGCACGGTTACATCGACCCGGACGCGGTACTGCGCCTCCCCTGTGAGCCGATCGAGGCCGGGGGCGTCGTGCAACACGTGCGGGTGTTCTTCCCAGAGCTGGCTGATTCCGGCGTCGATCTGCAGTCGGCCGCGTCGACCGCGAGCGGATTCACCACGTCGGTGTACGGGCCGCGCCACGTCCTGACCGCGTTCCTGCTGCATGACGTCCAGAGCCACCGGCACCATCTGGAAGTCGTCCGTACGGCACGTCCTGGGTGGGAGCACACGGGCAACGCGTGTCATCTGCGGCTGGACGTCCAGACCGTCCGCCTGGAACATCTGTGGCTGCCCGGGCACGCCTGCGAGATGCCGACGGGCGAGTTCGCCCGCGTCCTCCACGAATACGAAAGCCTTCTGGCGCCCGAGGGCGGCGGCGAGCGCGTCCGTTAGCGCCGCGTCCGCCATGCTGGGACCACGGGCCGATCCGAACCACGGGTCGATCCGAACCATGCGAAGGGGGCATCCGATGGCCGTCTTGGGACGACTCGCGGACCGCCTCCTCGGCCTCCCCGAAGCGCCGGCATCGGACGTCGGGACGGCGCGTGACCTGCGGGTCCCCATGCCGGACGGGGTCACGCTCGTCGCCGACCTGCACCGTCCACGCGGCGCCGGGCCGCTGCCCGTCGTGCTGATCCGCACCCCGTACGGCAAGCGGCAGCCGGTCATGCGGCTGTTCGCGGGGGTGCTCGCGCGGCGCGGCCTCCAGGTCGTCGTCCAGAACGTGCGCGGCGTCCACGGGTCGGGCGGTGAGTTCCGCGCCTTCCACCACGAGAAGGACGACGGCCTCGCGACGCTCAAGTGGCTCCGCGCGCAGCCGTGGTGTGACGGCCGGGTCGCGATGGCCGGGGCGAGCTACCTCGGGTTCACCGAGTGGGCGGTCGCGCCTTACGCGGACCCGCCGCTGGAGGCGCTGGCGCTCGGCATCACCGCGTCCGAGTTCGTGAGCTCGTTCTACCCGGGCGGCGCGCTGGCCCTGCACAACACGCTCGTGTGGTCGTCCTCGATGGGCACCCGGGACGACACGAGGCGCCCGCTGCACAGCAGGCGTGTTCGCCGGGCCATGCGGCACCTGCCGGTGGGTGAGGCCGACATCGCCGCGATCGGACGTCCCGAACCCTTCCTCCGCGAGGTCACCGCCCACACAGAGCCCGGCGACGACTTCTGGAAGGCCACCGACCACAGCGACGCCGCCCCCGGAACCACCGCGCCCACCACGATGGTGACGGGCTGGTGGGACCTCTTCCTCCGCGGCCAGCTCCGCGACTTCGCCGCCCTGCACGCCGCCGGCCGCGACGTCCGCATCACCATCGGCCCTTGGGGACACGACACGAAAGCCCTCCGCGCGACGCTTTCCGACCAAGTCTCCTGGCTCGACGCCCATCTCAACGGCGACAGAACCCGGCTACGCCAGGCGCCGGTGAGGCTCCACCTGCAGAAGGCCAACCGCTGGCTTGATTTCGACCAGTGGCCTCCGCCTGAAACCAAGCCCACGCCGCTCTACCTGAGCCGAAGCCTCTCCTGGGACGAGCCAAGCGATGTCGACGCCGGGCCCGCAACGTTCACCTATGACCCTCTCGACCCCACGCCGACGGTCGGTGGCCCGCTGCTGTCGCCGGGCAAGGGCGGACAGCGCGACAACACCCCGATCGAACGCCGCCGTGACGTGGTCGTCTTCACCGGCTCGCCCCTGGACCGCGGCCTCGACCTGATCGGCCCGGTCTCGGCGACGATTCACGTCCGCACGAACACCGGCCACGGCGACCTGTTCATCCGCCTGTGCGACGTCGACCGCGAAGGCGTCTCCCGAAACGTCACGGACGGAATCCTCCGCCTGACACCCGGCCCCACCCCACCGGACGGCGTCGTCCGGGCGGAGATCGAGATGCATCCGACCGCGTACCGGTTCCTGCGCGGGCACCGGATCCGCGTCATGCTGGCCGGCGGCGCGTTCCCCCGGTTCGCGCGCAACCACGGCACCGGCGAACCCGCCGGGCGGGCCGTCGCGCCCCACCGCACCCGCTTCGAGGTCTTCCGCGACGCGGCACGTCCGTCCGCCGTCCACCTCCCCGTGTGGGACGGCTGAGCGTCACCCAGGCAGGGGCGTCACCCAGGCAGGGGCGTCACCCAGGCGGGGGCGTCAGCCGGGCAGGGCGTCGGCTTCCGCGCGGAGCGCCTCGAACTCCTTCAGGACCTTCTTGCGCGAGCGGGCGGACAGCCGGTCGATGTAGAGCCTGCCCTCAAGGTGGTCGGTCTCGTGCTGGAGGCAGCGGGCGAGCAGGCCCGTGCCCTCCACCGTGAGCGGACGTCCGGTGACATCGAAGCCGTGCACGGTCGCATGGTCGGGACGTGCCAGACGCGCGTGCGGGCCAGGCACGGAAAGGCAACCCTCGTCGTCGTCGTCCAGGCGGCGGTTCTCCAACGCCGGCAGTTCCAGGACGGGATTCACGACGGCCCCCTTCTGCCGCTCGCCGTCGTCGTCTGGGCAGTCGTAGACGAAGACGCGCAGGTCCACACCGACCTGGTTCGCGGCCAGGCCGACACCGTCCGCCTCGTACATGCTGGCGAACATGTCGTCGGCCAGTTCCCTCAGCGTGGTGTCGAAGTCCTCGACAGGCCGGCAGGGCTGGTGCAGGACCGGCGTCCCCACCAGCGTGATCGGTCGTACCCGTCCCGCCATCGCCCGCGCTCCTCCCGGCCCACCACGTCCTTCTCCAAGGATGGAGCAAAAACCGGTCCGCCGCCCCTTTGGATGCGGAGCGTGTTCCGCTCGTCGCACACCGTGGCCCGTTCGTCGACGCGGAGGTTCGAAGCCTCGATGCCGCCGCCTCCCGCTCGCTACGTTCGACGCATCCGCTGAACGGCCGGTGCGAGCCGCTTCGGGGGGAGCGGCCGGGCCTTTGTGCGCACCGGGGCCGACGCAGCGGAACGGGGGGAGAGGGGTCACTTCGGGGGAAGTGGCCCCTCCGTCCGTTCCGGGGACGTTTGTAAGTTCACTATAAGCCCGCCGCGGAAAAGGCGTCGGCGCGTCAGCAGTAAATGCCGGCCGGGCGTCCCAAGATTCTTGGAACCGCGAATTCCCCATCCATCGCGGTTCGGCTAGTGAAGGGTACGCCCCCCGATGAACAAGCATCTGGCGCATGCGTTCCGAATGCTCCCTGCGGCCGCCGTGCTCGCCGCGGGCGCCGCCCTGTCCGCTGGAGGCGGGGTGGCCGCCGCCCACGCCGCCGCCACCGAAAGTCCCGCCGCGATTCAGCTCGCCGCCAATCCGTATGAGCGCGGCCCCGCGCCGACGGAGAGGAGCATCACGGCGGAAAGGGGCCCGTTCGACATCGAGAAGATCGATGTTCCGGCGCGCAGCGGAGAGGGGTTCAACCAGGGCACGATCTACGCGCCGACCGACCTGAGCCAGGGCACCTTCGGCGCCATCGCCGTCTCGCCCGGCTTCGTCTCGCCGGAGGCGCTGATCAGCTGGTACGGCCCGCGCCTGGCGTCCCAGGGCTTCGTGGTCATGACGCTGGAGACCAACAGCCTCTTCGACGCGCCCGCCGCCCGCGGCCGGCAGCTCCTCGCCGCGCTCGACTACCTGACCGGCGACAGCAAGGTGAAGGACCGCATCGATTCCTCCCGCCTCGCCGTCATGGGGCACTCGATGGGCGGCGGCGGGACGCTGGAGGCCGCCGACGACCGCCCGTCGCTGCAGGCGGCGATTCCGCTCGCGCCCTGGAACGTCAACGGCGACTGGAGGAACGTCCGGGTCCCCACGATGATCATTGCCGCGGACAACGACTTCATCGCCCCCGCCGGTTCGATGGCCGAGCCGTTCTTCAACAGCCTCACCGCCGCGCCCGAAAAGGCGTATCTGGAATTGCGGAACGCCGGGCACATGACGTTCAACTCGCCGCACACCACCATCGCGAAGTACTCCATCGCGTGGATGAAGCGGTTCGTCGACAATGACGCCCGCTACGAGCAGTTCATCTGCCCGGCGCCCGCGCCGAACGGCGCCATCGCCGCCTACACGGGCTCCTGCCCCACCGGCTGACTCCCGCCGGTTCGGGGGACGGTGGTGACGACCGGCTTGGGGTCGTCACCACCGTTCTCGCGTGCGCTCCCGCGAGCGAGCCAGCGGGCGGACGGGAGCTCACGGGGCGCCGGGAGACAGGCGCCGGTCGCCCGGGTCGAGCCTGACCAGGTAGTGCAGGAGGAGCAGCAGCTCGATGCGGCGGCCCGGGTCGAGCAGGACACCGCCGAGCGTCTCCTCAAGGCGCCGGATCCGGTACCGGACGGTCTGCTCGTGCACCATGAGCCGCTCCGACGCCGCCACCGCGTTGTCGCGGCTCTCCATGTAGATCAGCAGCGTCCGCGACAGCGCGTCCCGCCGGTGCGGCGGCAGCCGCATCAGCGGCGCCAGCCGGGAGCCCAGCGCGACGTCGATCAGCTCCTCGCTCTGCGCCGCCACCAGGCTCGGCAGATGGTCGAGGCAGCGCAGCGGCTCCTTGCCGGGCAGCACGCCCCGCTCGACCAGCGCCAGCCCGCGCCGCGCCCAGCGCAGCGACAGCGCGGCGCGGGCCGGCGGCACCGTCGGCCCGATCGCCGCCGACCGCGTCCCCTTGATCGCGGCGAACAGCCGGTCCTGGCCCGGGCCGTCCGGGTCGGGGCAGATCAGGTAGGGGCCGGGGGCGTGCCAGTCGACGAGGAACGCGGGCGGCAGCACCGGGACGGCCTGCGCCGGGTCCGGGGCGACGGCGACGACGGCGAGGGTCTTCGGCACCGGCCAGCCCGCCGCCCGCGCCAGCTCCCCGATCGCCTCGGCACTGGCCGGCGGATCCATGATCAGCAGGTCGCGGAGCCGCCACCGGAACCGCTCCCGCTCGCCCGCCAGCTCGCCCTGCGCCTGCGCGTAGCCCTGGCCGGCCGCGCTGGCGATGCGTTCGAGATACACGAACAGCGACTCGGTGATCTTGCCGAGGGTGTCCAGGGACCAGTCGAGCCGCCGCGCGTCCTTGATGAACCGCCGGCACGCGACCTGCCCGCTGACGCGGATCGCCGACTGCAGGCCGTCCAGGCTGCGCCCCTTGCGGGCCTCGTGCGCGCCGATCCCCTCGAAGATGGCGGTGACGGGCGCCCACTCCATGTCGGGGCGGCCGATGGCGCCCACGAACTGCCGGACGCTCTCCTGCACGGCCCAGCGCATCCGGCGGGCGTAGTGGCTCTCCGGCGGCCGCGCGTACTCGGGCACGAGCGACCGGATCTCCTGGATCATCTCCACCGCCGCCGCCTCCAGGTGGGGAAGCATCGGGTCGGCGAACTCCACCGGGACACCGGAAAGCGGGAACTCCGAGGCAGGGGACGGGCTGGTCCGGCTCATGGGCGCCCTCCTAGAACACCACCCCCCGAACGTTCTGGACGTCGTCCCGGGGCCCCCAGGCACCCGGTGACCGCTCTTACAGGCTCGGTTGCGAGGACGGCGCGCGATAGATGCGGACGGCAAGGTTCGGCCCCGCCGAATTATCAACCGGCTTACAGTCCCCGACCGGCCCCGCATACGTACACGACGGCTCCGGCATCGGGACGGCCGGCGCTCAATCCGCCGCCCTGTCGATGACGGTGAGCAGGTCGCGCAGGGTTTCGCGTTGCTCGTCCGAGAGCGGCGACAGCACCTCCCGCGCCGCCTCCCGCCGCGTCCCGGCCATGCGCTCGCGGACGGCGCGCCCCTCCCCGGTCGGCCGGACGAGCAGGGACCGCCGGCTGGACGGGTCCGGCGCGCGGGTCACGAGACCGGACTCCTCCAGCGCGTCCACCAGCGTCGTCACCGAGCGCGGGACGACGCCGAGACTCTCGGCGAGGTCCACCATGCGCAGCGGTTCCCCGGCGTCGACGAGGGTGCGCAGCGCACGCGCCTGGGAGGGGGTGAGTCCCAGCGGCGCCAGCATCCCGACCTGGTGTCGGCGGATCCGCTTGGACGCGCGCAGGAACAGGTCGGCGAGGTCGTCCTCCATGCGAAGAGCCTAGCTCATAATATAGAGGAATAACTATGAGCCTGGCTCAGTTAGCCTGGGGGTCGACCACCGCGCCCACGACCACGGCGCCGACGACCACGAGGCCGACCACGAGAAGGAGCCGCCCGTGAAGCCCCGAGAACCCACGGCACCCGCGAAACCCCCAGAGCCTGCCCCAACCGAAGAACCGGCCCGCTCCGAAGAACCCGCCCGCTCCGACGAACCGGAGCAGCACCGGGAGTTCGACCGCCGGCGCATCCTGCGCCTCTTCCGCCCCTACCGCGGCCGGCTCGCCGTGGTCGGCCTGCTCGTCGGCCTGTCGTCGCTCGTCGCGCTGGCGTCCCCGTTCATGCTGCGGCACATCCTCGACGTCGCGCTGCCGCAGGGACGGACCGGCCTGCTCACCGCGCTCGCCGCCGGGATGATCGCCGTCGCCGTCGCGACCAGCGTGTTCAGCGTCCTGCAGACCTACATCTCCACCGGCGTCGGCCAGCGCGTCATGCACGACCTGCGCACCGCCGTCTACGCGCACCTCCAGCGGATGCCGCTGGCGTTCTTCACCCGCACCCGCACCGGCGAGGTCCAGTCCCGGATCGCCAACGACATCGGCGGGATGCAGTCGACCGTCACCTCCACCGCGACGTCCCTGGTCTCCAACTTCACCTCCGTCACCGCGACCGTCATCGCGATGGCCGCGCTGGACTGGCGGCTGACCATCGTCTCCCTCACCACGCTGCCGTTCTTCGTCTGGATCAGCCGCCGCGTCGGCAACGAACGCCGCAAGATCACCTCCCGCCGGCAGCGGCAGCTCGCCGCGATGTCGGCGATCGTGGAGGAGTCCCTGTCGGTCAGCGGCATCCTGCTCGGCCGCACGATGGGCCGCTCCCCGGCGCTGACCGACCGGTTCGCGGACGAGTCGCGCGACCTCGCCGACCTGGAGATCCGCGCGAGCATGGCCGGACGCTGGCGGCAGTCCACGATCCAGATCGTCATGTCGGCGATGCCCGCGCTCACCTACTGGGCCGCCGGGCTCACCGCCGCGCAGGGCCGCCCGCTCATCACGATCGGCACCCTCGTCGCGTTCACGACCCTGCAGACGAGCCTGTTCCGGCCGACCGTCCAGCTGCTCCAGACCTCCGTGGACGTGCAGAGCTCGATGGCGCTGTTCGGCCGCATCTTCGAGTACCTGGACCTGAAGCCCGACCTTGAGGAGCCCGCCGAACCGCACCCGATGCCGGGCGTCCGCGGCGACGTCCGCTTCGAGGACGTCGGCTTCTCCTACGAGCCCGGGGCGGACGCGCTGACCGGCATCGACGTCACCGTCCCCGCGGGCACGTCGCTCGCCGTCGTCGGCGAGACGGGATCGGGCAAGACGACGCTCAGCTACCTCGTCCCGCGCCTGTACGACGCCACGTCCGGCCGGGTCGCCATCGACGGCGTCGACGTGCGGGACATGGCGTTCGCCGACCTCGCCGCCGCCGTCGGCGTCGTCTCCCAGGAGACGTACCTGTTCCACGCGTCCGTCGCCGACAACCTGCGGTTCGCCAAGCCCGGCGCGACCGACGCCGAACTGCACGCCGCCGCCCGCGCCGCGCAGATCCACGACCACATCAGCGGGCTCCCGGACGGCTACGCCACCCTCGTCGGCGAACGCGGATACCGGTTCTCCGGCGGCGAGAAGCAGCGCCTCGCGATCGCCCGCACGATCCTGCGCAACCCGCCGATCCTGGTGCTGGACGAGGCCACCAGCGCCCTCGACACGCGGACCGAGCACGCCGTCCAGTCGGCCGTCGACGCGCTCGCCGAAGGCCGCACGACGATCACCATCGCGCACCGGCTGTCGACCGTCCGCGACGCCGACCAGATCATCGTCCTCGATCACGGGCGCGTCGCCGAGCGCGGCACGCACGACGAACTTCTCGCGCTCGGCGGCCGCTACGCCGCGCTCGTCTCCCGAGACGAGACGCTCACCGCCGCCTGAACAGCGATCTCCACCGCCGGACGCAAGCGGAATTCTTCGTAAAGGAATTCCCGGGCTGGTCCAAAAGGCATTGTCCAGCGGCCAATGGAGAGAAGATCTGCGGCCGGTGCGGGGATGTTTCCGGCGTAACGCCATTGGTGTACCCGAACGGACCGCGCCGCGAAAACTTGACGCGGCGGAAGTCGACTTCCGGGACCGGCTGCGGAATGGTCTTCCCCATGTATTCACGAATTCGAACCGTCGGGACGTCCGGGCCCACCGGGTGGCTCCTGGCCTTTCTCGGCGCACGCGAGCAGACGATGCGCACCCACACCGGACTCGCCGCCGGCCCCACGGAATGGCTGCTGGTCTTCCTGGAGGTCGAGCGCGCGGAACTCGCCTCCCGGCAGCGTCCCGAGCGTCCCGCGCACATGCTGTCGCGGCGCGGCAGGACCGAGGAGTCCCCGTTCGGCCGGCTGACCGCCCGCAGCGCGTAGAAGGAAGGTCATGACCATCGAGATGCTCCTCGCCGCCCTGATCGGCGGCGCGATCGGCCTCGCGGAACTCGTCGCGCGCTACCGCGACAAGCCGGTCACCGCCCTGCTGTCCCCGGGCGGGCTGCTGTTCGTCTTCGTCAACGCCAGCGCGGCGACCGTCGCGCTGATCGCGGTGACGGCCTCCGGCTGGACGTTCGGCCTGCCCGCCACCACACCCCCGGCGAGCCTCGCGGTGATTCAGGTGATCACCGCCGGGGTCGGCTCCGCGGCCGTCCTGCGGATGTCGTTCGCCCCCGCCCAGAGCAGGGCGATCGGCACCGGACCCATCGCCCTCCTCAACGGCATCCTCCGGATCGCCGACGGCGAGCTGGAACGCAAACGCGCGCTCAGCCGGCTGTCGCACAACGACCTGGCCGGGCTGTCGTTCGAACGCGACCACGCCGCCCTCGCCGAACTGTGCTGCCACCTCATGCGCGAGTTCGACCTGGCGGAGGCGCAGCGGCTCGGCGGGCTCGCCGCCGAACTCAGCCACCGCGACGACCTCACCGACGCCGACAAGCTCGACTGCTGGGGCCTGGAGCTGACCCGGCTCGTCGGCGAGCGCGCCCTCCGGCAGGCCGCGCGGCGGCTGCGGGACCGCCCGCGCGAGGAGCCCCGCCCGGCCGCGCCCGAGGAACGGCCGGCCTCCCCGGTTCCCGACACCGAGTACGGCACGGAGAGCGTCCCGCCGCGCCCGCCGGTCTCCAAGACCTCCCGCCTCGCCGCGAGCACCAACGGCAGGACGGAACGCAAGTCGTTCAGCGATGCCTGAAACCCCGTGAGATACCGGTGCGCCCCCGCGGGCGCACCGGTATTTTGCTGACCCGCCCGCGCTATTTCGGCCGGACGGACATTGGCGGGACGTTTTCGGAGGCGCCCTGTTCCTCCAGGGCCGCGGCAATGCGGTGCAGCGCCTCCGCCATCGAGATCATCGCCTGGACCTGGGCGGCCGCCATGAGGTTTCGCGGCGACGGATCGGCGGCCTGTGCCTCCGCGGCCGCATCACAGGCCTGCTGGCTCCACCAATGCACGCGGCGATCCTATTCGAGCCGGTGAATGCGTCACCCGCCGCCGCGCCGCACATTACGCAGACCCAAAGGGAAAGGACCCGAAACCGTGAACACCGAACCGCGCGCCGCACCGCCCGCCGGCCGCCCGGATCCCGCGCTTCCGCGCTGGGCCGTGAAGCCGGTGCGGCAGCTGACCGCCGCCGAACTCGCCGAGGCCCTCGGATACCTCGAACGGCACCGTCCCGACGACGACGTCCTCGGCCGCGCCCTCGCCGGCGAGTTCGCCCGCCGGACCGCCGCCGCCGAGTTCGCCCACCGCACCGCCACCGGCCGCGCCGATCCCACCGGCGGGGCATTTCCGAACGGCGAGGACCTGATCGGCCGCGGGGACCCGGGCGGGCGAGGGACTCCGACCGGCCGCGGCGATCCCACCGGCGGGGGGAACTGGAACGGCGGGGATCTGATCGGCCGCGGGGACCCCGGCGGGCGAGGGACTCCCGCCGGCCGCGGCGATCCCACCGGCGGGGGAATTCCGAACAGCGGGGATCTGATCCGCCGCGGGGACGTCGGCGGTCGTGTTGACGCCGGTGGTCGTGTCGGCCCGCCGGGGACGTTCCCTGCCCCGGAGCCCGGCGCTGCCCGCCGTCCCGGTCCATGACCGCGCGGGGCCGCCGGCCGGCTCAGTCGTTCGCCGCCACCTTCATCGCCTGCTCCCCGGCGTTCTCCGGTGCCCCGGAGGTTCTGCGCATGAGCAGCGGGATGCACAGGAAGATGAACGCCCCCATGACGGCGAAGTACGGCGTGGTCCCGGCGTCCAGCAGGAAGCCGCCGGCGAACGGGCCGAGGAAGAACCCGAGCTGACGCACCTCGGACAGGCCGAAGTAGGCGCCCTTGTGCTCGTCGGACGCCATCTCGTGGACGGCCATGTCCGGCATGGGCAGCAGGACGCCCTCGCCGATCGTCCAGAAGACGATCCCGGCGTACAGCCACGCAAGGCCCCATGGGCTCGCCCAGAAGCACGCGAACGCGACGGTGAAGTTCACCGCGCCCAGCGTGATCATGGTGTTGCGGCCGAGCCTGCCCGACACCCGGTCGATCGGGACCTGGAAGGACAGCGCGAGGACGGCGTTGGCGATGAACAGCACGGCGAAATACGTCTCGGTGCTGTCGCCGTACTGACCCTTCATGTACAGCGGGATCATCGACTCCAGCTGGGAGAAGACGAAGAAGACCACGATCCCGCCGGTGACGACCGCGAGGAGCCGCCGGTCGCGCAGCACCGCCCCGGCCGACTCCCGCGCGGACGGCGAGGACGCGCCGCCCTCGCCCGCGGGCGGCTGGAGCGCCACCAGGTCGCGGTTCCGCACCAGCACCAGGACCAGGTAGGACGCGTAGAAGAAGGCCGGGACCGCGAAGAACGCCACTGGGCCGGCGTGGTACAGCGCGCCGCCGATCGCGGGCCCGCCGATGGCGCCCGCGCAGAGCGTCATGTACCGCACCCGGAACATGCGGCCCTCGTCGTCCGCCGCGTGCGACAGCAGCTTCTTCGCGCCCGGCTCCACCATCAGCCGCGCCACGCCCAGCAGCAGGAACAGCACGATGATCGCCGCGGCCCCGCGGACCGAGGCCAGCAGCCCGTACACGGCGACGTAGCACACCAGCCCGACCCGCATGAGCGGGACCGCGCCGAGCCGGTCGACGATCATCCCGCCGAGCAGCCCCCCGAACGCGGCGGTGAGCGCGACGGCCCCGACGACGGCGCCGACCGCGGGCTTGCCCAGGCTCGTGTGCTCGGTCAGGTACAGCGGCGCGAACGGCATCGCCGCGAAGAAGGCGAGCGAGTTGAGCAGCGCGCCGCCTTCGAGCAGCCGCTGCGTCGGAGTGAGCCGCCACAGCGGCGTCCGTTCCCGGCCCGCGTCCACCACCCTCGGGACGTTAGACGCCGGCACCGACAAAACCCGGCACCGACGAATCCCGGTAGCGGGCGGGGGGCCGGCCGGTCGGCTGGCGGAGGTGCGGCGGGTGGGTATAGACGGGGCTGGGAGGAATCATGGAGGTACGACTGCGCCGGGTGTACGACCCGGTCTCGTCCGACGACGGCAAGCGGATCCTGGTCGACCGGGTGTGGCCGCGGGGCCTGTCGAAGGAGAAGGCGCGCCTGGACGAGTGGGAGAAGGACGTCGCCCCGTCGACCGAGCTTCGCAAGTGGTACGGCCACGACGTCGACCGGTTCGACGAGTTCACACGCCGCTACGAGGCCGAGCTCGCCGAACCCGAGCACGCGGCCGCCCTGGACCGCCTGCGAGAGACCGCGGGCCAGGGGCCCGTCACCCTGCTGACCGCGACCAAGGACATCGACCACAGCCAGGCCGCCGTGCTAGCGGCCCGGCTGCGCGACGGCGGCTAGGACCTCGGCCGCACCCCTGGCGGTGTCGCGTCCCCCGGCTCGCTCCTCTATCAGACGGGGCGGACCGGGGGACGCTTTCTATGCGTTCTGTACGGGGCTTTGAAATTGGCGGCACGCTTAATGGAACGCTCCTTTCAAAATGGACGGCTTTGGAAGTTCCAAATTGCCTGCTCGTGCGCCATGTCAAGTCCAGTTGCATTTCCTTTCACTGTTGAAAAGTGGTGATTGACCGCTCTGACCTGCGAAGTTTACGCTCCCTTTGCGCAGGCTCCAGCGAGGAGGAATCGCATGCGTAAAGGGATCGCCATTTCCGCTGCCGCCGCACTGGCCATGACCGCCGCCGTGGCGGCGCCGGCCGCCGCCTCCGGTTCGCTCCGGGTGCCCGGGCCCGACGGGGTCACGATCGAGATCGCGACCGTCATCGGGTCCGGCTGCCCGGAGGGGACGGCCGCCGTCGCCGTGTCGGAGGACAAGGAGGCGTTCACCGTCACCTACAGCGACTACATGGCCGTGACGGGGGGTTCCTCCAGTCCGACGGAGTTCCGCAAGAACTGCCAGATCAACATGCGGGTGCACGTCCCGCAGGGGTTCACCTACGCCATCGCGTCCGCGGACTACCGGGGGTTCGCCTTCCTGCAGCCCGGCGCGACCGCCATGGAGAAGGCGAGCTACTACTTCCAGGGCATGCCGCAGACCACCGCCATCAGCCACACGATCGAGGGCGAGTACGCCGACAACTGGCAGTTCACGGACGAGAACGACGTGGCGCAGCTCGTCTTCAAGCCGTGCGGCGAAGAGCGCAACTTCAACATCAACACCGAGCTGCGGGTTCTCAGAGGCACCTCGGATCCGTCGAAGACCAGCTTCATCTCGATGGACTCCACCGACGGCACGATCAAGACCACCTACCACTTCGCCTGGAAGACATGCCCACCCTGGTAAAAGGAGAAGACCGATGCGCAAACTGACCGCGTCGGCGGCCGGCCTCGCCGCTCTGGCGCTGCCGCTGTCGGCGGCCCCCGCCGCGTCCGCCGCGAGCGACCCCCCGCCGCCCGACCGGATCGTCATCGACGTGCTCACCGTGAACGGGTCGGGCTGCGCCGCGAGGACGGCCGCGGTGGCCTCGGCGAGCGACAACACCGCGTTCACCGTCACCTACAGTGACTACCTGGCCCAGGCCGGCGGGAACTCGAACCCGACGGACTTCCGCAAGAACTGCCAGATCAACCTGCGCGTCCACGTCCCCCAGGGGTTCACGTACGCGATCGCGGGCGCCGACTACCGGGGCTTCGCGCACCTGCAGGCGGGCGCGACCGGCATGGAGCAGGCGAGCTACTACCACCAGGGCATGTCGGACACGGCGTCGGTCAGCCACACGATCAACGGCAGCTTCTCCGACAACTGGCAGTTCTCCGACCGGACGGACGTCGCCGAACTCGTCTACAAGCCCTGCGGCGAGGACCGCAACTTCAACATCAACACCGAGCTGCGCGTGTACAAGGGCAGCTCAGACCCGTCGAAGACCAGCTTCATGGCCTTCGACTCCGCAGACGGCAGCGTCAAGACGACCTACCACTTCGCGTGGAAGAGGTGCCCGGGCCGCTGACGTCCCGTCCCGCCGGGCCGCGCTCTCACCCAGGGAGGGCGCGGCCCGGTTCTCGTCCCGTCCGCGCCGCGGCGGCCCGGATGAACGGTCACAGCGGCCCGGACCTGCGAAGGGGCCCGTCACAGGCGGTGAAGAAGACGATTTAGAGTGGAGGGGACTTCGAGGAAGGGATCTACACATGCCGTTGGCCCCCCGCCTGCCGGCCCCACCCGAGATGTTGTCAGCCCTAGAGGAGACCTATGACAGGGTGCTGCGCCGTGACCCGGGCGAGGCGGAGTTCCATCAGGCCGTCCACGAGGTGCTGGAGACCCTCGGGCCGGTGCTCGCGGCGCGTCCCGGCCTCGCCTCCGCCAAGCTCGTGGAGCGCCTCGTCGAGCCGGAACGCCAGATCATGTTCCGGGTCCCCTGGCAGGACGACCAGGGCCGCGTCCACGTCAACCGCGGTTTCCGCGTCGAGTACAACGGCGCGCTCGGCCCCTACAAGGGCGGCCTCCGTTTTCATCCCACCGTGAACCTCGGGATCGTGAAGTTCCTCGGTTTCGAGCAGGTCTTCAAGAACGCGCTGACCGGGCTCGGCATCGGCGGCGGCAAGGGCGGCAGCGACTTCGACCCGCACGGACGATCGGACGAGGAGGTCATGCGGTTCTGCCAGTCGTTCATGACCGAGCTGTACCGGCACGTCGGCGAGCACACCGACGTGCCCGCCGGTGACATCGGCGTCGGGACCCGTGAGATCGGCTACCTGTTCGGCCAGTACCGCCGTGTCACCAACCGGTGGGAGGCGGGGATGCTCACCGGCAAGGGCATGCTGTGGGGCGGGTCCGCGGGCCGGACGGAGGCGACCGGCTACGGCAACGTGCTGTTCACGGCCGAGATGCTCCGGCGCCGCGGCGAGGACCTGGACGGCCAGCAGATCGTGGTGTCCGGTTCCGGGAACGTCGCGATCTACACGGTCGAGAAGGCGCAGCAGCTCGGCGCGAACGTGATCACCGTGTCCGACTCCGGCGGTTACGTGGTGGACGACAAGGGCATCGACCTCGACCTCCTCAAGCACGTCAAGGAGGTCGACCGCGGCCGCGTGTGCGACTACGCCGACCTGCGCGGCGGCTCGGCCCGGTACGTGCCCGGCGGCTGCGTATGGGACGTGCCCGCCGACATCGCGCTGCCGTCCGCGACGCAGAACGAGCTGGACGCCGCCGCCGCGAGGACCCTCGTCCGCAACGGCGTGAAGGCCGTCTCCGAGGGCGCGAACATGCCGACGACGCCCGAGGCCGTCCACATCTTCCAGGAGGCCGACGTCGCGTTCGGGCCGGGCAAGGCCGCCAACGCCGGCGGCGTCGCGGTCAGCGCGCTGGAGATGCGCCAGAACGCGGCCCGCGCGTCCTGGACGTTCTCCCGCGTCGAGGAGGAGCTGGCCGGGATCATGATCAGCATTCACGACATCTGCTACGAGACGGCGGAGCGCTACGGCGCCCCCGGCGACTACGTCGTCGGCGCCAACATCGCGGGCTTCGAACGCGTCGCCGACGCGATGCTCGCCCAGGGCCTCATCTAGCCCGACGGAACGGCCGCCTTCAATGGCGAGGGCGGCGACACCGTTTCCCCCGGCCGGCGTGACCACGATCCGCCGCCGCGACATTTCTTACCACATGGTAGAAAATGAGGGTGAGTGAAACTCCCGCCCTCGTCCCCCTCCCTCAGCGAGTGACTCCCGCCGGAGACGCACCGTTGCGCCTCGGGCCGCGGCCCCGTGTCGCCGTACCGTCCGAGAGCCTGCGCGCGCTGGGCGAGGTCGCCGTGGACCTGCTGCGCACGCTGCACGGCCTGGACCCGGTTCTGCGCGTGGGCGGCGAGGGCGACCTGACGCTGCTGCTGACGCAGGACCCGCCGGTCGCGGACATCGTGCGCGTTCAGGGCATCGACCCGCTGGACGAGGGCGCCACCGGACGCGAACTGTACGAGCTGGACGTCCGCGAGCACGGCGCCACCGTGACCGCGGCGTCGCCCGAGGGGCTGTTCCGGGGCGCGACCACGTTCGCGCAGCTTCTCGAACCCGACCGCACGGGCGGCGGCACCGCCCCCGCGACGCGCATCGCGGACGGCCCCGCCATGGCGTGGCGCGGCCTGTCGCTGGACGTCGTCCGCCGGTTCTTCACCGTCGGGCAGGTGAAGAAGGTCATCGACCTGCTGGCCCTCTACAAGTTCAACGTCCTGCACCTGCACCTGTCCGACAGCCAGGCGTGGCGCCTGGAGATCTCACGGTGGCCGCGGCTCACCGGCGACGCCGAGCGGCCGTTCTACACGCGGGACGACTACCGGGAGATCGTCGCGTACGCGGCGGCCCGGTTCGTCACCGTCGTTCCCGAGCTGGACATGCCCGGTCACGTGCTGGCGGCCGTCCGCGCCTACCCCGAACTGCAGGGCGACGCGGAACCCCCGCACAGGTACCTGGCGTACCTCGACCCGCGCGCCGAGGTGACGTTCCGGTTCGTCCAGGACGTTCTCCAGGAGGTCGCCGCCCTCACGCCCGGCCCGTACCTGCACCTCGGCGGCGACGAGGCGTTCGGCATGCCGGAAGAGCTGTACAGGGCGTTCGTCGTCCGCGCCCTGGAGATCGCGCGCGGCACCGGGAAGAAGGTCGCGGGCTGGCAGGAGATCGCGAGGTCGGGCGCGCTGACCTCGGCGGACGTCGCGCAGGCGTGGATCGGGGCCGGCGACGAGTTCGACCTCGAAGCGGCCCGGGAGAAGACACCGGCCGAATACCATTCGCTGCTGGAGATCGTCGCGGAGACGTTCGCCCGGTCGGTGCACGACGTCCCGGCCGCGGTCGCCGCGGGCGCCCCGGTGCTCGCCTCGGCCAGCAGTGTGTTGTACCTCGATCGCCAGTACGCCGAGGAGTCCCTGCTCGCCGCGCAGACCGCCCGGCGGACGCAGGTGGGGCACGACTCCTACGAGCCGCGCACCTGCCGCGAACTGTTCGCCTGGTCGCCGTCCACGCTGGCGGAGATCCCGGACGCGGCGCGGCTCGCCGGCGTGGAGGCCGCGATCTGGTGCGAGACCGTCGCGGGGTTCGACGATCTCACGTTCCTGCTGCTGCCCCGGCTGGCGGGCATCGCGGAGAAGGCATGGACGCCGTCCCGCACGCAATGGGACGGCTACCGTGCCCGCGTGGCCCGGCACGGAGACTGGTGGAGTCGCCTCGGCCTCGACGGCTACTACCGCTCCGCGGACGTGTTCGCGTCGTAGGACCGGTGGAATGCGGCCGTCATCAGGTCCCGCGTGTAGGCGTGCCGCGGGCGCGACGTCACCTCCGCCGCCTCGCCCGTCTCCACGATCTCGCCCTCGTGGACGACGGCGACCCGGTGGCTCACGACCCGGATCACCGACAGGTCGTGGGAGATGAACAGGTACGCGACGCCCGTCTGCTCCTGCAGTTCGAGGAGCAGTTCCAGGACGGTCTTCTGCGTCGTGAGGTCGAGCGCCGACACCGGCTCGTCGCACACGATCAGCTTCGGCCCGATCGCGAGCGCGCGGGCGATGGCCACGCGCTGGCGCTGCCCGCCGGAGAACTCGCGCGGCAGCCGCCCGGCGGCATCGGACGGCAGCCGGACCCGGTCGAGGAGATCCCCGACACGGCGGCGCGCGTCCGCCCTGCCGCGCCCCTGGGCCAGCAGCGGTTCGGACAGCGTGTCGCCGATGGTCAGCGACGGGTTCAACGAGGTGTAGGGGTCCTGGAAGACGACCTGGAGGTCCCGGCTCAGCGCGCGGCGCCGGCGGGCGGTCGCCCGCTCGACGCGTTCCCCCGCGAACGTGATCGCGCCCGACCCGACGGGGACGAGCCCGAGGATCGCGCGTCCGATCGTCGTCTTGCCCGACCCCGATCCGCCGACCAGGCCGAGGGTCTCCCCGGGCCGGACGCCCAGGGACACGCCGCGCAGCACCTCGTTGCGCGGGGCGCGCCGGCCCTTCCCGGGGAAGGAGACCCGCAGGTCCTCGACCGTCAGCAGCTCACCGTCCGTCTTCAAGCGTTCTCACCTTTCAGCGGCGTGCCTTCCGCGGGCTCCGCCGGACGCCAGGGGTCGCGTGCCGGCATGTCGTCCAGGACGGCGTCGAGCAGCCGCCGGGTGGGGGACTCGCGGGGGTCGCGGAGGACGCGCGCCGCCGGGCCCGTCTCGACGACGCGCCCGTCGTGCATGACGGCCACGCGGTCGCACACGTCCGCGACGATGCCGAGGTCGTGGGTGACCAGCAGGACGCCGAGGCTCCGCTCCCGCTGCAGCCGCTTCAGCAGGCCGAGCACCTCCGCCTGCACCATGACGTCGAGGGCCGTGGTCGGCTCGTCCGCGATGAGCAGCCGCGGGCCGCACGACACCGCCCCCGCGATGAGCACGCGCTGCGCCATGCCCCCGGAGATCTCGTGCGGGTACGAGCCGAACGTCCGCTCCGGGTCGGCGATCTCCACCGTGCGCAGCAGTTCGAGCGCCCGGTCGCGCGCCTCGGCCTTCGAGATGCCGAGCTTGTACCGCATCGGCTCCACGAGCTGGCTCCCGACGGTGAACGACGGGTCGAGGTTGCTCATCGGCTCCTGGGGGACGTAGGCGATGACGCCGCCGCGCAGCGCGCGATGGTCCCGCTCGGGCAGGCCGACGATCTCCCGTCCGTCCACGATGACGCTGCCGCCGCTCACGTGGCCGCCGTCGGGCAGGATCCCCAGGATCGAGAACGCCGTCTGCGTCTTGCCGGAGCCCGACTCTCCGACGAGCCCGACGATCTCTCCCTCCCGCACGTCGAGGTCCACGCCGTGCACGACGTCCTTGGCGGTGCCTCCGGCTTGGGCGTACGCGACCGACAGGCCGCGCACCGACAGCAGCGCGGTCCCGGTCGCGTCGGCGCCGGGCGGGGCGACGGCGATCCCGGAACGGGAACGGGGACGGGAACGAGGACGCGGGGACGGGGACGTCCCGCGGTCCTCCAGGGCGTCCCGCAGCGCGCCGGCGAGCAGCACCAGCGACGCGCTGGTGAGGCCCAGCGCGAGCCCCGGCCACACGATCATGGTGGGGGCGCGCTGCATGTTCTGGAACGCCTCGTTGAGCATCGCGCCCCAGGTGGGCGTGTCGCCGCTGCCGATGCCGAGGAATTCCAGGCCCGCCTGCAACCCGATCGCGAGCCCGGCGACGAGCGCGGTCTGGATGATGATCGGGGCGCGCACCACGATCAGCACGTGCCGGGCCACGATCCGCAGGTCGGTCAGCCCCGACACCCGCGCCGCGTCGACGTACAGCTCGCCCCGCACCCCGGCGACGATGCCGCGCACCAGCCGGAAGAAGCCCGGTGCGACCAGCACGCCGAGGACGATCATCAGCACCCACACCGTCGAGCCGAGGATCGCGCGGGACGCCAGCAGCACCACCATCGCGGGCAGCGCCATGACGAGGTTGACCGTCCAGTTCGCCGCCGCGTCGAACCGTCCGCCCCGGTAGCCCGCCAGCAGCCCGGACGGGACGCCGATGCCGAGGGCGACGAGCAGGGCGATGACCGCGCCGCCGAGGGTGTTGCGGCCGCCGTGCAGCAGCCGCGACAGGACGTCGCGTCCCGCCGAGTCGAAGCCGAGCGGATGCCCGGCGCCTGGACCGGCGAACGAGTCGCTCAGGTCGGCGGCGCCCGGGTCCTGCGGGCTGAGCACGGGCGCGAGGATCACCGCGGCGGTGATGGCCAGCAGCACGGCCCCGGAGATCATCCCGAGCGGGTTCCGCAGCAGCCGCCGGGCGGCCCCGGGCCGCCGGGTCCCGCTCACGTGAGCCTCGCCTTCGGGTTGAGCCAGCCGATCAGGACGTCCACGGCGAGGTTGACCGCGATCACGCCGATCACGGTGACCATGACCAGCGCCATGATCACGGGGATGTCGCCGCGGGTGGTGTAGGTGACGGTCATGCTGCCGATGCCCGGCAGCCCGAAGATCTGCTCCACCAGCACCGCGCCGCCGAGCAGCCCGACGAACTGCATGCCGAGGACGGTCAGCGCGGGCGCCGCCGCGTTGCGCAGCACGTGCCGGAACAGGATCCTGGACGGCGGCAGCCCGCGCGCCCGCAGCGTCCGGACGTAGTCCTGCCGCAGGACGTCGATCACCGCGCCGCGCACCTGCTGGGAGACGCCGGCGACGCCCGCGACCGACAGCGACGCGATCGGCAGCGTGACCGTCGACAGCCAGCCGGACGGCGACTCGGTCAGGCCGGTGTAGCCGATGGCGGGGAACCAGCGCAGCCGCACCGCGAACACCACGACGATGATCAGCGTGACCAGGAAGCCCGGCAGTGCGTACCCGACGACGCCGAGGACCTGCACGAACCGGTCGACGGGACCGCGCCGGACGCCCGCCCACACGCCCAGCAGCAGCGACAGCACGGCCGTGACGAGCGTGACGCCGACCATCAGGCTGACGGTGACCGGCAGCCGGGTGGAGATGGCCTGGACCACGTCCTCGCCGGTGAACCAGGACGTCCCGAAGTCCCCGCGCACGGCGTGCGCCAGCCAGTCGGCGTACTGCACGAGCACCGTGCGGTCCAGGCCGAGCTCGGCGTTCTTGGCGTCGACGAGGTCCTGGGACGCCTGACCGCCGAGGAGTTGCCGTCCGACGTCGTTGTCCGGGATCGACAGCAGCAGGTAGGCCAGGAAGGAGATCACGAACAGGAGCACCGCCCCCGACGCGGACCTGCGGAGAACAAAGCCCGGCATCAGGCCGGCGAGTAGTTGTAGATGGACGGGACGGCCATCCCCGCCTGCGGCTTGATCTTCACGCTCCCGTCCGACACGTGCAGGTAGGACATCCGGTAGAACGGCACGAACCAGGCGTCCTTGACGAGGTGCTCGTTGAGGGCCCGCAGGTCCGCCTGCGCCTTGTCGGCCGGCGCCGCCTGGATCTCGGGCAGCAGCTTCCGCACCGTGGCGTCCGTCGTGCCGAACATGTTGCCGATCCCGGGCAGGACGAGCCCGCCGATGGTGACCCAGTCGTTGGAGGACTGGCCGACGTTCATCACCATCGCGGAGTACTCGCGCTCGGTGTAGATCCGCTTGACCTGCGACGGGTCGATGACGTCCCAGACGACCTCCACGCCGATGGCCCCGAGGTCGGTCTTGAGCGAGGCGGCCAGCGCGTCGGGGACGATCGCCGTGATGCGCGGCAGCTTGAGGGTGAACCCGTCCGCGTACCCGGCCTGCTTGAGCAGGTCGCGGGCCTTGGCCGGGTCGTGCGCGTAGTAGGCGTCGAGCTTTTCGTCGTAGGCGACGGTCTGGGTGCCGAAGACCTGGTCGGTGAGTTCGCCGCGGCCCTGCCGGAGCTTGTCCAGCATCGTCTTGCGGTCGATGGCGTGGTTCAGCGCCTGCCGGACGCGCGGGTCGCCGAGCGCGGGCGTGATCTTGCCGTCGCGGTCGAAGAGCAGCAGGCCCTGGAAGTCGAACTCCTGCTTGGTCGTCTCGGCCTTCGGGTCCGATTCGATCCGCGTCTGCTGGTCCGTGGCCTGGAGCAGCGCGGCGTTGATCTGCCCCGTCTTGATCCCGTTGACGATCGCGGTCTCGTTGTCGAAGTACCGGAACGTGACCTCGTTGTAGGGCAGGCGGGCGCCCCAGTAGTCCGGGGCCCTCTTGTAGACCCACTTGGTGCCGATGGCCGTCCGCCCCGAGTCGAGGTCGTAGGGGCCGGTGCCGTCCGGCTTGGTCTTGAGCGGGTCGCCGGACTCGCCGAAGCCGGCGGGGTTGGCCATCAGCCCGGCCGCGTCGCTGAGGTAGTACAGCATCGCGGGGTTGGGCTGCGCGAGGTGCAGGGTCACGTGCGTCTTGTCGACCGCCTCGATCGACTCGACGTCCTTCAGCGTCTTGGCCGAGGCACCCGTCCCCTTGGCGAAGCGCTCCATGTTCGCCTTCACGGCCGCCGCGTCGAACGGCGATCCGTCGTCGAACTTCACGTCGCCGCGCAGCGTGAGCTTCAGTTCGGTGCGGTCGTCGTCGTACTCCCACTCGGTGGCGAGCATCGGGCTGAACGACCCGTCCGCCTCGCGCTTGACGAGGGTGTCGTACACCGCCTGGAAGAACGGCAGTGCGCTGCCGGTCGCGTCCGCGGGGTCGAGGCTCTGCGGAAGGGTGAGGGTGGCGATGGTGAGGTTCGCCGTCCCGCCGGCCTCGCCGCCGCCGGAGTCGGCGCATCCCGTCAGGGCGGTCGCGGTGACGCAGGCCGCGAGCAGGGCGGTGCCCCTGATGATCTTCTTCATGGATCCGCTCCGTCTTCTGTGGGCCCCGGAATCCCGGCGAGCATACATGCGGAACTAACCACGTGGTAGGTTTTCCGGAACGAAATTGACCACCTGGTAGGTTCTGCTGCGGCAGGGGAGGAAAATGACCGAACAGAGCCCGCGCAAGCTGACGAAGGGCGAGCGAACCCGCGCGAGCATCCTCGACTCGGCGGCCGAGCTGTTCTCCAAGTCGGGGTTCCACGCGGTGTCGCTCCGCGACATCGCCGCGCACGCGGGCCTCACCCACGCTGGGCTGCTGCACCACTTCCCCGGCAAGGAGACCCTGCTGATCAAGGTGCTCGGACGGCGGGACCGGGTGGACGCCAAGCTCCTGTTCGGCCCCGGCGTCCAGGACCGGCCCGAGGAACTGCTCGGCATCATCGTCGGCATCGTCTGGCGCAACATGCAGACGCCGGGACTCGTCGGCCTGTACGTGAAGATCTCCGGTGAGGCGGCCGACCCCGAACACCCGGCGCACGACTACTTCGTCGAGCGCTACCGGCTGCTCCGCGAACGGCTGACGCAGGCGTTCACGGCACTGTTCGCGCAGGCGGACCCGCCGCTGACCCACGACCCGGAACTCGTCGCGGGCCAGCTCCTCGGGCTGATGGACGGCCTGCAGACCCAGTGGCTCCTGGAACCGGACGCGGTCGACATGCACGAGTCCGTCGTCGCCTTCCTCCGCCAGCTCGGCCTCACCACCGACTTCGCTCCCCGAGGGAACACATGACGCGGTCCGTACCGACGGCCACCGCCGGGCCGTCGCCGGAAGACGAGCTGTCGCTGGAAGAGAAGGCGTCGCTCACCTCCGGCGGCAGCACCTGGCGCACGACCGCCGTCCGGGACGCGGTGCCCGCCGTCAGGCTCGCCGACGGCCCCCACGGCATCCGCAGGCAGGTCAGGGGATCGGGCGACGCGCTCGGCCTCACCGACAGCGTCCCCGCCACATGCTTCCCGCCGGCCGTCGCGCTCGGCTCGTCCTGGGACCCCGGCCTGGCCCGCCGGGTCGGCGCGGCGCTCGCCCGCGAGGCGTCCGCGCTCGGCGCCGACGTCGTCCTCGGGCCGGGCGTCAACATCAAGCGCTCCCCGCTGTGCGGACGCAACTTCGAGTACTTCTCCGAAGACCCGCACCTGACCGGGATCATGGGCGCAGCCGTCGTCACCGGGCTCCAGTCGCTCGGAATCGGCGCGTGCGTCAAGCACTTCGCGGTCAACAACCAGGAGACCGACCGCATGAGGGTCAGCGCCGACGTGGACGAGCGGACGCTCCGCGAGATCTACCTGGCGGCGTTCGAGCACATCGTCCGCGAGGCCCGGCCGCACGCGGTCATGGCGTCCTACAACAAGATCAACGGCGTGCACGCGAGCGAGAACCCCTGGCTGCTCACCGAGGTCCTGCGGGGCGAGTGGGGCTTCGACGGGGTCGTCGTCTCCGACTGGGGCGCCGTCAACGACCGGGTCGCCGCCCTCGCGGCCGGGCTCGACCTGGAGATGCCGCCCACCGGCACCGACCAGGAGATCGTCGACGCCGTCCGGGCGGGCCGGCTGCCCGAGCAGGCCGTCACGCGGGCGGCCGAGCGGGTGCGGACCTTGGCGCGGCGCGTCTCCACGATCGAGCCCGCCGAGGACTGGGACGTCGACGCTCATCACGAACTGGCCCGCGACGCGGCGCGCGGATCGGCCGTCCTGCTGAAGAACGAGCACGCCGTCCTGCCGCTGGACGCGGCGGCGCAGCGGGTCGCCGTCGTGGGAGAGCCGGCCCGGACCCCGCGCTACCAGGGGCATGGCAGCTCGCATGTCGTCCCGACCCGCCTGGACTCCGCCTGGGACGCCCTGAACGCGGCCGGGCCGCAGATGACCTTCGCCGCCGGATACCGCCTGGACGGGACACCGGACGAGCGGCTTGCCCGGTAGGCGGCCGAGGCCGCATCGGCGGCCGACGTGGCCGTCGTGTTCCTCGGGCTGCCGGGCGAGGCGGAGTCCGAAGGGTTCGACCGGACGTCCATCGACCTGCCGGGCGTGCAGATCGACCTGCTGCGCGAGGTCGCGCGGGTGTGCCCGAGGGTCGTCGTCGTGCTGGCCAACGGCGGTGTCGTGTCCGTCGCGGAATGGCAGGACGACGCCGACGCGATCCTCGAAGCCTGGCTGCCCGGCCAGGCGGGCGGCTCGGCGATCGCCGACCTGCTGCTCGGCGCGTGCAGCCCGTCCGGCCGGCTCACCGAGACGATTCCGAACCGGCTGGCGGACGTCCCGTCCCACCTGCACTTCCCGGGCTCCGACGGTCACGTCGCGTACGGGGAGGGCCGGTATGTCGGCTACCGGTATTACGACACGCTCGGGAAGGACGTCGCCTACCCGTTCGGGCACGGCCTGACCTACACGCGGTTCGAGTACTCCGACCTGGCCGTCCGCGAGACGGGGGTGAACGAGTGGATCGTGGAATGCACCGTCGCCAACACCGGTGAGCGAACCGCCTCCGAGGTCGTCCAGCTCTACGTCGCCTTCGATGAGGACCCGCCGACCCGCCCGCGGCACGAGCTTCGCGGTTTCGCCAAGGTCGAGCTGGCCGCCGGCGCCGGGACGCGGGTCTCCTTCACCCTCACCGGACGCGACATCGCCTGGTGGTCGGTGTCGCGCGGCGGCTGGCGCATCGACGCGGGCGGGTTCGCGGTCGAGGTGGGCGCCTCGTCCCGCGACATCCGGCTGCGCGCCGAGCTGACCGCCGCCGGTGACGGGCACGTGGACGCCCTCGGCCGGATGTCCACCCTCGGCGAATGGCTCGACCATCCGGTCGGCGGCCGCGTGCTCGGGCAGCGGCTCGCACCGGCCCTGACCGACACCGCCGAAAGCTCACCGGTGCTCTTCGCGCTGGCGCGCGGCATCCCGCTGGCCAAGTTCAGCACGTTCGGCATCGGCCTGACCACCGAGGTCGTGGACGAGCTGGTCACGGCCGTCCACGACCTCGACGGTCAGGACTCGTAGGCCCTCCGGCCCGAGGCGACGTCGCCGAACCAGCGCCCGCTCGGCTTGACCGTCCGCGCGAACGTCGTGCGGTCGACCGCGACGAGCCCGAACGTCGGCCCGTAGGAACCCCACTCGTAGTTGTCGAGCAGGGACCAGTGCAGGTAGCCGCGCACGTCGATCCCGTCCTCGATCGCCTCGTGCAGGCCGGTCAGGGCGCCCCGGGTGTACTCGACGCGCTCGGCGTCGTCGGCCGTCGCGATGCCGTTCTCGGTCACCAGGACCGGCACGCCCGGAATGCGGGACGCCGTGTGCCGGACGGCGTTGCCGAGCGCCTCCGGGTAGAACTCCCAGCCGGTTATGGTGCGGCGGGCGCCGTCCGGGACGGGCAGCGCTCCGTCCCGGCCGATCCGCACCCGCGTGTACGCCTGCACGCCGATGAAGTCGTCGGACGCGGCGGCGTCGAGGAACCGGTCCTCCCGCGACCAGGCCCATTCCTCGCATTCGGCGTCCGCGCCGCCGACCGCCTCGAAGTTCTGGTTCGCGACCGTCCACCCGGACCTGAACCCGGCGAGTTCCTCCCTGGCGGCGCGGTGCGCGGCCGTCAGCGCGTCCGCGACGGCCTGGTCGGGCGGCGGCATCGCGCCCGCGACGTTCTCCTCCCGCTTCTCCGCCTTCACCATGGCGGCCATCATCGCGAGCATGTTCGGCTCGTTGATCGTGCAGACCCACTCGACGCCGTCCAGGATCGGCAGGACGGCGCGCACGTAGCGGCGGAACCGGTCGATCGCCCCCGGCGCCGTCCAGCCGCCCGCCTTCTGGAACCACAGGGGGCTCGTGAAGTGGTGCAGCGTCACCACGGGCGTGAGGCCGCGCTCCAGGCACCCCTCGACCAGGCGGCGATAGTGCGCCAGTCCGGCTCGCGAGACGTGGCCCTCCACCGGCTCGACGCGCGCCCATTCGATGCTGAAGCGGTAGGCGTTGAGGCCGAGCCGCCGCACGATGTCGAGGTCCTCCCGCCAGCGGTGATAGGAGTCGCAGGCGTCGCCGCTGCGCTCGCGAAGGAACGAGCCGGGCCTGTTCTCCAGCGCCCAGAAGTCGCTGGCCACGTTGTTCCCCTCGGTCTGATGGGCGCTGGTGGCCGCCCCCCAGAGGAACCCGTCCGGAAACGAAATGCGCATGGACGAAACTTACCACTTGGTAAGCTTTGGCCTCCTCGGGCGATCGACGAGGTGAGGGCGAATTGAATCGCGGGCCTGCCGGGGCTCATGGTAGGAATCTCGGACCGAGGCGTTCACGTGCGAACGTGGTCAAGTCCGACGCCCGGTGATGCACCGGCCGTCGCCATCCGGGGGAACAGTGCTCTTCGTCGCGGTGTCCTTCGGGGCATTCATCTTCGTCTTCGCCATCACCAGGCAAGTGCTGATGGCCGCCGGCTGCGCCGTGCTCGCCTTCATCGGTGTCATCGCATTCGCCGGCTTCCAGTCGGAGAAGCGGCAGGCGGAGGACAAGGAGCAGCGGGGTGAGGCCACCACCTCCGTGTCGCCGGAATTCGTCGGCACCTGGTCGGGCGCCGTGGACTCGGAGAAGGACCCGATGGAAGTGCTCCTCACCGTCAAGCGGGGAAAGACCGGAGACCGGGTGGCGGTCGTCCGGATCACCTCCTTGAGGGAGGAATGCGTGGCCACCGGGAAGGTCAAGGAGGCCTACGAGCGCCGGCTCGTCCTCGAATCCAAACGGATGAAGGGGTCTCCCCACTGCTCCGATCTCCGGCTCGACCTGACCGGCGACAAGAACGAGATCTCCGTCGACCCCAAGTTCGGTGACACGGTCGTGCTGTCCCGGACGAAGGCGGTCACGCACCGCACCCCCGTTTCGGCGGTCACCGGCACGTGGTCGGGGACCTACCAGTGCCGAGGCAAGCCGACCGGATTGAAACTCACGATCCGCAAGGGCGACGACGGCCAGCTGAAATCGCTTTTCGAGTCGAGTCCCGTGCCCGGCAATCCCGATCGCCCCTACAGCTCGTTCAAGCAGACCGGTCTCCTCTACAACGGCCACCTCACACTGGACCCGGATCAATGGGTCGACAGCCCCAAAGGCGGCGGCCATGTGAAGGTGGCGCTCACCGCCGACGTCACCGAGGCCCGGCCCAGCACGATCAAGGGCCGCATCCTCACGCCCGACTGCACCACCTTCACCGTCCGAAGGCGCTGAATTCCCTGCCGCCGGGCGCGGTGAGCATGGAAGGAGCGTCCGGGGCATAGGTCGGGTGTGAGTACACGCTCCCGCCGCAGGCTCATCGTCATCGGTGCCCCCGGCCGGACGGTTCTGCGCACGGTGCTGACCACCCTGTCCTTGCTGAGCGTGTACTTCGCCGCCCCGCTGACCAGGCCGTTCACGCCGACGACCGCGGTGGTGCTCGGTTGCGCCCTGGCGGCTCTCGCCGTGTTCTTCGTCCGCCAGGCACGCGCGATCGTGCGGTCGACCTCGCCGCGGCTCCGCACCGCCGAAGCGCTGGCGACGTCCATACCGCTGTTCCTGCTGGCGTTCGCCGCGAGCTATTGCCTGATGGGAAACGGGACGCCGAGCGGGTTCTCCGAGCGGCTGACGCACATCGACGCCCTGTACTTCGCGATGACGGTCTTCTCGTCGGTCGGCTTCGGCGACATCGTCCCCCGCTCGCAGGCGGCACGGGCTTTGACGACGGTGCAGATGATCGGTGACCTCGTCATTCTGGGCCTGGTGGTGAAGGTTCTGCTCGAAGCGATGCGGCGCGGAGTCGAGCGCCGAAGATCCGGCGAAAACCGGCCGTCATGACGTCACGGCGGGTGTCGGGCCCGCGCTGTACCTTGATCGGCAGCGTCGTCGCAAGGAGCCCCGCGCATGCCGAACCGCAAGCACCTCCCTGAGTTTGCAGGGCTGCGAACCATCGATTTCCCCTCACGCGAGGAGCTCGACACGCGGCTTCTGCGTGCCAGGTACAAGGCGGAGGAGCAGGGCCTTCCCAAGCCCGATGCAGTTCCGCCGGACGAAGCATTCGTGGCGGCGAAGGCCGACCCGGGCGGGTTCGCGTGGCGGCTGCTGCTGATGCCCTTCGGGGACGAGGAGGACTTCCGGACCTACCTTGAGCGCTTCATCGCCGAGATCGACACCCCCGCCGTCACCGCGCTGATCGTCGGGAACTGCTGGGATCCCGGGCCGGCCAACGACCACGTGGACGCCGTCCGCGATGCTCTCGTCGAGCACGCCGGGGCGTTCCCCGCACTGCGCGCCTTGTTCTTCGGTGAGGTCACCCGCGAGGAGGCCGACAGGTTCTCCTGGATCGCGCAGACCGACGTCTCACCGCTTCTGGCCGCCTTTCCCGGATTGCGCGAATTCGTCGTCCGGGGAGCCGACGAGATGACGTTCGGGGGGAGTTGGGGGACGTTCACGCTCGCCTGGAACCTGCCCCGGCACGAGACTTTGCGGCGCCTGACGATCGAGACTCATCGGCTGGATCCGGCCGTGGTGCGGGGCGTCCTCTCCTCGGATCTTCCGATGCTGGAGCACCTGGAGTTGTACCTCGGGGCAAGGGACGGCGACGGCGCCTCCCCGGAGGATCTGGCTCCTGTGCTGGCGGGTTCGGCCTTCCCGTCCCTGACGTCCCTCGCCCTGCGCAACGGGCAGGACACGAACGCGCTGGTCGCCGCCTTGGCCGACGCCCCCGTCACCAGCCGCCTGTCCGTCCTCGACCTGTCGCTGGGGACCCTCACCGACAAGGGCGCCCAGATTCTGCTCGACACCCCCGTGTTCCTCGACTTGGACCGCCTCGACCTGCACTACCACCACATGTCGGAGGAGATGACCGAGCGCGTCCGCGGCCGGTTCACCGAGTCCGGGGTCGGCATCGACGTCGGCGAGCGCCAGGAACTCGAAGAGTACGAGGACGAGGATGACGACGACGAATACGAGGAAGAGCCGATCTATCCGGCGATCGTCGACTGAGCGCCGTCCCCTCGCTCACCGTGGGAGGAGGGCCCCGGTGGTGCCATGCTTCACGGGGTTTCCACCGGGGCCCAGTCGTCCACTCGCGATCTGAATTACATAGACCACCCTCCTTCTTTAGCGACGTTGGTGCGGCGGGTGCGGGGCGAGGCGGCCACCGGTGTATTCGGTGCGTCCCCTGGGCGGCATAGAGGAGCGCCTCGCCGCCGAAGTTCCGGTCGGATGGGCTGCGGCGTGTCGGGAGGCGGGGGCGGCGGGGCGATCACTGCCCCGGCGGTGGGTTCCGCGGCGGTGAATCCAGGGCCAGATCAGCCAGGTCACGCCGAACCCGAAGAGCATGCACACCGCACCGTAGATCAGCAGCCAGAACAGGATCGGTCCGAGGGCGACCTGCATGATCACGCCTTGTGCGACCAGGTCGGCGCCGGGTCCGGGCTTGCGTTCAGTTTCCCGGCTGCTTCGTCTTGACGCTCCATGGCTGCCTCCAACGCCTCCAGCGTTGAGGCGCTGATCGTGTCCACCAGCCCGGAGTCGATTTGCCTGCGCGTCAGCGGGCGCCGGAGGTGGACCGTCCAAAGGCCGGTCTTACCGGCCAGGTACGGAGCGGCCCAGCGTCCGGCCGTTGGCTCTCCGACCGCCGGCAACGGCTCGAATGCGTCGATCTTGTTTACCTGTGGCGTCGCGCTCATCGGTTTCACCTTCGCTGTGTTCGCGGCTTCTGACTCTCAGGTTGACGCCCGTGACCTATTGTGGCGACACAATCACGTGGTACTTCGCGATATACCAGCCGTGGAGGATCGCAAATGCCCCCCTCTGTCCCAATTGACCCCCGCCAGAGCATGCGGGCCCAACTCGCGTACACGCTGCGCCTCATGCGGGAATCCCGGAACATGAGCCAGAACGACCTCGCGAAGGAGCTCTATACGACCCGCGAGTCCATCGCGGCCTATGAAGGCAGGCGGAACCATCCCGACGGGGACTTCTGCAAGAAGCTGGACGAGTTCTTCGACACCGGAGAGATGTTCCAGGGCCTCTGGTACCACGCCCAGCGAGAGCACCTCAACGAGTGGTTCGAGGCGTATATCACCCACGAGAACGAGGCGACTGAGATACGCACGTGCCAACCGCTCTATATCCCTGGCCTACTCCAGACCGAGGGCTACATGCGGGCCACCACACCCCCGGGGCGGATGGATGAGGAATTCATCGCACAGCGCCTGTCGCGACGGGACATCCTTACTCGGGACACGAACCGGCCCCACCTCTTTGTTGTCCTCGACCACGCTGCCATTCTCCGCCAGTGGCCTGACGGGAACGTCATGCGGGAGCAGCTTCAGTACCTGCTTCACCTAGGAGCGATGCCTCACATACATATACAGGCAGTCCAGATTACCGATGGGTGGCACGCTGGGCTCGATGGTGCGATGGTGCTCCTCGACATGGCCGACCAAGGCCGCGTGGGGTATGTGGAAGCACAATTCGGTGGCAGACTGATCGAAGACCCGGGTGAGATCGTTCGGCTGGCGCTTCGGTTCGACGAGATCCGATGCCATGCGCTGCCCGAAGAGGCCACCCGGAACCTGATCCGGAAGACGATGGAGACGATGCGAGATGATTCATTGGCGTAAGAGCAGCCACAGCCAAGGCGGCCAGGGTGAGTGCGTCGAGGTCTCGACCAATACCTTCATCCCTCTGATCCGGGACTCGAAGGACCCGGAGGGGCCGCGGCTGGCTCTCGTGCCGGGTGCGCTGGCGGCACTCGTCAACCAGATCAAGACCGGCGACCTCGACCTGTAACGCTTGTGTTCGAGGACGGTGCGGCATGATCCACTGGCGTAAGAGCAGCCACAGCCAGGGCGGTGGCCAGGGTGAGTGCGTCGAGGTTTCGACGAAAACTCCGGCTCTGCTGATCCGGGATTCCACGGATCCGGAGGGGCCGCGGCTGTCCGTTGAGCGCGGCGCGCTGGCGGCTCTGGTCGGTCACATCAAGGCCGGCGACCTCGACTTGTAAGCCTCGTGATGGGGTTCTGGCCGCATGGAGTAGCCCCGGAACCCGATCGTGGTGTTGTTTGTCCGGTGGGTGGCGGCTGAAGATCCAAAAGGGCCGTGCGTGGGTTTGATCCTCGACAGGATTGGGGGTCATGGACCCTCTTGAAGGACTTGACGACGTCGACTGGGCGGGGCTCCGCCACGCCTACGGGTCGGCGGAGGGGATCCCCGCCGCGTTGCGGGCGCTGCGGTCCTCCTCCTCCGACGAGCGCCGGGAAGCGATCAACGAACGCCTGTGGCACAGCATCTGGCACCAGGGAACCCGCTATGAGGCGACCGTCGCGACGGTGCCCTTCCTAGTCGCCCTCGCGGCGGATCCGGCCACGCCCGACCGCGAGGAGATCGTCTATCTGCTCACGATGCTGTCCGTCGGGTACTCGGACAACGCGCTGCCGGACGGCGTCGACATCGCCGCCTGGCGTGCCGACCTCCGGGAACGGCGCACGCTGACCCCCGAGGGATGGGAGCGCCTGCTCGACGCCTGGGTGGCGGAGGCGCCGAACGAGCACCAGCGCGACAGGCGCGGCTGGCTGCGTGAGAAGCGGGACCAGCGGGCCGAACTGCGCACCCTGGAGATCGATCTGGCCGTCTACGACGCCGTTCTCGCGGGCGTCCCGGCGCTGCGGCCGCTGCTGGAGTCCCCGGAGGACGGCCTGCGCACCTGGACCGCCGCCCTGCTGGGTCTGTTCCCGGAGGAGGCGGCCTCCTCGATTCCCGTCCTGAGCGCGCGCCTGGAGGCCGAGAGCGATGCGTTCGCGCTCAGCAACGTGATCACCGCGCTCGGCATGCTCGGGCACCGGGAGGCGATCCCGCGCATCCGCACGTTCCTGTCCGATGACCGTCCCGTGCTCCGGCTCGCGGCGGCGACGGCGCTGGTGGGCCTCGGAGAGGTGGACGAGACCGTGATCGGGCAGCTCACCGTCTCGTCCGTCTGGGCCAATCTGGGCCACACCGAGGACGCCTTCCGCACCCTCGCCGGGTCGGGCTCACTCGAGTCGGCCACGCGGTTCCTGCGGAACGCCGAGGCCGACCCGGCCGGGTTCGACCGGGCCCTGGAGGGGCTGCGCACCGGCCCGGTCACGCGGACACGCCTGATGGTGGGGGCCGCGCTGACGTTCGCGTTCGGCATCCTCGACCTGGGCGACTCCTCGATCCACACGACGGCGCCGTTCCTGGCCGGCATCAAGGTCCCCTTTGACGAGGAGGAACTCCCGGCGGGCGACGAGCTTGAGCCCTTCGAGGACCTCGACGACCGGCAGCGCGACGTCGTCCGGGCGCTCGCCGACCTGCCGCCGGACTCGTGGGACGACGCGGTGATCGAGACCATGCTCCAGTCGTGGGGCGTCCCCGACGACCCGGCCGACCTGCGGGACTACCTCTCCTCCGAGTAGCCGCCGACGCGGACACCTGCTCGAACACCTTGCAGCGGTTGAGACGCACCCCTCTTTGAACGTGTTCAGTTCTGGGGGTTAGGCTGTTCGCGGATGCCGAGGGGTGAGGCGATGAAGGTCGTGATTCCCGGGGGGACCGGGCAGGTGGGCACGATTCTGGATCGCGCCCTGACCGCGGCGGGCCACGAGGTCGTGGTCCTGACCAGGAGGCCGGTGCGCGAGCGCGAGGTCGGCTGGGACGGCCGGAACCTCGGCCCCTGGGCCGGTGCCGTCGACGGCAGCGACGTGGTGATCAACCTTGCCGGACGCAGCGTCAGCTGCCGTTACACACCGGCCAACCTGCAGGCCATGATGGATTCGCGCGTGCACTCCACCGAGGTCGTGGGTGAGGCGATCGCGGGCGCGGCGCGGCCTCCCCGGCTCTGGCTGCAGATGAGCACCGCGACCGTCTACGCCCACCGCTTCGACGCCCCCAACGACGAGGCGACCGGCGTGCTCGGCGGCGCCGAACCCGGCGTCCCGGGCTACTGGGCCTACAGCGTCAAGATCGCGAAGAACTGGGAGCGGGCGCAGGAACGGGCGCGGACTCCGTCCACCCGCAAGGTCGCCCTGCGTGCCGCGATGGTCATGAGCCCGGACCGCGGCGGCGTCTTCGACGTCCTGCTGCGGCTGGCGCGGCTCGGCCTCGGCGGACCGGTCGCGGGCGGCGAGCAGTACGTGTCGTGGATCCACGACCAGGACTTCGTCCGCGCGATCGAGTTCCTGATCGACCGGGACGACGTCGCCGGGCCGGTGAACCTCGCCGCCCCGAATCCCCTCCCGCAGCGCCGGTTCATGCGGGCGCTTCGTGCCGCGTGGGGCGTCCCGGTGGGCCTGCCCGCGACCGCGTGGATGGCGGAGCTCGGAGCGCTGGCGATGCGCTCGGACACCGAGCTCCTGCTGAAGAGCCGCCGCGTCGTCCCCGGCCGCCTCCTCGAAGCGGGCTTCGCCTTCGACCACCCCCACTGGCCGGCGGCCGCCGCCGACCTCGTCCGCCGCAGGCGACGCGGCGGACGCTCAGCGGCCGGGGCCGCCTCCTCCGGGCGGTCCGGGGAAGGATCGCGCACCTGATCGTCCTGCGGGGGCATGGGCCGCCGGGTTTCCGGGAGTCGTCGACGGGCACGTGATTGACCGTCGCTATACGGCTTGTGCAGGGGGGATCTGAGATGACCTCGGGGTGGTACGGATCCGGCGGCATGGACCCGTTCGAGGAGATGCTCGCCCGCTTCTTCGGGGCCAGGGCGCACCGCCGCCCGATGGAGCGGATCAGCATCGCGCGGCTGATGAGCGAGCCGGCGCGTGAACTGGTGCGGGACGCGGCCACGCAGGCGGCGCAGTGGGGGAGCGTCGACCTGGACACCGATCACCTGCTGTGGGCGGCGACGCGGCAGCAGGGCACCCGGCACTGGCTGGAGCGGGCCGGCGCCGACCCGGACAAGATCAAGGGCGAGATCGAGGACGGCGCCCGGCGGGGCGAGCCGCGGGACGTGCCGCCCGAGCTGACCCCGTCGGCGAAGCGCGCCCTGCTCGATTCGCACCAGGTTTCGCGTGCGCTCGGGTCGTCCTACATCGGGCCCGAGCACCTGCTGTTCGCGCTGGCCCTCGACCGCGCGTCCGGCGCGGGACGGATCCTGGACGCCGAGCACGTGACACCCGACACGCTGCAGTCGGCGGCGAGCGGCGGCGGCCAGCAGCCCCCGGGCGGGCCGGGCGGCGGCGCGCCGGCGACCGGGACCCCGACGCTGGACGAGTTCGGTCGCGACCTGACCGCGCTGGCGAGGGAGGGCCGCATCGACCCGGTGATCGGGCGCGAGGACGAGATCGAGGAGACCGTCGAGGTCCTGTCGCGGCGCACCAAGAACAACCCGGTGCTGATCGGCGACCCGGGCGTGGGGAAGACCGCGATCGCCGAGGGGCTCGCGCAGCGGATCGTGGACGACGGCATCCCGGAGACGCTGCGCGGCAAGCGGATCGTCCAGCTCGACCTCGGCGGGGTCGTCGCCGGCACCCGCTACCGCGGCGACTTCGAGGAGCGGCTGAAGAAGGTCGTGGACGAGATCCGCGAGCACGCCGACGAGCTGATCGTGTTCATCGACGAGATCCACACGATCGTGGGCGCGGGCGGCGGGGAGGGCGCGATGTCGGCGGGCAACCTGCTGAAACCCGCGCTGGCGCGCGGTGAGCTGCACGTCGTCGGCGCGACGACCATCGACGAGTACCGCCGCAACATCGAGAAGGACGCCGCGCTGGAACGCCGGTTCCAGCCGATCCTGGTGCCGGAGCCGAGCGTCGGCGACAGCGTCGAGATCCTGCGCGGCCTCCGCGACCGGTACGAGGCGCACCATTCGGTGCGGTTCAGCGACGAGGCGCTGATCGCGGCCGTCGACCTGTCCAACCGCTATCTGACCGACCGTTTCCTGCCGGACAAGGCGATCGACCTGATCGACCAGGCCGGCGCCCGCGTCCGGCTGCGTTCGGGGACGCGCGACGGCGGCCGCCGCGAGCTGGAGGAGAGCCTCGACCGGCGGCGCCGGGAGAAGGACCAGGCCGTCGCCGACGAGGACTACGAGAAGGCGTCCGAGCTCCGCGACGAGATCGCCCGGCTGGAGAAGGACCTCGCGGCGACGCGGGGCAACGGCGGCCCCACGACCGTCCCCGAGGTGACGACCGAGGACATCGCCGAGGTCGTCTCCCGGATCTCCGGCGTCCCCGTCACGCAGCTCACCCAGGCCGAACGCGAGCGGCTGACGCGGCTCGAAGAGCATCTGCACGGCCGGGTGATCGGGCAGGACGACGCGGTCGCCGCGGTGGCGCGGGCCGTCCGCCGGTCCCGCGCGGGCATGGCCGACCCGGACCGCCCGATCGGCGGGTTCCTGTTCCTCGGCCCGACCGGCGTCGGCAAGACCGAGCTGGCCAAGGCGCTCGCCGAGGCGCTGTTCGGCAGCCGCGACCGGCTGGTCCGGTTCGACATGAGCGAGTTCCAGGAGCGGCACACGGTGAGCCGGCTGATGGGCGCGCCGCCCGGATACGTCGGGTACGAGGAGGCCGGGCAGCTCACCGACGCGGTCCGCCGGCAGCCGTACTCGGTGATCCTGCTGGACGAGATCGAGAAGGCGCACCAGGACGTGTTCAACGTCCTCCTCCAGCTCCTCGACGACGGCCGCCTCACCGACGCGCAGGGACGCACCGTCGACTTCCGCAACACCGTGGTCATCATGACCAGCAACCTCGGCTCCGAACTGATCACCGGCCGCATGGAGATCGGTTTCGGGACGCCCGGCGAGGGGCCCGGCGCGGCGCTCAGCGACCGGATCATGCGGCGGCTGCGCGAGTCGTTCCGGCCCGAGTTCCTCAACCGGATCGACGAGATCATCGTGTTCCAGCGGCTGGAGGCGGGCCAGCTCCGGCAGATCACCGACCTGCTGCTCGACGAGACGCGCCGCCGCCTCCACGCACAGGACGTGGACGTCACCTTCACCACCGAGGCGGTGGACTGGCTCGCCGAGCGCGGCCACCAGCCCGAGTTCGGCGCCCGCCCGCTGCGCCGCACCATCCAGCGGGAGGTGGACGACCGGCTGTCCGACCTGCTGCTCGCCGGTGACCTGCGGCACGGCAGCCACATCGACATCGCCGCCGCGAACGGCGGCCTGGAGTTCCACGTCACCACCAAGGAGACGGTGTAAAGGATCAAGGAGGCGGCAGGGGGATACAGTGCCCCCGTGACCGCCCCCCTCACCGGCTCCCTGCGGCTCCCGGACGGCACCTGGGTCCGCGGACGCGGCCTGCGCAGACCGGCGCCGGACGGCCCGGTGCCCGACTTCGGCCTCTACCTGGGCACCCGCCGTCTCCGCCGGCGCCACGAACCGGACCTGACCTGGTCCTCCGCGTGGATCGACTGGCCCGACTTCCTGCTGCCCCGCGACCGGGACGAGGCCGTCCGGCAGATCCGCGCCCTGCACGAGCGGGCCCGATCCGGCGCGGCGGTCGAGGTCGCCTGCGGAGGCGGCGTCGGACGCACCGGAACGGTCATCGCCTGCCTGGCCGTCCTGTCCGGCGTGGACCCGTCCGAAGCCGTCCCGTGGGCGCGCGAACACCACCACCCCAAAGCCGTCGAGACCCCGTGGCAACGCCGCTGGGTGACAGCCTTCCCGGCCTGACCGGCTGCCCAGCCGGGATCAGTCGCCGAGGATGAGCTTCGCGGCGTGTTCGCCGATCATCATGCTGGGGGCGGCGGTGTTCCCGCCGGTGATGCTCGGCATGATCGAGGCGTCGGCGACGCGGAGGCCCTCGATGCCGCGGACGCGCAGCGTGGGATCGACCACGGCGCGCTCGTCCGCGCCCATCCGGCAGCTGCCGACCGGGTGGTAGACGGTCGTCGCCCGGTTCGGGAGTTCCCTCGCCATCGCGGCGCGGTCGGGGAAGTCCGGCCCGGGGGACAGCTCGGAGGTCACGCCGTCGGCGATGGTCTTGGCGGCCATCGTCTCGCGGACGAGTTCGATCCCGTCCAGCAGCAGCCGCGCGTCATCGGGTTCGCTGAGGTAGCCGGGGTCGATGACCGGCGGGTCGGCCGGGTCGGCGGACGCGAGCCGCACCGTCCCGCGGCTCTTCGGGTAGATCAGCGTCGGCATGATCGTGAGGGCGGGGCGCTTGTCCACCTTGTGGCGCACCGGCGCGTCCTGGTTGGGGAACGGGTACGACCAGGGCAGCGCGTGGATCTGCAGGTCGGGGATGTCGCCGGCCTGCGGGCTGCGGACGAACCCGACCGCCTCGAACACGGTGCGCGCCACCCAGGTGCCGCCGCGGGTCCACTCCTTCATCACGCCCGACGCGAAGTACGGGGCGGTGCCCCGGTGCCGGGCGCTGCCCATGATGTAGGTCATCGGCATGAACATGTGGTCGTGGAGGTTGTCGCCGACGGGCAGGTCCGCGTGGACCTCGATGCCGTGCTCCCGGAGGTGCTCCGCCGGACCGACCCCGGACAGCATCAGGAGATGCGGTGAACCGAACGCGCCCGCCGCGAGGATCACCTCGCGGGTCGCGTTGATCGTTCCGCGTCCCTTCCCGGTGACGACCTCGACGCCCGTGGCGCGCCCGTCGCGGACGACCACGCGTCCCACGGTCGCCTTGGTCAGGATCGTCAGGTTCGGCAGCCCGTGGTCGTCGAGATAGCCGACGGACGAGCTGTAGCGCAGCCCCTCGTGGGCGCTCTGCTGGAAGACGCCGACGCCGTCCTGCACCTCGCCGTTGTAGTCGTCGTTCCGCTTCACGCCCGCCGTCTCGGCGAGCGCCTCCATGAACGCCTCGGACGCGGGCGTGACGTCCCGCTGCCGGGTCACCTGGATCGGGCCGCCCGCGCCGCGCAGGTCGGTCGCGCCGTCCTCCCAGTTCTCCATCCGCTTGAAGCTGGGGAGGACGTCGTCGTAGCCCCAGCCGGTGCAGCCGTCCGCCGCCCAGTCGTCGTAGTTCTTGCGGTTGCCGCGCACGAACAGCAGCCCGTTGATCGATCCGGAGCCGCCCAGCACCCGGCCCCGGGTCTGCGGGATCTTCCGGTCGAGCGCGTTCGGCTGCGGAGCGCTGTAGAAGCCCCAGTCCAGCCGCTTCTTCAGCTGCGGGACGTTGTGGAAGACGGCGATCAGCCCCGGCTTGCGGACGAGCGCGGTCTTGTCGGGTCCGCCGGCCTCCACCAGGACGACGTCGGCGCCCGACTCCGCCAGGCGCTTGGCCAGCACGCATCCTGCGCTGCCGGCCCCCACGACGACGTAATCAGCGGTCTGGTCCATGTGTTCCCTCTCAGCGTCCGCCGATGGCCGGGCGACCATTCGTGAGGACCCGCGCCTGGCCCGGTCGCCCCGAACAGGCCGACGGTAGAAGCCCCCGGCCGCCCTGCCAAGAGAGGTCCCGGTGACCGGAACCCGTCCGGTCACGGGCGAGCCGTCCCCGGAACGGGTCGGGCCGCTGTCACTCGTACGGGTTCTTCGGCTTTTCGACTTTCTGCAGGGAGCGGGCGCGGAGCGTCTGCACGACCGTCCTGTCGCGGTCCTCGGGGCCGGGCGGCTCCCAGACGCCCACGACCCGGACCCACGAGTCGGCGGGCGGCTGCGGGACGCCGCGGACCTTGACGGGGAACGGGACGGCGTCCCCCGCGCAGCAGGCGATCTTCATCCGGGTGATCTGCCAGCCGCCCCGTCCGTTCGCGCCGGGGGTCACGAACCCGGTCAGGCGGACGGGGACACCCTGGAAGCTCGCGGGATCGCCGGTCTGGGCCACGTACGCGCGGCCGATGAACTCGCCCATGCTCATGTCGACGGGCCCGCCGGTCGTGGACAGCGGGCGGAAGCCGTTGCCCGGAGGGGCGGGCGGCGGCGCCGCGCGGCCGGTGTCGCGGGCGGCGGTGAACGACCCGAGCGCCGGGGGAGCGATCACGAAGATCGCCAGCACGGGCAGGCCCAGCAGCCACGCCACCCGAGGCCCCCGCGAATGATCGTGCCCGTGGCCGTCGGCGTCCTTCGCGGTGTCGCGCCATTCGCGGCGCAGACCGGCGGCGCCCAGCGCCAGCAGCGCCACCGCCGCGGCCACCAGCGGATACCGGAAGCCCGGACGGACGTAGTTGACGTACTCGCCGCTGCCCAGCGTGATCCACAGCACCGCGGCGCCGAGACCGATGAGCAGCAGGTTCTGCGCGGCCCTGCTCACGACAGCAGTCCTCCCACCAGCACGCTGACGCCGACCGCGAGGCAGAACGTCAGCGGAACGAACCGGACCGCGAAGCGGCGGCCGAAGAAACCCGTCTGGAGCGCGATCAGTTTCAGGTCCACCATCGGCCCCACCACCAGGAACGTCAGCCGGGCGGTGGTCGAGAACTGCGACAGGCTCGCCGCGACGAACGCGTCCGCCTCCGAGCAGATGGACATCAGCACGGCCAGCGTCGCCAGCAGCAGCACCGACACCACCGGATCGCCGGCGGCCGCGGACACCCACCCGGCGGGCACGATCACGTTGATGGTGGCGGCCGCGAAGGCGCCGACGACCAGGAACCCTCCGGCGTGCACGATGTCGTGCCGCATCGCCTGCCGGAACGCCTCCAGCCGCGCGCCCGCCCCGTGCGCCTCCGGCCGGGACGGGATCTTGATCCATTCGCCCTTGCCGAGCAGCAGCCACGTCCAGCCCGCCAGCACGGCCACCAGCAGGGACGCGACGAAACGTCCCACGACCATTTCGGGGCTGCCCGGGAAGGCGACCGCGGTGGCGACCAGCACGACCGGGTTGATCGCGGGGGCGGCGAGCAGGAAGGTCAGCGCCGCGGCGGGGACGACCCCGCGGGCCATCAGCCCGCCCGCGACCGGCACCGACGCGCATTCGCAGCCCGGCAGCACGGCCCCCATGGCGCCCGCGACCGGCACCGCCGCGGCCGGCCGGCGCGGCAGCACCCGCCGCCACAGCGACGGCGGGACGAACGCGGTGATCGCGGCCGACAGCGCCACCCCGAAGACCAGGAACGGCAGCGCCTGGACGCACACCGCCACGAAGATGGTCGTCCACGCGTCAAGGGCGCCCGCGTCGATGAGCGGCGCCGCCCACGTCCGCCCGAGCACCAGCAGCGCCGCCAGCAGGCCGAACGCCAGAGCGGCACGGGTACCCGGCGCGACGGGCTCGCGGCGCCCCCAGTCCGCCGGGGGAAGCAGATCGTCCTCGGCTTCGCGCAGGCCGACGCGGTCGCTCATGACCGTTCATCGTGCCAGAATCCGCAAGGCGTCCGCCCCGAGGTCTTGGCAGATCACCGCACCATCAGTGATCGTTAAGGGAATCGGCGTGGGAGGCGGCATGCGGGCGAGGACGGTCGGGGCGGCGCTGGCGGACGCGGCGGCGCGGGGCAAGGCGTTTCTGCACGACGGCGACGACACCATCACGTTCGCCGAGTGCGACGAGCTGGCCGACCGGGTCGCGGCGGGGCTGCTGGCGCGCGGGATCGGCCGCGGCGACCGGATCGGGCTGCTCGGACTCAACACGCCGCAGTGGCTGGCCGCCTTCTTCGGCGCGGCGCGGATCGGCGCCGTGGTCGTCCCGCTCAGCGTGCGCTACCGGGAGCAGGAGCTGACCTACATGCTGGGCCAGAGCGGCGCCCGGACGGTCATCAGCGTCGACGCCGTCCCCGACTTCGACTTCGCGGCGTTCTTCGACGGGTTCCGCGACCAGGTCCCCGGTGTGAGCGACTACGTGTTCTTCGGCGCGGGCTTCGCCGGCAGCGGCACGTTCGCCGAGCTGACCGCGACGCCGCCCGACCCGGAGGCGCTGGCCGCCGCCCGCGCCGCGGTGGACCCGGCCGACCCGCTGATGATCCTCTACACCTCGGGGACGACCGGGCGGCCCAAGGGCGCGACGATCACCCATCGGAGCATCCTGGCGTCGGCGCGGGCGCAGGCGGACCACTTCGAGATGAGCGAGTCCGACGTCCTGCTGGGGCATCTGCCGCTCAACCACGTCGGCGGCATCACCTGCACCATCATGTCCGCGCTCGTCAGCGGCGGTTCGGTGGCGCTGCTGCCGGCGTTCGGCCCGGACGCGGCACTGCGCGCCGTCGAACGCCACCGGGTGACCTTCTGCGGCGCGGTGCCGACGATGTACGTGCTGATGCTCGGCCGGGACGACTTCGCCGACCACGACCTGTCGTCCGTGCGGCTCTGCGTCGCGGGCGGGTCCAACGTGGAGCCGGCGCTGGCGGACGCGATCCGGCGCGGTTTCCCCGGCGCCCCCGTGTACGGGCTGTACGGACTGTCGGAGTCCTCGGGCGCGTGCGTGCTGTCCCCGCTGGACGACGACCCGGAGACGGTCTCCCGCACGCTCGGCGTGGTCATCGGCGACTTCGAGGCCCGCGTGACCGGACCGGACGGGGCCGTCCTCCCACCTGGCGAGACCGGCGAACTCCAGGTCCGCGGCGGCTGCGTGGCCGCCGGCTACTGGGACATGCCGGCCGAGACCGCCGAGGTCTTCCTGCCGGACGGCTGGCTGGCCACCGGCGACATGGTCGCCATGGAACCCGACGGGCATCTCGTCCTGCGCGGCCGGAAGAAGGAGATGTACATCCAGGGCGGCTTTAACGTCTACCCGGTGGAGATCGAGAACGTGCTGACCACCCACCCGAAGGTCGCGATGGCCGCCGGGATCGGCGTCCCCGACGAGGTGCTCGGCGAGGTCGGCCGCTTCTACGTCGTCCCGCGACCGGGCGCCGAACCGCCCACCGCGGAGGAGCTCACCGACTACTGCCGGGACCGCCTGGCCGACTACAAGGTCCCCCGCCAGTTCGTCGTCACCACCGAGGTCCCGATGACCCCGGTAGGCAAGATCCACAAGGCCCTGCTGAAGGGGCGCCACCGCGCGGAGTGACCGCCGGCGTGCGTGTCCTCGCTCGGCCCGGCTGCCGTCAGGTGTTCTGCGCCGACGTGCGGCGCCGCGGCCTCCGCCTGGGCGCGGCGCCCTGCGCGTTCCCACGCCCGGCCCCCTGCCCACCAGAGGCCCCCTGCGCGTTCCTGCGCCCGGCCCCTTGCCCGGCGGTGGCGCCTTGCGCGTTCGCGCGGCCAGCCCCCTGCCCGCCGGAGGCGCCTTGCGCGTTCCTGCGCCCGGCCCCCTGTCCGGCGGCGGCGCCCTGCGCGTTCGCGCGGCCGGAACCCTGTCCGCCGGAGGCGGTCTGCGCGTTCGCGCGGCCGGAACCACGGCCGGCGGAGGCGCCCTGTGCGTTCGCGCGGCCGGCCCCCTGTCCGCCGGAGGCGGTCTGAGCGTTCCTGCCGCCGGACCCCTGCCCGCCGGTGGCGCCTTGTGCGTTCGCGTGGCCGGAACCCTGTCCGGCGGCGGACTGTGCGTCTCTGCGGCCGGAACCACGGCCGGCGGACTCGCCCTGTGCGTTCCTGCGGGCGGAACCTCGCCCGGCGGGGGCGGCCTGCGGGTTCGTCCGGCCGGCACCGCGGCCGGTCGAGTCGCCCTGGCGCTGGTTTGCGGGGCGGGCGGTGTCCGGGGCGGCGTGTGCGGGCGGCCGGGCACCGGTGATGCGGGCCAGTTCACCGTCACCGACACCCGAGCGGAGGGTGTGCGGAGTGATGCGGGCCTCGGCCATCAGGCCGTCCACCTCGCGGCGCTGGTCGGGGAGGACGAGGGTGACGACGGTCCCCGTGCTCCCGGCGCGGGCGGTGCGTCCGCCGCGGTGGAGGTACTCCTTGTGGTCGGCGGGCGGGTCGACGTTGACGACGAGGTCGATGTCGTCGATGTGGATGCCCCGGGCCGCGACGTTGGTGGCGACCAGCACGGTGATCTCCTCGCTGCGGAAGCGCTCCAGCGCGCGGTTGCGCTGCGACTGGTTCTTGCCGCCGTGCAGCGCGGCGGCGCGGATGCCGCGGGCCGTCAGCTTGCGGACGAGGCGGTCCGCGCCGTGCTTCTTGCCGACGAACATGATCACCCGGCCGTCGCGGGCCGCGATGTGCACGGTCGTCTCGTGCTTGTCGGTGTCGGTGACGTGCAGCAGGTGGTGTTCCATGGTGGTGACCGCACCGGCCGGCGGGTCGACCGAGTGCGTGACCGGGTCGCTGAGGAACCGGCGGACGAGCTGGTCGATGTTGCGGTCGAGCGTCGCGGAGAACAGCATCCGCTGCCCGTCCTGCGGGGTCTGCTCCAGAAGCCGGGTGACCTGGGGCAGGAAGCCCATGTCGGTCATCTGGTCGGCCTCGTCCAGCACGGTGATCTCGACCTCGCCCAGCCGGCAGTCGCCGCGTTCGATGAGGTCGGCGAGCCGTCCGGGGGTGGCGACCAGGACGTCGGTGCCGCTCTTGAGCGCGTTCGACTGGCGGGAGATCGGCAGCCCGCCGACCACGGTCGTCAGCCGGAGGTTCACGGCGTCGGCGTACGGGGTGAGCGCGGCGGTGACCTGCTGGGCGAGCTCGCGGGTGGGGGCGAGGACCAGGGCCAGGGGACGGCGGGGTTCGGCGCGGCGGCCCGCGATGCGGCTGAGCAGCGCCAGCCCGAAGGCGAGGGTCTTGCCGGAGCCGGTGCGGCCCCGGCCGAGGACGTCACGTCCGGCGAGGGCGTTCGGCAGGGCCGTGGCCTGGATGGGGAAGGGGGCCGACACGCCTTCGCGGGCCAGTGCCTTCAGGAGCGGTGCCGGCATCCGCAGTTCCGCGAACGACTCGATCGGCGGCAGCGGCGGGGTGGCGGTCACCGGGAGCGCGAACTCGGCGGTGGGCCGCTGTCCCTTGGCCGGACGTTGATGACCGGCGGCGGGGCGGGACCGGGAGGAGCGGCCGCGGGCGGCCGGAGGGGTGCTGCGGGGCAATGGGAGCCTTCCTCGAAGCGGTGCGTGTCGAGGAAGTGCTCCGCTGCGCGGGGCTCGCGGCCTTGGATGCGGCCGGGCGAAGGATTCTCAAGAACGAACCGGGAGACGGCGCGTCGCGTACGTGCCGCGCGCCGTGGTGGATCCCGTGACGGGACCACCGTGGTGGGAGTACCGCGCACGGCGGGCGGCCAGAGGCCGCCCGCCGTGTCGTTGGTGATCAGGCGGGGACGATGTTCTCCGCCTGCAGGCCCTTCTGGCCCTGCGTGATGTCGAACGACACCTTCTGGCCCTCCTGGAGCTCACGGAAGCCCTGGGCCGCGATGTTGGAGTAGTGAGCGAAGACGTCGGCGCCGCCGCCGTCCTGCTCGATGAAGCCGAAGCCCTTTTCGGCGTTGAACCACTTAACAGTGCCTGTGGCCATGACAGTCTCCTTCTGGGGTCGGTCCCTGTCGCACACCCTGTGCGACCGGGGACGCCGCGATGGCCCATCCGGAAGATCCAGAACAACAAAAAATGCGCCTGAGGTAGAACCGGCAGGCGCACACACATGTCTATGGGAACCGCAACTGCCTAAAGACTACCACGTGGTTCGCCGGACGGACCAGGAATCCGCGAATTACATGCCGGCCGCGGGGTCGGGCTCCCCACAAGGCTCAGGTGGGCGCATACTGGCGGTAATGAAACCCACAGGACCCGCCAGGCGGCGACATCTGCCCACCAGCCCCTTCAAACCCCCGCCCGCTGCTCCACCGACCAAGGAGTTCGCACCTCACGACCAGGTCACCCACGACAAGTACGGGCTCGGACGCGTGGTCGAGGTCGAGGACGGCCGCGCCGTCCTCGTCGACTTCGGGACGCGCAAGGTCCGGATTCTCGCCCCGTTCGCGAAGCTGTTCAAGCTCTGAGATCCCGCTCGGATCCGTACGGAAGCCGCGCGGCCGCGCCCCATATCCGTGAAATCCGGAGAGCGCCGCCGCGCACGAAAAATCCCACCGCGCCGGGGCTCACGCCGGCTCGGACGGGCTTCGAAGGCCGACCTCCGGCCCGATTCGCCTCACATTTGCGTGAAACGCGGCGGGCGGAGGGGCCGGACGATGTGCGCGCCGCCGGCGGCGGGATCCGCCGGGGCGGTCGCGCGGTGGCCCTCGGCCAGCTCGATGAGCCGGGCGGCCATGTCGGCGAACAGGAGCAGCTGGCGGGCGGTGGCCGGGCTGAACGGCTGCGCGCCCGGATGCCCCAGGACGGCGAGCACCCCGCGGGTGTCCTCACCCGTCTCCAGCGGCAGGATCAGGATCGGGCCGGCCGGCAGGGCGCTGAGCGTCTGGTCGGCGGCGATCCGCGCTGACAGGGCCCGGCGGGAGCTGAACGCCCGGCCGAGCATCGACCGGCCGCGCCGCACCATCAGCCCGCGGATCCGGTCTCCGTCGGTGCCGACCGCGACCTCGATCCGCAGCGTGTTGCCGTCCTCGACGGGCATGGCGATGAACGCCAGCGGCACGCGCGCCATCGTGCGCGCGTGCGTCGTCAGGAGGGTCAGCAGGTCGGGCAGGCGCGTCCCGTTCAGGACCGCCGTCATCAGGTCGAACGACGCGGCGAACCGCACCTGGTCGTCCGCGGCGCGGGTGACCGCCGGCGGTCCCCACCCGATCGGCGGCAGTTCGTCGCCGGTCATGTCGTCATCCCGTTCTCCTCCTCCGGCCGGGGACGCCGCGGTCAGGCCGCGGCCGATCGGATGCCGGTGCGGGTGAGCCGCGCGGCGGTGACGGAGGGGCGGATCGTGAAGACGCGGGCCAGCCCGGTGAGGCGCAGCAGCCTGGCCATCTGCGGGCGCGGGCCGGCGAGGACCACGGTGGTGCCCTTCGGCTCCGTCCGGCGGCGCGCGTCGACGAGCAGGGCCAAGCCGGACGCGTCGCAGAACGTCACGCCCGACAGGTCGATGACGACGTAGGGCCCGGTGTCCCGCAGCGCGGTGTGCAGGCGTTCGCGCAGGGCCGGTGTGGACGCGATGTCGAGTTCGCCGCTGATGGCGATGACGGTATCTTCCGCGAACCGTTCTCGGGTCAGCCGCGCCTCGGCTGAGGCGGTGGCGATGGTGGGCATGCTGGATCTCCGATCCGGAGTGCGTGAGCGCCGGTCGCGGCCGAGGCCGGTCCGGACGGTGGCACGGGCGGTCAGCCCGTGGTGAGGAGCCTGCGGCACTGGCGCCGCGGCTCCGGAGGTCAACGTGACGGCCACTCGGCGTCACGGGCGGCGTCCACTGCGGCCCCGGCGCGGGAATCGGACGTCCGCGTCCGGACGGGCTGGTGTTGCGGCGTCATGGGCGCCGACCTGTCTGGGCCCCCGAGGGGGACCGAGTAGCGGGGAACCAGGGGGACGCGCGCTTGGTCGCCCGCATCGAGAACCCCTCGTTCGCCACGAGTCTACGCCCTCCCGGGTCGGCGCGCCGGTGCGCGCGCTCCGGCAGACCCTGCGCGAACAAGGCTTCGTCGAGGCCCAGCCAGGTCTGGTGCTCACCCTGCGACGCCGTGATGGCCGCCCTCCGCTGAACCCCCGGCCGCCCGGCCGAGTGCGTCGTCTAGGGATCTGGTGGGGTGCCGGAGAGGAGGCCGTGGTGGAGTGCCTTCATGACGGCGCGGGTGCGGTCGCGGACGCCGAGCTTGGCCAGGAGGCTGGACACGTGGTTCTTCACGGTGCCCTCCGCCAGGTGCAGGGCGCCGGCGATCTCGCGGTTGGCGTAGCCGCCGGCCAGCAGGCGCAGGACGTCCTGTTCCCGGTCGGTGAGCGGCTGCGGCGGGAGGTCTTGGAGCTCGTCCCGGTCGGGTAGGTGCCTGGCGGCCTGGAGGAGCCGCTCGGTCAGCGCGGGCTGGACGAGCGTGGCGCCTCGCGCGAGGGTGCGGATCGCGCCGACGACCTGGTCGAGGGTGACGTCCTTGAGCAGGTAGCCGGACGCTCCGGCGCGCAGCGCCCGCAGCACGAGTTCGTCGTCGTCGAAGGTGGTCAGGACGAGGGTGGGCACGGCGATGTTCCGCTCCCGCATGGCGGTGAGGGTGGCGATGCCGTCCCGGCGCGGCATCCGCAGGTCCAGCAGGAGCACGTCCGGCGGGTCCGCGCGGAGGACGGCCAGCGCCTCGTCGCCGTCGGCGGCCTCGGCGGTGACGGTCACCTCGGGGGACAGCTCCAGCAGATGCCGGATCCCCTGGCGCACGAGCGTCTGGTCGTCGGCGACGCACACCCGGATCACGGCGCCGGGACCTTCGCGCTGACCGTGAAACCCGACCGGGCGTCGAACGACACGACGCCGTCGAGCTGCGCGATGCGTTCGCGCACCCCGGTCAGGCCGTTGCCCAGCCGCAGGAGCGACGCGCCGCGCCCGTCGTCGCGGGCGGTGAGGACGATCTCCCCGGTGCCGGCCCGGCCGACGTCGATCCACAGGTTCTCGGCCTCCGAATGGCGGATGGTGTTCGTGACGACCTCCTGGACGCAGCGGATCAGTGCGGCCGTGCACGTCTCGTCCGGGTCGGCGGAGTCGTCGACGCTCAGGTGCACGCGCGGGGCCGGCAGGTCCGCGACGATCTCCGTGAGCGCCTGGTGCAGGGACGGGGTGCGGGCGCGCAGTTCGCCGACGGCGGTGCGGACGTCGCCGAGCAGGTCCCTGGCGAGGCCGCGGGCGCGTTCCACGTGCCGTCCGGCCGGTGGTGCGCTGCGGTGTGCGGCGACCTCCAGTTCGAGGACGAGCGCGGTGAGCTGGTGGCCGACGAGGTCGTGCAGTTCCCGGGCGATGCGCAGCCGCTCGGCGGACCGGCTCGACTCGGCCAGCAGCGCCGTCGCGGCGCGGAGCTCGGTGTTGGCCACGGCGAGGCGTGCGCGCGCCGCGGCCTCCCGCTGCTCGCTCCGCACCGCCCACACCGTGCAGACCTGGAGCATCGTGTAGATCATCGCGGTCAGCGCCACGTCCGCGACGGTTCCGTCCCGCAGCAGCGGGGCCGCCGCGGCGACCGCGCTGTTGACCCCGAGCACCGCGAAGGTGGCGCGACGTGAGGAGAAGTGGGCCGTGAGCGCGGTGACGAACACCAGCAGGATCGAGAGCCACCCGGCGCGCACGCCCAGCAGCACCGTCGCGGCCCCCGCGGGGACGAGGGCGAGCATCAACGCCCGCCGGCGGATCCGCCCTGGCACGACGTCCAGCAGCGTCAGCGTGAACAGCGCGAGGAAACCCAGGTAGGCGGCCCACCACAGCCAGGCCGGTCCGAGCGTGGGATCCCCGTCGGCGAACAGCACCGGCGATCCGACCAGCAGGCAGACGATCAGCGCGCTCGCCGCGCCCCAGGCTTCGAGATGGGACCTGGCCATGCAACGAAGGTTACGGGCATCTCGGGCGCGCGGACCGTGCCGGAAGTCACGGGTGCGGCTCATGACCTTCGGCACGCGCGGACGTGTCCGGCCGCGGCCTAGCGTTCGGCGGGCCGGCACAGGCCGGCCGGGAGGGGGTGCGGCGATGGCGGTGGTGGAGGTCGAGGGGCTGTGCAAGCGGTACGGCGAGACGGTCGCCGTCGACGACGTGTCGTTCGCCGTCGAGCGGGGTGAGATCTTCGGGATCGTCGGACGGAACGGCGCGGGCAAGACGACGCTCGTGGAGTGCGTCGAGGGGGTGCGGCGGCCCGACCGGGGCCGGATCCGCGTGCTGGGGCTGGACCCGTCGCGGGACCGTGCGCGGCTCAGGCAGGTGATGGGGGCGCAACTGCAGGGCGGGGCGCTGCCGGAGAAGCTGCGGGTCGGTGAGGCGGTCGCGCTGTACCGGTCGTTCTACGCCGAAGGCGCCGATCCCGCGCGGCTCCTGGACGAGCTGGGGCTGTCCGCCAAGCGGGACACGGCGTTCGAGAACCTGTCGGGCGGGCAGGCGCAGCGGCTGTCGATCGCGCTGGCGCTGATCGGCAAGCCGCGGATCGCGGTCCTCGACGAGCTCACCACCGGACTCGACCCGCGGGCGCGCAGGGGCGTCTGGGAGCTCATCGAGCAGATCCGGGACAGCGGCGTGACGGTGCTGCTGGTCACGCACTTCATGCCCGAGGCCGAACGGCTGTGCGACCGCGTCGCCGTCATCGACCGGGGGCGGCTGGCCGCGCTGGACACCCCGGGCGGGCTGATCGCGCGGCTCGACTCCCCGCAGCGGGTCCGGTTCCGGGCGGCCGCACCGTTCGACGCCGCCGTCCTGACCGGGCTCGACGGCGTCGGCGAGGTGCGCACCGACCGCGGCGAGACCGTCGTCACCGGGACGGGGAACCTGCTGCACGCGGTCGGTTCGGCGCTCGTCCGGCACGGCGTCGTCGCCACCGGAACCCGGCTCGAGACCGCGACGCTCGACGACGCGTTCCTCGCCCTGACCGGCCGGACACCCGGCGAGGAGCCCACCGGGGAATCGGGCGAGGAGGAGCCGGCATGACGACGTACCGGCCCCCCGCGCGTGCGTGGGCGCTGCTGACCTGGACCGAGGCCAAACTGGTGACCCGGGACATCGCCGGGCTGGTCGTCCCGCTCTTCCTGCCCATGCTGATCATGGTGATGTACGGGCTCGGTGCGGACGGTGAGGGAACCGAGCGCTTCCGCGGCGTCCCGGCCTTCGACGCCTACGTCGTGCCGATGACGCTGGTGATGGTCGTGGCGCTCATCGGCATGGTGAACATGCCGGCGGTGCTCGCCGCCTACCGCGGGTCGGGCGTGCTGCGGCGGCTGGAGGTGACGCCCGCCCCCCCGGTGATGATCCTGGTCGCGCAGGTGCTGGCCGCGCTGGCCCAGGTCCTGGTCGGCGTCGTGCTCGCCCTGCTGGTGGCCCGGCTGGCGTTCGGCATGTCGATGCCCCGCGACCCGCTCCCGGCGATCGGCGTGTTCTGCCTGGCGACGGCGGCGGTGTACGCGCTCGGCATGCTGGTGGCGGCGATCGCGCCCACCACGAACGCGGCCGTCGCCATCGGCCTGGTGCTGTTCTTCGCGACGATGGCGCTCGGCGGCGGGTTCGGGCCCCGCGAGAACCTGCCGGACGGACTGGCCGCGCTCGGCGAACACCTGCCGTACGGGGCGGGACTGGAGGCGTTGAGCGCCACCTGGACGGGTGTGGCGCCGGACCTGCGGCACCTCGCCGCCCTCGCCGGCGCGGCCGTGCTGGCCGGCGCCGCGGCCGCCAAGACGTTCCGCTGGGACTGACAGGGGCGGGGGACGGCGAGGCCGGGAGAGGAACGCCCTCTCCCGGCCTCGTCCTCCGTCACGCCTTACAGCGGAAGATCCCCCACTTCAGGTGGCCGGACTCGCCGCCGCGGACCCAGTGCCGCAGGCCCGCCTTCATGTGTTCGAGATAGTCGCCGCTGATCTGCCCGGTGAACTCCGCCTCCCGGCGCTCGGTCTCCTGGAGCACCCGCCCGTAGTGCGTGGTGAGGTGCGTCGTGAGGTCGTCGAAGCTCGGCGTCATGCCGAGGCGGGCGATCTCGCGCTGGTAGAAGCCCGGCGATCCCATCGTGTCGAGGTGCAGGCGGTCGAGGATGGGACGCAAGGCGTCCCGCGTGCAGTCGTCCGCCGCCATGGGGTCGGTGAAGACGAACTCCCCGCCCGGCTTCAGCACCCGGGCGATCTCCTCCAGTGCCCGGATCCGGTCGCCGCCGTGCAGCAGTGCGTCCTGCGACCACACGACATGGAACGCGTTGTCGTTGAACGGGAGCGCCTCGAAGGAGCCGTCCACCACGTCGATCAGGTGGTCGAGCCCCTGCTCCTCGTTCATCGCGCGGTTGCGCTCGTTCTCCACCTCGCTGAGGTTGAGGCAGGTGACCCGGCAGCCGTAGGTGCGGGCGAGATGCCGGGCGGATCCGCCGTATCCCGCGCCGAGATCGACGACCTGCGTGGCCGGCGTCAGGTTCAGGCCGGACGCCATCCGCTGGACGGTGCGGTCGCTGGCCGCGTCGATCGTGTCGTTCTCCTCGTAGATGCCGACATGGATGTGCTGTCCGCCCCACACGGAGTGGTAGAAGGCGTCGGCGTCGCTGGAGTTGTAGTAGTCGCGAGCGGTGTTCACCGCGGTGGAGTAGGCGGTGTTCATGTCGTCTTCCCAGTACCGTTTCTCCGCCACGTGGATGAAGAAGTCGGGGTCGTCGTCATTGTAGGTCGCCTGGAAGTCGCCGTACGTGTCGATGCGCTGGAAGCCGACTTCCCGCATGAGCCGCCGCATGTAGTTCTTGCGCAGCGGATACATGTTGAGGCAGTACTCGCTGTTGTCCGGGAACCGGTACCGGAACCGGGCGAGCCCCTCGTCGACGTATTCCGGTTCGGCCGTGACCTCCTCACCACAGTAGTAGTAGGAGTGCTGGCTGGAGAATCCGTTGTCCAGGATGGAGTCGTAGTTGCGCTGGTCGATGATGAGCACGCCGTCGTGCTTGAGCATGGCGTAGAACTCGGCCAGGGCCTTACGCCGGTCGCGTTCCGAGAACAGGTGGGTGAACGAGTTGCCCAGGCAGATGATCGCGTCGAACTCGCCGTGGACGTCGCGGTTCAGGAAGCGCCAGTCGGCGTTCACCACGCGGAGAATGTGGCCGCCGAACGCGAAGCCGTTGTCGAACGCCTTGCGCAGCATCTCCGGGCTGCCGTCGACGCTGACGGTGTCGAAGCCCTCCTGAAGGAGCCGGACCGAATGGAAACCGGTGCCGGTGGCGACGTCGAGTACCTTCTGGACGCCCCGTTCCCTGAGCTGGTCGATGAAGAAGCTGCCTTCGCTCTCGTAGCGCTTCTTCCAGTCGATGAGTTCGTCCCACTTCTCCACGAAGCCCTGGACGTACTCTTCCGTGTAGTGATCGGTGTCGCGAACCTCGGTCGGATTGTCCCCGAACTCTTGGCGCTGAATCGGAATGCCTCCTGTGGATGTGCCTCCTGGTGACCGTGCGCGGCCCTCAGGGGACGCACAGTGGTCACCACTGTCGGTCATAGCGTCACAATGTGTGACGAACTGGTGCGGACAGGACGAACATGGCGAACGTTAGCCCTGCGCACGGCCGGAAATAAGGGGTCGCCCCGGTAGATCTTGCTAACACATGGTGTGATCGTCGCCACATGAAGGCCGCGTACGCAGGGGTTTCGGCGTCAGCGAGGAGGCCGTCAGCGCTGTTGGAAGCCGGTGCCGGCGGGTCCGTGCCGCCTACCCGGCGGAGCCGCCGGCGAGGAGGCCGCTTTCCGAGAGGAGCCTCATCCAGTTGTCCTTGTGGCGCCCCCGCCTGTCAAGCTCCGTGGCGGCGCGACGTCCCAGGACGGCCTCGACCAGCCGGGGATAGCCCGCGCCGAGAACGTGGTGGTTGAAGAAGGCGACGATGTCGTCCGCGAAATCCTCGCGATCGATCTCCTCGATCTCGACGTTCTTGTAATAGAAGACGTAGTCGTCCGGATCGACGTAGTAGACGCTGCCGTCGTTGAGGTCCAGGCGAATGGGAGCGCCGCCGTCGATGCGTTCGAGGACGTCGGCCGGAATCCCGTAGCGTTCATGGCCGATCTGAAGGGGATCGCCCAGCGGGCAGTGCTCATTGGACTTCCGCCACGCCCATTCGTGCGGGTTGCGGATCTCATCGGGCTGCTTGAAACAGATGTAGTCGCCGCCCAGCCGGTAGAACAGGCGGAACACCTCCGTCACCCCGTCGGGAAGCTCCGGAACGTCCTCCAGCTCCAGGGGATCCTCGATGACGACCCCGAAGCCGTGCTCCGCCTCCGTCCGCCGCACAAGCTCAACCTTGCCCCGAACCTCAGCCAGCCCCGCGCGCATATTCTCGTCCATCACTTTTCCCCGTCCAATACACCTTGATCAGCTAACCTACGGCACATGCCCGCGGATCGCCGCCTCTTGACAAAGGCCACGCTCAACCACGTGGTCGCCTACGACCTTTCCCAGCTGGTCGTCGACGGGGACCTCCTCGGACGGGCGGCGGTATTCCCCGCCGAGAGCGAACCGCGCGGCCACGCGGCGTCCCCCGACCTGGAATGCGCCGTGTACACGACCGACGAAGCACTCGTCTGCGTCGGTCGCGACGGCATGCCCCGGTGGCGCGGCGATTTCGGTGCGGCGCCGAAGCAGTACATGAACGGCCGGGCCGGCTGCGCGTTCTCGCTGAAAGGCGACGTCGTGTGGCTGTACCGCCCCGACATGGCCATGAAGGGACGCGGCCACGTCGACCAGTGGCTCGCATTCGACACCGCCACGGGCAGCGTGCTGGACCAGGTCGAACTGGGAAGCGCAGGACACGGCGCGCAGCATTTCGTCCACCCCGACGGCGAGCACATGCTGCTGGACGTCGGCGAAGGACAAGACGGCTCGAGGGTGTACCGCGCCAGAATCGAGGACGGCCGAATCGCGCTGGCCGAGTATTCGTGGGATGCCGCCCTTTACGACCTGTCCCCAGACGGGAGCCGCATGATGACGGTCGGGGACAAGGCGGGAACCCTCCTCCAGGAACTCGTCTTCCGGACGTTCCCCGACGGGCAAGAGGACCTCACCGTCTCGTCCGAAGCGCTCGGGTACGACGAAGAAGAGCATGAGACGTTCTTCATCGGCTGGACTGTGGGCCACCTCGACGCCGACACCGCGATCGTCTCCGTTCACGGCGAACGCACCCAGCCGGACGACTCGGACGAGCCCGTGGATCTGGACTTCTACCAGAACCACCTGGTCGACACCCGGACCGGACAGGTCCTCGAACACTTCCCCGCCGAGTTCACCACCAGAGAGGACATCGTCCCGCTCGGAGACCGTTCGTGGCTGACCACCGGACCCAACGGCGGCTGGTACCGCCACGCCCTGTGAACGGCAACCGTTGACCACGGAATCAAGCGCGCTCGGCCGCCCGGGGCCGGTGCGGAAGCACACCTGCAACGCGTCCGGCATGGCGAACACCGGGGCTCCATGGCGCGGACGGTACCCGCGGGCCTGACGAGCCGCCCTCCAGGCCTTCGAAACTTTCGAAATATCAGGCTACATCATGATCACCTAATGGGCGCTTCAATGGACAGTTGCGTGGTCGGTCCATTGGAGATGTGCATTGACCTGGTCGAATGAGATTTCAAGAAAATTAGGGTCATCGAAATCTTTCGAAAACTGTTGACAGGTCTACCGGGGCGGGCCAACACTGTCGCCATCGACGGACCTCGTCCCCCGTCGATGCGGGCCAGGCGCCCGCGACCGTCCTCCGGTCGTCGGCGGTACGACGACCGGCCAACCCCCGCCATCCCACCCCCACCCCCGCCTCCACCCTCGAAATCCGCCACGTAGCAGGACGCCGCGGCGGCCGTCGCCTGGCCACCGGCGGTTCGCCGGGTCATGTCGTGCTGCCTGGCCGCCCCGCCAGCGTTCACGAGGAGGAAGAACGCACATGAGCATCACGCATCCGAAACCCGCGCGCATGAGCGCCGCCCCCGCCCGCCCGAAGAGCCGCGGACGCGGCCGGCTCAGGGCGCTCATCAGCGCCTTCTCCGCGTTCGTGCTGGTCGCCGCCCTGCCCGGGGTCGCCGACGCGGCCGTGACCACCAACCAGACCGGCAACCACAACGGCTACTTCTATTCGTTCTGGACCGACAGCCAGGGCACGGTCTCCATGGAGCTGGGGGCCGGCGGCAACTACAGCACCTCGTGGAGGAACACCGGCAACTTCGTCGCCGGGAAGGGCTGGAGCACCGGCGGGCGCCGGACCGTGACCTACTCGGGCAGCTTCAACCCGTCCGGCAACTCGTACCTGACCCTCTACGGGTGGACGAGGAACCCGCTCGTGGAGTACTACGTCGTCGACAACTGGGGCACTTACCGGCCCACCGGGGACTACATGGGCACGGTCACCAGTGACGGCGGTACGTACGACATCTACAAGACGATGCGGTACAACCAGCCGTCCATCGAAGGCACCGCGACCTTCCCGCAGTTCTGGAGCGTCCGGCAGTCGAGGCGCACGGGCGGGACCATCACTTCCGGCAACCACTTCGACGCGTGGGCCAGCCACGGGATGAACCTGGGCAGCCACGACTACATGATCCTCGCGACGGAGGGCTACCAGAGCAGCGGGAGTTCCAACATCACCGTGGGCGGCACCTCCGGTGGCGGCGGTGGCGGTGGCGGTGGCGGTGGTGGTGGTGGTGGCGACAACGGCTGCACCGCGACCCTGTCCGCCGGCGAGCAGTGGAGCGACCGCTACAACCTCAACGTCTCGGTGTCCGGCTCCAGCAACTGGACCGTGACGATGAACGTCCCGTCGCCCGCCAAGATGATCGCCACCTGGAACATCGACGCCAGCTGGCCCAGCGCCCAGGTCCTGACGGCCAGGCCCAACGGCAGTGGCAACAACTGGGGCGTGACCATCCAGCACAACGGCAACTGGACGTGGCCGACGGTCTCCTGCAGCGCGGGCTGACCCCCGGACGTCCGTAACTCCGCACTGTGGCGGGGGGGGCCCGGGCCGCCCCCCCCCCCCGCTGCCCCGGCGGGCGCCGGGGAGGGCAGGTACAAGGAGGCGGGGGT